>NZ_JBLNKT010000031.1:0-45650 GCF_048158525.1 Flavobacterium algoris
TTAAAATGAGAACCTATAAAACAAAAAACAGTAGTAAACCGGAGCTTACTACTGTTTAAAAATTGTACTTTTATTTTTTATTAATCCTGTATCGTTTTTTCAGGACTAGACAATATTGACTTTATTTTTTGAGAAGAAATAAAAGTTTTTTTTACATCTGTCGAAACTAATCTTCTTACCACTATATCTTTAATCTCAAAAGGGTATCCATCCTTGTAAAACATGCAACAATATTAAATAACACACTCAATACAAGCAACTTAAAAATACAACACTTTACTCTTATTTGATATCAAATGAAATATTTCTTAGGCTATATACTAAAGTTCTACATCTAGCAAAAAAAAGAACACGCTGGGTGTAATTCAAAAACAATTACACCCAACGCGTTAATAGAATCACAAACTATTTTTTTTACTTTTTTTCTCAATTTTCATATAATCACTAATTACCTTTTCAGAAATCTTTGGATTAGCTCCTTCTTGTCCAGCTACTAAAGCACCTATTGCGCAAGCATAATTCAATGATTTTTGAGGTGATTTTCCTCTTAATAATCGTACTATTAATGAAGCTAAGAAGGAATCCCCAGCACCAACGGTGTCTACTACTTTTATAAAATAACCACTATTATAATAAAATTTATCATTATAGTACAAAACAGCTCCAAATTCCCCCTTGGTAACGCAAACCTGTTTTGTATTTGTCTTTTCTGCAATAAATTTAATGTTTTGTTCAAATGAATTATATGGTGACCCTAATTCGCTGCTTATTTCACGTAACTCTTCATCATTCAACTTAATAAAATCAGCTTTTAACATAAGTTCATTTAAGACATCGGTAGTGTAATAAGGGGCTCTTAGATTTACATCGAAAATTCTATACTTTGCTTTCCCTAAAAGCTTGTTCAAAGTGGTCCGAGTAATCTCATCCCTACATGCTAAACTTCCAAATACAAAAACATCTGCTTCAGCAGTTACTTTTTCCATCATTTCTGTTTCTATGATCTTGTCCCAAGCTGACGGATATAAAATATCGTAGGAGGCATTTCCCTTTTCATTAATCATTACATGAACAGCTCCTGTTTTATATTCCTCCGTCATTTGAATTAAATCGGTGGTAACCTCTTGATCGTTTAAAAAAGATAGTATGTTTTTTCCATTTTCATCATCCCCAACACGACTTATCATAGTCGTTTCTACTCCCATAGAATTCATTCTTAAAGCTACATTCAATGGCGCTCCCCCAATTTTTTTATGCGTAGGGAAAATATCCCATAAAACCTCCCCAAAACAAACCGCACTTAAAGTATATTTTTTTTCCATTTTTTAATAAATTAAATAAATTAAAGGGCAGGAAAACCTGCCCAATAAAACCACAAGCTAAACAAATTATTATTTTGTACCTAAATAATCAATCGAATTTCTATAGATCCCTTGTATATTAGATGCATATACATTGGTTCTTCCGTCATTCATGGCCCATTCCATACCGCCTATGCCTATTGCTATAATAGTTCCTGCATAAACTGAATTCGACTTAAATTCAATAATACCCGGGCAACATTCATCACTAACACCGCTCCAAACAGCAAGAACTTTACCACCATAAAGGTTTTCAAATTCCGCAAACTGCCCTTTTTGATGACCTGGCCCTAACAATGGTCCTAAATCCCACAAATTATTATGATCTTCTTTATATCCACCATTAATTACTGGGAAATACCCATTAGAATCAGTAGAAATTACTTGAGTAAAGTTATAAATAGGACTATTTCTTTGATCATTTTGAAAATTAACACCTCCATCAATACTCCAAGTACCACTATCAACAAAGCCAATACCATTTCCTTTTATTGTTAAAAGACCACTTTTATCACGACCAATAACTTCAGCATAACTAGTTGCCATACCTCCTAAAAGCATTTTACCTCCTTCAACAAGATACTGAGTTAATACATTTTTTTTATCCAAACTTACTTGTGGCAAAGCTGATGTTCCTTCTGTATCATAAAAAAAGAAAACAACATTCACTGTTTTCAAAGAATTTATAGTTAAATCAGAGAAAGGAATAAAAACAAACCTACTACCATAAGTATCTTTAGCCCATTGAGCAGCAGCTTTTACGTCTTCGTCAACAATATTGTCTATCGACGTAGCATCACTCACAAAAGCAATTTGATTTGGGAGTACACGTGCATTTATAATATAATGTCTGGTTTTATCCCCTGATTTAGTAGTTACTTCAATAGGAGTTGTTAAATTAACAGTTGTTCCAGATGCTGGAGTAACAATTACACCTTCCGGGCTCTTTATATCTAATACAACTGCAGCTAAATTTGTTTCAGAAGGCAAAACAAAATTAACAACTCCAGACAAATTATCTATCGTAGCACTTGTTTGACCTATTTTAATTGATTCAATTATATTCAAAGTACTTGGCAATTGATCGTCATAATTCAGACGTTCCTCACATGAGTATGTGATTGTTGCTAGTAATAGCAACAATACATACTTAATGTAAAATCCATTTTTTATTTTATTTTTCATTTTTCATTTTTTTATAATTAAGAAATTCTATTTAAAAATTACTAATCATTATTTAGATTGTACAAGTGATCAAGAATATTCTTGGTGAAAACTTTTATATTGTTTTGATAATCATTTGTAGTTCCGTTCGAATTCCATTCATAACCTACAATTGTATTTGAAATTGTAAAAATATGTCCTTTGAAATCTGTTGGTATTTGAGAATCAAATGCTGCATTATTAGCCAAATCAGTTCTTTTAAATTCAACTGCACCATAACCAAAAGCATCTCCAATGTGTCTTAATGTTCCATATTTTACTGCCGTTAAAGTCTTTTCAAATTGGGAAGCAGCATCAGAACCACAACAGCTTGGATTAAGAATTCCATCAAAGTGTTGCCACCATATTAATCTAACCTCTCTATTTGCACTATTTTGTAATGGCAAATATTCGTTTCCAGCTCCTCCTTCAAAGGTTAAGCCATTAAAAATTTCATCATTGCGTCTATTCCCAGAATTGTTAGAGTCTCTCATTCCCAATCCCCATATATCATCTGCAGGTTTACCCGTGTCATAACATCCTGTTTCACTTGCACAACCAAATTCAGAGAATACATAATTTCCTGGTGCTCTTGCTGCTCCAAAATTTGCGGGAACTCTCCCTAAAGAAAAGATGAATGGACTAGGGTCTCCTGCAATAAGCATATCTCCGCCCCCTTTTACCCAAGATTTAAGTAACTGAGCTTGTGAACCACCTGGTCTTAAACCAGCAGGCAGCATATTAGAAACATCATTAGAAGTAGCAAAAAAACCTTGATTTTCTTTTGGAGTTAAATAATACAACATGGCAACTTTCACATCTCCAATATTTAATGCTGAAATATCTGCAATTTTAATGTATTTGAAATCCGCACCATAGGTACTTTGCATCCAAGTTGCAGCAGCTTTTGCATCATCATCAACTAATGAACTTATATCATCTTCTAACCCCAAAAAGGCATATTTTGTTGCTGCTATTGATTCAACTTTTACATTATAAACCTTTGTAAGGTTTTCTTTGTTCTTAACTGTGTAAGTAACTGAACCGTTACTAAAGTTTTGTGTAGCCCCAGAAGAAGGAGTTACTGTTTGTTCTGCAGGTAACGTAATAACAGGTGCTAAATTAGTTAGGTTAGCTCCCGGAGGTAAAATTACCACAATTGAATTTGCAGCATTATCAACAATACCAACTGCTCCATTTACCACAAACGATTCAATTTTAGGCGCTTGTATTTGTGTAACCGTCACCGTATATTGTTTAGCGGTGTATCCATTATTTGATAAAACAGTATATACTTTAGGGGAAGTAAAATTTCTGGCAACTCCAGAAGCAACATCTACAGTTGTTCCTTCAGCAATTACAAATGAAGGAGCTAAATTACTCAAGTCTCCTCCTTGACTACCAATCTCAACTTTAATTGTTTTATTTACTTCATCAATTATACCCAATTTATCACCAATCGAGAATGATAATATCTTAGGATCACCATAAGCTGCAATACTAGCAGTATAGGTTCTATGAGCTCCATTTGTTGAAACTACCTCAAAGGTTACTGGACCATTACTAAAATCTATTGTAGATCCTGAGGCTGGTGTTACTGAAGCAGTTTCTGGAAGTCTAATTTCAGGTTTAACATTTTTCAAATCAGTTCCAGATGGTAATGTCATTGTAATCGTACCAATGGTATGATTAATATCGGCATATTTAGATCCTACTTTAAAAGACTGAACGATAGATTCCGTATAATCAGGAACTTTATCAGAAAAGTTATCATCTTTAGAACATGATAAGAAAGTCAATGCAATTGTGATAAATGCAATCGCTATACTATAAATAGATTGTCGTTGTTTTATTGTTTTCATATTTTTATAAGTTTGGTTTGGTTTAGTCTAATTAGTATCCTGCTCTTTGTTTATATACACCTGCACTTGCATCAATTTCAATTTGTGGTATAGGCAAATATTGTTCGTGAGATTGTAATGAAGCACTTTGTAAATAGGTACGGCGTGTTTTTTCAACTTGAATGTAATTGTTGACATATTGTTCAGCAATACCCCACCTCACTAAATCATAAAAACCATGTCCTTCGTTAGCTAATTCTAATCTTCTTTCCATTCTAAGTGCTTTTCTAGCTGCATCCTGAGATAATGATAATGGATATAGATTTATCAAATAATTTGCTGCATTTTGAGATGGATTATTAAAATCTTTTACATACGGTGAGTTTTTAGCTCTATTTCTAATTTCATTAATTATGATAACTCCACCAGAAACATTTGAACCAGATTCAATTAAAGCTTCCGATTTCCATAACAATAAATCACTGTATTTAATAATAGGAAAGTCTAAATTACCTAATGCCCAAGGGAACCCTGTAGGATTTGAAGCCAAACCGTTTGAATTTGGAGAAATTACATTTTTCTTAACCAAGTAAGAACCATAAGTTGCTGGATCTCTATTCCAGTCCGGTTGTTGTGGTCTTGCTGCCCAATCTTTCCAAGTAATTCCAGTTCTTCCAATTTCGTGATCTAATCTTGGATCTACTAAGTCCGTTGGAGTTACATTCGCATTATTATAACTGTCAAATAGCGGAAGCCCATCTGCACCAACTTTAAAAGAATTTACAAGATTTTGAGAAGGTTTATCAAAATCATCACCATTTAAATATGGGTTTTTAATATCATCTCCAGGACTATCAGGTGCATTTAATAAATTTCCAAAATTGAGATTTCCAAATTGAGAACCATCATTTATAGAATACTGAACTGCAAATATGTTTTCACGATTTCCGTACCCTGGAATCGAATATAATTTTTCTATATCAGTTACTAATCCATAATTTCCAGAATTAATAACGTAGTTCGCACTTACAATTGCCTCAGTCCATTTTTTTTGAAAGACTTGCGCTTTACATAAGTAAGCATACGCTACTACTTTATTTACTCTCCCTAATTCTGTTTGTGTGTCAGGTAATTGAGCAATTGCATCTGTTAAATCACCTTCAACTTTAGACCACATAAAACTAAAGTCAAAAGTATTTGGTATTTTATTAATATCTGCAATTGGAGTATTTTCATCATACCAAACTATAGACCCAAAATTTTTAATTGCTTCAAAATAAAAATGAGCTCTCAAAACTTTTAGTTCTCCTATTCTTGCTTTCTTATTAGGAAATTTAGCTTCATCTATTGTATTAATAGCTCTCAAAGCAGTATCAACTCTTTTTATTCCAAAATAAATGGCTCTCCAAACATTGTAAGCATTTTCACTTGAAGGAAATAAATCATGCGTTTCTAACTGATGCATTCCACCACCTGGATTATCACCAGTACCTCCACCTCCTTTATAGGAATCTCCACAACGAATATCGCTTGTTGCCCAGTTAGATGGTGCATGGTCAAAAGGCCATAAGTCTCTAAATTCACCTGTATTATAACGATAATCAAGTGCGCTATATGCCGCTATTACTAATTGTTCAGGATCAATATTATCTGCTGATAAAACATAGTTCTCCTTTACATTTAAATCGCTGTCATTTACACAGGAAAGCAATTGCATGCTTATCATTAAAGTAAATACTATTTTAAATTTTGTTTTCATATTTAAGATTTTAAAAATTTGCATTTATACCAAAAGTCATCGATTTTGTGTGAGGAATTCCATAACCTGCTACACCAATTCCTCCAGCACTTAATCCAGAAACTTCATAGTCAAAGCCAGTAAAAGACGTTAGAGAAAACAAATTTTGACCCACTAGATAAAATCTCATTTTATTCATTCCTAACCTTTTTGATAAAGCTTTATCAAAATTATAACCTAATGTTATATTTTTTAATCTGATATAGGAACCATCTTCAACATAATAACTTGAAGGTTGCAACTCATTATTACTATTCAATGTTGACAATGCTGGTACATTTGAATTAGCCTTACTTGGTGTCCAAGCGTCTAGAGTATTTGTATTATGATTAAAACTAAAATAATCAAAATCACCTATTGCACGCTGTGCATTATATAAATCATTTCCTTGTTTCCCGTCAAAAAACAGTGTTATGTCAAATCCTTTATAAGAAGAATATAAGTTTATTCCATATATAAAATCGGGATGTGGGTTGCCTATGATTGTTCTGTCAAATTGGTCAATTTTACCATCAAAATTAATATCCCTATATCTAATTCTACCTACTGCTTTTCCAGGTTGATCAGCATGAACAGCAACTTCTTCAGGAGTTCTAAAAATACCATCAGCAATTAATCCGTAAAAAGAAGCTATTGGTGATCCTTTTTTTGTTATTGACACTCCGTTAAGTAAAAAATTTGACTCTGTATCTAAACTTTCTACGTTATTTTTATAGGTTGAGAAATTCAAATCAACCCCATATTTAAAATCATTTGCAGGATTGCTTTTGTAGCTCAGCACAGCTTCAAAGCCTTTATTACTAACCGAACCTGCATTAATTAATGGAGGCTGGCTTTCTCCATTAACAGATAAAGCTATAGGTCTTAGAATTAAATCATTGGTTGTTTTTATGTAAAAATCAGATTGTAGCGAGATTCTTTCATTAAAAAATCCTAAATCAAATCCTACATTGTATTGTTCTGTTGACTCCCATTTAAGATCGGGATTAGCTTGACGAGATTGCAATACACCTCCTGAAGTACCTATACCTGTTCCATCTATGTTGTAATCTGAAAACTCTACTACATTACCAACAGTATTATTTACATAACTAGAAAGATAGGAGTAATCTGCTATTTGGTCATTTCCATTTATACCCCAAGATGCTCTTAATTTAAAATTAGAAACGTACTTACTGTCCTTTAGAAATTTTTCGTTTTTTGCATTCCAAGCTAAAGAAGCTGAAGGGAAAATACCGTATTTATTGTTTTCTCCAAAACGTGATGATCCGTCCCTTCTCAAAGTACCTGACACAATATATCGATCATCAAAGACATATTTAAGAGATCCAAATTGTGAAATCTTAAATGTTTCTACCTTTCCTACTAATATTTTATATTGTGCATTATCATTAATCACATAGCCTGCAGGATCAGTAATATTTACCCCATTAATTTGGTTATTATGAAAGTTTTCTTCTCTTGCTGAATTTTCTACACCAGCCAATATTGACAATCGATGTCTTCCAAAACTTTTATCATATTTTAAAGTATTAGTAAAAATAGTAGCCAAATAATCATTATCCACATCATCAGTAGTAATTTTCTGAAATACGGAAGGGATTGTCCCATTTGTAGAAAAAGCTTCAGTTGCAGTGTTAAATTTATAAGTTCCTTTATCAAAATTTAAGGTCGTATTAAAAACCAAACCATCAATAATTTTAAAATCCAAATAGGCATTTCCTAAAAACCTTTGATTCTTTTGCTTATTATTTCTATTACTCCATAAATTTGCTACAGAGTTTGGTTTGTCTTGCATACCCCCAGTTATAATAGTGGCATAATCTCCCAGATTAGAATATACCGGGAGCATTGGATTTTGAAGAATGGCATTTTCAAACTCGTTTGCTTTTATCTCATTATATTTAGAGTACAAGAAATTTTCACCAATGGTCAATCTATCCTTAAATAATTTATACGAAGCATTTATTCTAGAATTAAATCGGTCATAACCGGTATATCTCTGTATACCTTTATCTTCCGAATAACTCAATTGGGTATATAAACTTAAGTTTTCAGTTCCTTTTCTGTAACCAAAATCGGTGTTGTTTGAAAATGTATCGTTTGTAATTTCCTTTACCCAATTAGTATTAGCTGCTGTTTGCAAGCCATTTGGATCTAAATATTGAGGGATGGTAAAGCCAGAACCATTATTAATTAAAACCGGATGTGTAGGAATTGCAATTCCAGCACCTTGTTGTGCTTGATATTCCACATCCGCCCATTGTTGCGAATTAAGTAAGCTAATTTTATCTCTTAACATATTCACTGTTGTTTCAGATTTAAAACTAAATTCAGAAACTCCTTTTTTGCCTTTCTTGGTAGTAACTACAATTACTCCATTTGCAGCAGAAGTTCCGTAGATCGCTGCTGAGGCTCCATCTTTTAATACCTGAATTGATTCAATTTCTTCAGGATTTAACGAGGATGAACTTGTGGTTTGAACTCCATCGATTACCCATAGCGGAGCTGACCCACTAGTCACTGTAGTTAATCCTCTAATAATAATTTGAGAATCATTCCCTCCTGGCGTACCCCCAGAATTGATTTGTAAACCAGCAACTCTACCTTGCAAAGCTGTTAAAATATTAGGGGAAGACTCTTGAGAAATATCCGCAACTTTAACAACCGAAATAGCACCTGCTATATCTGATTTTTTTTCTTTTGTATACCCAACAACAATAACTTCGCTAAGGCTATTAAGACTAGATTTTAATTTGATGCTGTATGTGTTTTTTGAAGTTATTTTTAATTTAGCATCTAAATAACCAATATAAGAAACCATCAAATTAGCTCCTTCATTAGCAGAAATTTTAAAATTACCATCAAAATCTGATGTGGTTCCATTTTTAGAGCCCTCTACAAGAATACTAGCCCCTGCTAAAGGCTGTCCGTCGTCTGATAAAACAGATCCATTAATTTGTCTTTCTTGCCCTGAAGCAATAAACACTAAGAAAAACAAACATATTGACAATATGTTTTTCTTATTTTTAAAATACTTAATTTTCATACATCTATAATTTTGGTTATTAGTTAATTTGTTTTTTTAATTATTATTCTTTTTTTGCATAATCTATTATCTAAAATTTCAGTTGGTTTATCAATACATTTTTAAGTTCAAAATCAGAATTTGCTTTAGCTATTGAAAAAGAATCCATTGGTTTATCTGAAAAATAAATTTCAGTCATCACCGTTTTTCCATTATCATAAAACACTTCAATTGAAGTCTTATCGATAAGCACTCTCACTTCGATTGAATTAAAGTCTGATGTAATTAGAGCCTTTGAAATTTTGTTTGCAAATTCATTTGAAAAAGAGGTTTGACTTACATTTTTTCTATCAATGTAAAAACACTTCTCTTTTTTATTAATTCCAAAATGAATGGCATTATTTTCTTTATTTGAAAGGATAAAATCATAGTTGTCATCCTTTAAACCATTCATAGTAAAATGAATGTCTAATTTTGACATATCTACAGCAGATTTATCTATAATCACAGTTGTTTTATCAATAGTAAGAAGATCCTTTTTAATAGTCTTTGAAATATATTTATCCAATTCCTTTACTGGCAGAGAAACTATTCGATAATGACCCTCAGTGTTTATAAGTTTCAATTCTCTTGGAATGGTCATAGCACTTCTCCAATTTCTTGTAGGTACTTTATTGGCATATTCCCAATTCGACATCCAACCTATAAACAATTTACGTCCATCAGAATCCGGAATATTAGACCAAGTGACTCCTGCATAATTATCCTTACCATAATCAACCCATAATGCTCCAAAATTGTTTAAGTCTTGAGTAAATGAATCGTCTGCTGTGAACGTTTTTCCATCAAAATTTCCAACAAAATATTGTGTTGCCGATCCTCCATTTGGTCCACCAGGATTAATACTTTGTAAAAGCACCCATTTCACTTCGGTTAAACCATCAACTTTAATAGGAAAAAAATCTGGACACTCCCAAGGAGCACCGTGCGCGCCAAGATTCTTGCCAAAGGCAGAAGCCAATTCCCAATCAATTAAATTTGAAGAACGATATATTTTAGTTTCCACATCGGCGGCCAGCACCATTATCCATTGATTATGAATCGCGTCCCAAGTCATTTTTGGGTCTCTAAAATCTTTAATATTAGGATTTTTAATTACTGGATTATTCTTGTATTTTGTCCAAGTCATTCCTTCATCTAAAGAATATGCTATAGCCTGTGATTGAAAATTTTTTGCTCCTGCTTTTGCTTTTACAGCATCATGATAAGTAAACATTGCTACAATTGGTGGATTTTTTAAACTCCCAAATCCAGACGTATTATTCACATCAACAACTGAGCTACCTGAAAATATATATCCCATCTCATCTGGATAAAGTGCAATTTTTTCTTCCTTCCAAGTTATCATGTCTTTACTTGTTGCATGTCCCCAATGCATTGGCCCCCAAACATTATCATTTGGATAATGCTGAAAACATAAATGATACAACCCTTTGTAAAAAAACATTCCGTTTGGATCATTCATCCATCCCGTTTTTGGTGTAAAATGAAAATTGGGTCTGTATAATTCTTCATTGGTTACTACTTTTTCATTACTTGTTTTAGTAGAACTACAACCATACATTGCAATCAGTATCAGGATAAAAAATAATCTTTTTAAAATTCCATTGTTTAATATATTCATCATAATTATTATTTAATCTATTAACCCTTTACTTACCTCTTCCAAAGAAATTCCCTTGGTTTCCGGCATCATAAAAAGGACAAATAGCAATTGAAAAACCATCATAAAAGCAAAAAAGGCAAATACATTCCCAACACCAAAACTTGTAAAAAAGATTGGAACCATAGAAGGGATAATAGCTGCTAAAACCCAATGGACAGAACTACCAAAAGACTGTCCGGAAGCTCTCAAATGATTGGGAAATATTTCAGAAATAAACACCCAAATAACAGCCCCTTGTCCAATTGCGTGAGATGCAATAAAAACAAATAGAAATGTAGGAACTGCCATTCCTGTCCAGTCTAAGTAAAAAGAAGTTGCAACCATTGAAAGTGAGAAAATATAACCAATAGATCCGAAAATCATTAATTTACGTCTTCCCAATCTATCTATAAGATAAACACCAATTAGTGTAAAAATCAAATTTATAAAACCAATACCTATGCTACTTAATAATGCAGTTTTTGCCCCTAATCCTGCTTCTTCAAATATTCTGGGAGCATAATATAAAAACGCATTAATTCCTGATAATTGATTAAAAGCTGCAATCAAGAAAACCAAGATTAATTGAAAGCGGTATTTTTTCATAAAAATATTTTCGTTCAAAGGAGTACTATTACTATTTTTACTTAAATCATCCAAAATACTTTGAACATCTTCTTTTGATCCAATTTTTTCGAAAATAAGTTTTGCCTCATCAATCCTAGTTTTTGAATACAACCATCTTGGACTTTCTGGTATACTAAATGCCATAAAAGAATAAATCAAAGATGGAAAAACCTGAACACCAAGCATCCATCGCCAAGCGTTTACACCAATATCACTTAATAGATAATTTGATAAAAAGGCACAAAGAATACCTAAGACAATATTAAATTGATACAATCCCACTAAACGCCCTCGATCCTTGGCTGGTGATATTTCAGATATATAAGCTGGTGCAGCAATTGTTGAAGCTCCAATACCTAACCCCCCAAGAAATCTAAAAAAGGCAAAAACAAACGGATCGTTTGAAAGCGCTGAACCAGCAGCAGAAATAGAAAACAAAATCCCTATAATCAATAACGTATTTTTTCTGCCTAGCTTATTTGTTGGAATTCCCCCAAAAATAGCACCTATAACTGTACCCCAAAGTGCCATTGCCATTACTACAGAACCGTGAAAAACATCACTTGAATTCCATAACAACTGTAACGTTTTGTCTGCACCTGAAATCACTACTGTATCAAAGCCAAATAGAAATCCTGCGAAAGACGCAATGATTGACCATCTCAAAATTTTATTATTCATAAACCATGTTTTTAATTATTATCAAACTTATTATTAAACAGTAAGATAACGTTTTCGTAATGTATCCATTTACTTCAAATTTGTTACACAAATCACAACCATTTTATTTTCAACATATTAGATTACACACAAGATATGATTGTATAATATTGTAACATGGAATTATGATTTCGAAACAAAAAATAAATTAAAAAAAAGTTTTAAATAATTTAAGTGGCTTCAAATTACATATAGTGTTTTTTTATTTTAAATTATTTACACTTATATCAATAACAACACGCTAAAAAAATAGTGATAGTTTAAATTTTGGGGATTACCACTCTAAAAAATTAATTTATCTATAGTACTAAAACAGCCTAATTTTAGAATTAACTAATACAAAACCTTTAGAATAACATGGTGTAACTTTATATTAGTAATGCGAATCAAGGGTTAGAATGTGCCGTTAGGCACTAAATCTTGGTAGAAAACATGAATTAGTACTAATTTAGTGTGCCGTAGGTACGCAACAAAACGATAAATGTTGCGTACCTACGGCACGCTAACGAATTTTAAACTTAATTGCTACCTATATATAGTGCCTAACGGCACAAAAAAAAATTTCAACCCTTGATTCGGATTAGTAGTTCAAAATAGGAAGAATGTAAATAATTTCACTTTATAAGATTTGCAATTTTCATAAGAGAATTTAATAATCTTTACTAATGCCTTAACTCAGAAATTCACCATAGCTATATAGTACTGAATGAAATGCAAGAAAAAAACAGATAGAATTAAAAAAAATAGATTATACAATAATATTTAAAATATCATTTTATAATCTATTCAATATGAGAGATGGTATTCACCACCATAGAAGAATATTTCAATTGGTCATTTATCCAATTTTTTCTAATGTAGAATGCAGTTTTAGTCTAAAAATTTTAGTTTCATTTAGTTAATAATTGCTGCGACGGTACTTAATTTATAAACGAAAAAAGACAAGCAATAATGAACTACTAATTTTAATTTCTCATCATTATTCTACGATTATTTTAGCATCAAATAATTCATTTTTCAATAGACCTTTAATTATATAAACACCTCTAATAGCTTTATTTCCATTATCCATAATACCATTCCAATGAATTATTTGATTATTGGCATCTAGAATTGCTTCAATTTTTTTAACTGGAAATCCTGTTATATCAAAAATATAAGCATAAACAGGAGTCGCCTCAGTTATAGCACTAAATTTAATGTTGAAATTTTCACTTGATGGATTCGGAAAAACAACTGGATGAATTATTTCATTTTTTTTTTCGATATACTTTGATGTAGATGCAGTTCCGCCTCCTTGAATATTGTATATTTTTAAATCAGTTGCTGTTGCTGAACCACCCTGTGCATATAAATCAATTAAATTATTCCCTGTGGAAGGAAAAGATCGTGTTGCAAAAGCTAATTCTTCATTAACAAAGACTTCAATTACAGATGCATCCACAAAAATGCGCCAATTTATATTTCCTGTCGGTAATACATAATTTGTAGATTGATTAGACAGCGGAACACTAGTTAAAATAGAAGATTTACTCCTATCTACAACAAAACTACTTGTTGCTAAATCATAGTAAATTAATGTTTGTTCTCCTGTTGCAGTATTTTTATTTAAAGAAAAACCAACTTTTGAAGCCGTTCCTGGATTAATAGTAGCAACGATTTCATATTGAGATCCAGTTGAATTATTTAATACATTTGAGCTATTTTGGTCAAAAACTACATTGGTAAAATTTTTAGAAGCTCCTCTAAGGCTCAATACATTTGGATGTGGAACTTGTTTTATTTTACCATTAACAAGTGTCCAAACTCTAGGTAAACTAAATACATGTGCCCAACCTTGCTCTTTTTGTTTTGCAGAAGTAACGCCATCCGGTATAATTCCTATTGCTGTTAAATTCCCATTTGCATCAGGATGAATAGAAGGCGATAATAATTGATTGATTACATCTAATCGTTCCGGAACGGGATTATCTCTAATGAATTGTGAACCATTAAAGTTTCCAGTCCAATATAATGCATTGGCATTAGGTAGCTTATTGATTAGTACAATTGATTTTGTTCCAAAATTATAATAAATAGGCATTTCCCAAAAATCCCCCGTTCCATCTACAGAAGGATTTCCCTCTAACATTGTCCCTTGAGGAGACCATTGTTTAAAATCTGAAGAAGTCGATTTATATAAATACAATGCTCCTCTTGGGGTTCCACTTCTTAAACCGGTACCAATCATCATATACCAATCTGAATTGTTTTGAAATACAAAAGGATCCCTAAAATCAGCATTGGCAGAAGAAGTTGGTGCGTTTGGTATTATAGCATTAGGATTTTTTGTCCAAGTATCATAAGGAGCGGTAGAAGTTGCAAGTCCAATTGCGGCTTTAGATTTATTTACACCGGTATAAAAAATAAAAGGCTGACCGTTACTTATTATTGCGTGTCCTGACCAAATACCCACTTCGTCAAATCCGGGTTGAGGCCACAAAATTTGCGTTTTCTCCTCCCAGCTTACTAAATCACTACTCACATAATGTCCCCAATTAATATGTTCTAAATAAGGCCCGTTCAAATTTCTTTGACTAAAAATATGGTATTTATTGTCAATGTATAGCAATCCGTGCGATTCGTTAGTCCAACCCGCAGATGGAAGTAAATGGTATTTTGGACGATGAATATCATTGGCAAACCGAACCACAGTCGGGATTTTAAGATCTGGATCTGATGGTGCAAATTTATTGTACTGAGTTAGTATTTCGGCTGCTGTTAAGTCTTTATTCCAAAGGGCTACTTGATCGATTGCTCCAGTTAAACCATTAGTGTCAAATCCAGCAAGTGTTTTAGATTTTGATTCTTTACCGATATAAATGGTGGCGCTATTATCCCATAAAAGTGTACCAACATCAAACGTAACACTTTTAATTTGAATACCATTCAAATACAACGAAGCCGTTCCGCTTGAAGCATTTATATTTAATGCAATATAACTCCACTTTTTTAGCGCTACTTCTTGATCAGATAAAATTTGAATCACATTTGTCCCAACTTTAAATTGTCCAATAACTCTTCCGTGCTGATTGATTCCTAAGGCAACGCCAGAACTGTTGGATGTGTTTACATTTGAAAAAATAGCAGCGTTTGTGTTTTCGGTAATTGGATCTAAATCTTTCCTTTGAACAGGAAAAGCGGATGGAGCAATCCAACCACACACACACACTTTTGCTGTAGGAAAAGTTACACTTGTATTTCCGGTAGCCCAACCATAAAACCCATTGACTCTTAATGAATTTCCTTCAACGCCTACAATTCGTTCAGATGAACCAGAAGGTCCATTTATATTAAAACTGGCATTCGTTTTAGTTTCTACTAGTGTTTGCCCAGAAGTTTCATTAAAATTAAATTTCAAAAGCTCGGCAGCCACATTAGGGTTTGGATTCGGATTTGGGTTCGGACTTGGACTTGGATCATTTTTGGATTTACATCCAATAAGTATAAGTCCTGACAGGATAATTGTTATGCACTTTTTCATTTTATACTATTTTTTTATAAAATTACAAGGATACTCTAATGAACTAATTAAGTATTGTTACACATGCCAAGTAATTTAAAAAAAAACTTAACTCCAATAAAACAAGGAGTTAAGAAAAAATAATACTGCAAAATCAATATAAAAAAGAGCTAAATATTGTAATATGTATAAAAATGTTACATTGTTTTAACACAATTAATTATTTCGAAAGTCTTTTGGAGGTATTCCGTACTTAGTTTTAAAAGTAGTTGAGAAATAATTAGGAGAAGCAAAACCGCAAGAATACGCAATCTCAGAGATGTTCATTGTTGTGGTCATTAATAGCTCTTTTGCTTTCTCTAATCTAAAATTATTAATATAATCTCCAACTCCTATTCCTAAAACTGCTTTTACTTTTCTATAGAGTTGCACTCGTGAAATATTTAATTTACTGGCAAGATTTTCAACAGAAAAAGAGGAGTCATCAATGTTTTTTTCTAAAATCAAATTAATCTTAATCAAAAACTCTCTTTCAATTAAGCTAAGTCCATCGTTTTCGATTTTATTTATATTTTTAGTATAGTAATAACGTAACTTTTCTCTGTTAAACAGTAATCCTTTTATAGATTGCTTTAAGACTTTTAGATTAAAAGGTTTAGTTAAAAATAAATCTGCTCCAACTTCTAATGACTTTATATAAGTATTATTATCATCCATTGCTGTTAAAATGATTACAGGAATATGGGAAGTAATCATATTCGTTTTTAAAGCTTCACAAATTTCAAAACCATTCTTCTCCGGTAAATTTAAATCACAAACGACAATATCTGGCATTAACTCCAAGACCATTTCTATTGCTTTGGTTCCGTTGCACCTGCTAACTATGTAATCTTCTTTTAATTTTGAAGCAATAAAATCCAGTAAATCAGCATTATCCTCAATAATTAAAAGAGAAGGTTTATTTTCTGTAATTAGGGATTCCGTACTAGGTGTTAATTCAGATTCCAAATACTCATATCCATTTTCACTATCTGAAAAATAAGTACTTTCATTTATAATTTTTGATTTATCGATATGGCTATCTCCTAATTTTAAATAAACAGAAAATTCGGCACCATTAATAGAACTTACTTCAATCGATCCTTCGTGCAAATCAACAAAGTTTTTAGATAAATTCAATCCAATACCTGAACCGTTTCTATAGTTATTAGAACCTTGAAAAAAGGGACTGAAAATTTGATTTATTTCCTTTTGAGGAATACCAATACCGGAATCTTTAAAATTAATTTTAACAAGCCCTTTGTCTTTTTCTTGGCTTATTTTAATTTCAATTTTACCTCCATCAGGAGTAAATTTAAAACAATTAGATAACAGATTATAGTAAACCTTATCCATTAAATTTGGATCAAAATAAACTTCTAAACCCTCATTATCCGTTTCAATTGTATAAATTATTTTTCTTTTTTTAGCCTCTCTTTTGAATTCCTTAAACATATTCACCGAAAATTTCCAAAGATTATTTTTGGATAGTTTTAGAGTGAATTTTTTATCTTCCACCATTCTAAAATCCAACAATTGATTAATCAATCGAAGTAATCTCAAAGAATTATTATACATTATGTCTAAATCTTTTTTAACAGAATTACTCTTATTTTGAAATTCATCGTGTAAAGATTCAACTGAACTTAATATTAGGGTTAAAGGGGTTTTAAATTCATGAGATATTCCGGTAAAAAAATTAATTTTAGATTCATTACTTTCTTTAAGTTTCTCTACAAATTTTTCAATTTCATTCCTTTGATGAATGATTTTTGTATTTGTTTCCTCTAATAACTTTTTTTTCTTTTTTATAGAAAATACTGAATAAATACTAAAAAGTCCTAAACAGAAAATTACTACTAGAAGAAAGCTTAGCAATTTAATTAAATTATATAATGTTAGGTATTTCTTTTCCTGTTCTTTAATTACATTCTGTTGTGTTTCAATATTAGATTGTTGTTGAGTCACTTTATCAAATTGATTGCTCATTATATCAGCATTTAAGGAGTCAATCAAAATAGTGTTAAGTATATTATTCTTAGAGACTATTTCTTTATTTACTAACTTAATTGCAAGCTTAATCGCTTCGCTACCACCTGTTGGATATAATATCGTTGCTGTTAACTTACCATCTTTAACAGCTTGTATTCCTCCGTTTGGATCATTCAATCCATCGATTCCTATAAATTTTATATTTTTTTCTCTACCTTTTCGTTTTGCTACTTCCCATGCTTGAAGTGCAATAATATCATTAAAAGCAAAGACATAATCTATTTTTGGCATACTGTCCAGGACCTTACTAAAATTATTATTTATGGATGCCAAATTTGGAGCAGTTATACTTATCTTTTTAATGTTTGGGTATTGGTCAATGATTTGTTTAAATCCTAAACTACGCTCTACGCCAGGTGAGATATCCGTCGTTGCCTTAATTTCCAGAATAGTTGCATGCGCTTTAGACATAGAAACAATATATTTTCCTGCAATATGACCTACTTCAACATTATCAGCTCCTAAAAATGAAGTATAATTTGATGTATTAACTTTTCTATCAACTATAATTACAGGTATTCCTTTTTTATTAGCTTTTTCTATTACCGGTACTATAGAATCTGATCCATAAGGTGCCACGATGATAACATCCAATTTGTTATCAATCATTTTTTCTATATCTTCAATCTGCTTTTTTGTACTGCTATTCGCATTGTAAATAGTTAGGTCAATTTCGGGATGAAGTGAAGCTTCAATCTTGATAGTATTATCCATTGATTTCCTCCAGCTATCATCCTCCGATATACTTTGTGAAAATCCAATTGAAATCCTTTTATTATTATTATTATTATTTGAATTACAGGAAAACAGTGTAATTAGTACCAATAATATATATATTCTTCTTGACATAAAATTTGAGGTATTCATAAAATTTATATTGAGTACTCTAAGAATTAAATTTCACTAAGTAAGACTTACTTTTCTTAAAAATTATTTAAAAATAATTCACGCTATAAAAGTGGTCAATAATATTGAGAAATTATTTTTAATTAGGTGATTTAATAAGCTAAATCAAAAGTTAAGCAAAAGTAATTATTTTTAGAATAAATTAAGAATATCATATTTATTTCTTTAAAATATAATTGCGAAAAACATTTATTTCTGAATTAACTAAATACTCTATTAAGAAAAAAACTCAAAAGTCAATAAATAATTATGATTAAATTTTGTATAAAAATTTCGTTTATTTAAGACATTTATCTGAAGAGGAAATTAAAAATATAATTGAGAATATTAAAAAACGGAAAAATTATCACTGCTGTGCGATATATTCCTTTTTAGCTGCTTTGTAGCCCCCAATAAGGGGCTCTTAGATTTACATCGAAAATTTTATACTTTGCCTCCCCTAAAAGTTTGTTCAAAGTGGTCCGAGTAACCTCATCCCTGCATGCTAAACTTCCAAATACAAAAACATCTGCTTCAGCAGTTACTTTTTCCATCATTTCTGTTGACGGATATAAAATATTGTAGGAAGCATTTCCCTTTTCATTAATCATTACATGAACCGCTCCCGTTTTATATTCTTATGTAATTTGAATTAAATCGGTGGTAAGCTCTTGATCGTTTAAAAAAGATAATATGTTTTTTCCATTTTCATCATCCCCAACACGACTTATCATAGTCGTTTCTACACCCATAGAATTCATTTGCATATCCATAGAAACAAATAGAACAATAGGTAAAGTTGTAATTACTGCATAAATTACTCTTTAAAAACAAATATCCAATAACCTAAAGCTGATAAGAAATAATGAATTATGACTAGGGTAAAGAAAAAACATTTTACTTTATAAATTGTTCATTGAAAACTACAAAAATTACATTCAAAACAAGGGGTTTGAATAATGAACATCTTGACAATAGAAAATTTATAATCTAATTTAATAATCTTCAAAAGTCACCACATTATGAAAAACAAAATTGCAATACTTTTTTATACAAAGCCTCTGTATACAACTAGCATACAATCAGATATTTGCTTTTATATTTTTCAAAAATTAAATATCATGAACCGATACTTTTGTGATATCCAAGATGAAAGATTCCTGCGATTGAACAAACTCAGTGAAGTATCGATCAATAAAACTACTTATTTAGTGAGGTATAAAATCCGATCGACTAGTAGTTTCAAATCTTAAAAGTTTCTAAAGGTAAAATTATTTTAATAGTTGTACCCTCATTTTCTCTTGAAACGATATTAAAATCTCCCTTTGTCCTTTTTATAATAATTTTACTTAAAAAAAGTCCTAATCCTAATCCTTGTTGTTCTCTTTCTTCCCGATTGAACTGTTGAGCGGCACCAATTTTCTTCAATTCCTCAGCACTAAAACCAATACCAAAATCTCTAATAACCAATTCATAACATTCAGTATTATACTGTTGACCCGAAATAATAATAATTTTTTTATCCGAGGAAAATTTCAATGCATTATCCATTAATTCAAAAAGTATGAATTGCAAATGCTTTTGACTTATTTTTAAATTCGCTTTGTCAATATCAAAAACGATTCTTTTTTCTTGACCTTCATAAATCTTAAAAAAAAATTCTTTTACAAGTAAAAAAACGTCTAGTACTTCAGAACTTGAATCATCACAAAATTCATTTGAATTACTTTTAAGATTTTGATACAATATTAAATTTTGCATGGTTCTGTTTAATCGTTCCCCCGATAGTTTAATCGAATTATAAAATGTCTCTATTTCATTTTTTGCTAAAAGATCTTTATATTCAATTAAAAGGTCAACAGAACCTAAAATGCCATTTAGAGGTGTATTGATTTCATGCAAAAAGTAATTTTTTTTACCGATATATAAATTAGCATAAGCATTTTTTATTTTTTCAAATCGATCTATTTTTGCTTCTATCACCCCTGTTAACTCACTTATTTTAAAAGGTTTGGATATAAAATAATCTGCACCATCCAACAGGCATTTTTTCATTAAATTATCTTCTTTCTTTGCTGTCAAGAAAACAAAAGGGATTGCAGTCAAAAATTGGTTTTCTTTAACTATTTCATGAAGCATTACACCATCCATCACTGGCATCATAATATCACATATAATTAAATCAGGACTCCAGTATTCTAAAATAGCTAATGCTTCTTGACCATTTGAAGCGGTCTTAACATCATATTCTTTATAGAGAAGAAGTTCTGTAATGGTTTCTCTTATATTTAGTTCATCATCAACTAGTAGAATTTTATTTTTGTTCATAAGGAAATTTTAATTTTATTGTTGTGCCAAAATTTTCTTTAGTTTCTAATTTTATTTTGCCATTTAACATTTTCGCAAATTGTTTTACGATAGCCAGGCCCAATCCGGAACCTATTATTGTATTCGTGTTTGAGGCTCTAAAAAAGGAAGTAAATAAATGTTGAATTTCTTTTTTAGGAATTCCAATACCATAATCAATTAGCTCTATTTCAATTTCTTTTGCTAAATAATTTATATTTAAAATAGGTTCTTTTCTATTCGTAGAATATTTAAAGGCATTATTAATAAGATTGGTCAATATATGAATCATTAAAGTCTCATCGGTAAAAAGAATTTGTCTTTTACCCTGAATTTTCAAATTGATTTTTCGACCATCATGGGTATTACTAAAATAGGTATCAATTAATATTTTTATAAATTTATTGAAGTCAATGGGCTTAATTTTTTTTTTAATTTTTTCAGATTCATATTGTCCAAAAATTAGAATATTGTCCATTAATTCGGTCATTCTATCCACTTCATTTTTTATTCTTGTAGTGATTGGTTCAATTTTAATAATTGATTTTTTTTCAAAATGACTGGTTTTAATATCGATAAGCTCCGCATTAGAGTAAATAACGGTTAGAGGCGTTCTGAGTTGATGAGAAGTCATCGATACAAATTTTGATTTCAATTCGTTAAATTTTCTTTCTTTCAAAAGAGCTGATTTTATCTCTTCATCTGCTTTTATCCTTTCACTAATATCCCTGTGCGATGTTTGGAATCCTATTATTCGGTTTTCTGCATCAATAATTACCTTAGCGGAAGTTTCTAACCATATGTAACCGCCCTCTTTTTTTAGAAATCGATACGTTATTCTTTCATTTTTTAAATTTTTTATAATCGCTAAATAGTTTTCAATCTTTTTTAAATCTTTTTTATGGATGAAATCCCAAGGGTGTTTATTAATGAGCTCTTCAGGAGTATATCCGGTAATTTCCTTACAAAAACTAGAAATATATTGAAATTTTCCGTCATCAAAATGCTGACAAATTAAATCTGTAGTGTTTTCAGTAATAAATCTAAATTTCGCCTCTGAATTTTCTATTTCTTTAATCTCATTAATATCAATATACCTTACAATAATCTTTACTAGGATTCCTTCTTTATTTTTTTGCAATAAACTGGAATATTTTACCCAAATTATGTGACCCTTTTTATGAATCAGGCTTACAGTTCCTTCATGGCTAACTGATTTTCCTTCGATAAAATTTTCTAAGTTAATTGTGAATGCTAACATATCCTCAGGAAGGATATATTTTTTCCAAAATTCTATCTCACTTGAGATTTCATCATTGGAGTAGCCTAGCATTTTTGCCCAATGATGGGAATAAATAGTTTTATTTGTTTCAAGATCATATTCACACATTGCTTGACTGGAACCAGACATATAAAAGTCCAGTTTTTCTAAAGTATTTTCTAATTTTGAAATAGTAGCCTCCTGATTAAGTCGAAATCCAATATTTTCAGCTATTGTCTGTAATGCATAAACTTCCTCATCAAGCCAGTTTCTTTCATTTTTGGAGTTATGATAACCAATAGATCCCCAAAATAAATCATTACAAAATATCGGGGTAAATAAAAATGATTTAACACCTTGTTTCTCCAAGGTATTTATTAACAATTCATTAGCATTTTCTTTAACATTCCCATACAAAGGCTCTTCTCTTAATAATGTGTGATAGAGTCCATCTAAAGCTTCATGTGCAACTCCGTTTAGATAAGGATTACCTAAATGAGATTCAATACCTTCATTACACCATTCATGGATATAGTATAGTTTTGGTATACCATTATTTGCTTTTTTTTTTAAAATATAGCACCTGTCAATATCTTGACCTTCACAAATACTGCTAATACAAAAACTTAATGCATCATCTATGTTTTGCTCTTTCAATAAATGAGTATTACCTTTCGAAATATTAAATAAAAGATTTTCCATTAATTGGCTAGTTCTTTTTAAGCTTATAATGAGTTTCATTTGAGCCAATATCATTTTAAATAAAGATATTTTATTTAAAATTTTAATGAAAATTAAGTACGTATAGTTTGAACAAAAAAAACTATAAATCAAAATAGGAATAGTTACTTTAGTCTGATGATATTTCAAAAAAAGAAAATAGTATTAATTGAAGATGATCTCGCACTCGGGAATTCAATTTTAGAATTGTTAAGATGGAGTGATTTTGATGTAAATTGGTTCGAAGATGGCCTCAAAGCACTAGTTTATCTAAATAAAAACATACCAGATATTATTATTAGTGATCTAAAGATGCCTAATATGAATGGTGAAGAATTATTCTTGAAAATTCGCAAGAATAGTAAATTCAACACCATTCCATTCATCATAATTACTGCTAATATGGATGATGATGTCAAGTTTAGACAGCTAGAAAATGGAGTTAATGATTTTATAATGAAACCTTTTAAGGTAAAAGAATTAGTTTATAAAATTAAAAACTTGATAGATCTCAAAAAAAATATTGAAAAAAAATTCATTCCTGATCCTTTTTCAAAAATCACGATACAATTATCTAGAAAAGACTTTATTTCTTCTTTAAATGAAATTCTAATAAAAAATATAAAATATAAAATGGATATGAGTCAGCTTTCGGCTGATCTTTTTATAAGTAAATCAACCTTAGATAAAAGAATTAGAAAACTTACCAATAAAAATATAACGCAATACACAAGAGAGTTTAAATTAGATTATGCAGTCAGGCTTATGCAGTTAGGAGAAAGAAATATTCAATATTTAGTGAATGAGACGGGATTTAGTTCCTTTTCCTATTTTTCAACTAGTTTTAAATCATATCTTAACATAACCCCAAGGGACTACATAAAATCCATTAATATTGAAAAAATAGATATACAAATCAAAATATAAAATTAGTGAATCAAAAAAATAAAATTATCGTACTGCGTCCTGAATTCATCATTCTTTTAAAGTCTAAAACAGAACACCTTATTTCATAATACAGAAGCATGACATACAAACTTATTTCAGTAAATCCAATACTTTTAATGCTTTATTGTTATTTGGATTTTATTAAAATATAAGTTTGATTATATTCAGAAACATAATCTGTACTAATTCCCAAATAGTACAGATTATCTTTCATACCAATTCTTCCAAACCAACATTAAGAATATCCCCATGAATGATTTTCATATCCAATTCTAAACTAATTCGCACTTCTGTATTGCTGCCTTTTTGAAGTGAAACATCAGGCATAATATAAACCCAATCACAATTGATTAATTTTTTTAATTTATTCCGAACATCATAAGTATAGGATATTTCTTTTTTCGTTATAAAAATTTCTATCGGATTTACAATCGTAAAGCCTACGTTTTCAAGTTGTTTTTGCAATTGAAAAAAATGCAATGCGCTCTTAAGACTCAATGCATAAGAAACACTACTGATAATATATATATTCTTGGGACAATCTAGATATTTATTATTTTCCATGCAATTTTACATTATAAATTTGTAATTAGTGTTCCTAAAAAACATTTCCAGTATCGCTATTATTCTGATCTCATTCCGTTTTCTAATAGAAAACCTGTTGGAATAATTTAACAAACTGATACTTTTTTTTAAAGTAAATACTGTAATTTTATTTTACAATACATTCTGTATATTGATTACTTTAATTACAACTTGGCACCACTTAATCCATACTTGTTCTCTATAAAAATTGCTATCGAATACTGCCCCATTGCTATAAATCCCTCTTTAAGATGTCTCAAAGCAAATGCTTTAGTTGTAGCGTTATCACCAAACTTTTGCATAATAACGGCAGATCTTTTCCTCAGATAATCTTCTAATTGAGATGCTGTATAATCTGTAGTACTCTGAAAATCTAGATAATTATCGATTAATGTTCGATAAAGCGGACTATTCATTAACTTAGGATCATTGGTATTGATATCATCCCAGTAGTAATCGCGCCGTATAAAATCGCGTCGTGTAGGAACATTTTTTGGATCCGAAAAATAATGCGGCTGGTTAGACACCATTTCCCCCGCCCAAGTCCCTTTATTCCTCTTTATAAAGTTTTCAAAACTGTCATAATATTTTCTCCTTTCTTGAGTAACTGCCTTGGTCACCTGCAATACGACTTTATCTTGAGTTGATGGATAAAAAGATAAGAAATTATATAAAATTCCGAGTTTAGAAACATGACACTTACTTTGTTTTTGATAATTGCTCCAGCGCCTATTTTCCTCTGATCTCATAAAACTTGGAAACTCGCTATTTAAATTCGTATCAAAGGAAATTTCTTTGTCAATGCCATTAACTATCACGTCTACAAATTGCTCCCCACAACCCTGATTGTATTGTACACGATAAACCCCTGGAGCGATAGTTCCAGGAAGCGATAAATAAAACGAGTTGTCCTTAATCGCAACCTCTGCTAAAGGTTTGAAACCTGCTGAAAAAGAGTTAAAAGTCAAACTGATTGAGCAAATATATTCTCTGAATACTCCCCGAATACGAATACTATCCTGAGCTTGAGCAAATGAAATAATAAAAGAGAAAACTAAAAGCAAAAGTATTTTTTGCTTTTTTTTTATTTTAGTTAAAAACATTATCTACATTTATTATTTAATCAATTAAGACGAGATACTATAACCATACTTTTAGTCGAACAAGCTTCAATTTTATTCGAGAAGAAAGCGTCAAACCAGACTGGCAAAAAACCAGTCTATAGTTTGCCTAACTATGGGCTTTTTTTAAATACCATATAACACCCCTATCAATTAGTATAAAGCCCATAGTTTTTTTGTGGTATTATTAATATTACATTAACTAACTAAATTGTTATGTACAGAACAAATTTACCTGAACAATTCCGTTACTGAATAGCGATAAACAACACAAAATATCGATTAGCTATGTTTTGTATTTAGTAGAATCAAAAAAAATCAAGAAAAGCAGTATTACAGTACTAATACTTAGATTTAAAAAACTTTTGAAGTTAATATTGTAGAATTTTTATGCAAAGGATTTTAATTTATAATAGAAAATTCAGCCCAACGAAAACTAATGTTAAATTAGAATAAAGACAGTACTATTTTTTATTGGTTCCTTTATTTCTTCTAAACTACTTTTCCATATTTTTTTTATATAATGGTCCAATTCGAATACCTCATCTTTCCAAATCAATACGCACTGAAGCGCAATTATACCGTAAAATAGTAAGAAGTAAATATTATCAGCTAAAAACTGATTATTAAGAGGTCCTTTAATAAAAAATAGTGGAATGATGTTCGGCGAAATCAAGAGAATATTTTTTTTGTACGTAATTAAACATAAAAAATAATTCCCTGTAAGTTCAGTTTAGTATGAAGGCTTATAATTTAACGCACTTTGATCAAAGTAAGAATTCTATTCTGCAATTTTAATTTACCTAAAGAAGTCTTCCATCTAATGTCAATGCTCTGACCTTCTAATACACTTGCTATGGCTAGCAGAGAAACATCTCCCGTATCACCTAATTTTTTTCTGGTAGAATTAACTATTAAGGCTCCATTTTGATAAATGCTGAAGCTCGTCAATGCTCCTCCTGCATCAGCTTGAGGTGTAAAAATAGAACCATTAACTACCGTTGGAGAAGCAAAACCAGTAACCGCTCCTGAATTTGTACCTATATTTCCTGTAATAGTTGAAGTTCCTCCATTATCAATTGCCCCGGATGAAGTAAATAAAGCATAGCCACTTAATTCCCCTAAATTGACTGGAGAACTGCCTAAAGGTATCTTTATTGTACTTGGACCAACTGTAATCGCTCCTGTATTACTGAATAATCTTCCCTCAAGCGTACTTCCTGAACCCACTGAAGCTGCAGCATCTTTGGCAAAAAGACTTCCTACCATTTTATTAGTGGCTGCAATTGTCATTGCTCCTGCTGATGTCGCTACCCAAAACACATTTGAAGCTTGTGCTCCACCCGTTAAAGTAACAGTTGTACCTGCCGCGGTAGTCAACGCTCCATTTATTTTAAAAATAAAGACATCACTGGCTGTTCCGTCCAAAGTAAGTGTTCCCGATATTGAACCAGCACCAGGAATAGCATAAACTCCAGCACTAATAGTTTCTCCACCTCCAAATGTAGGTGCGTGCGTAGAATTTGTTGTATGTATTGCAATGATTTCATCGTATGCCGCAGCTAAATCTGCAATCCCCCGAGCGGTAGTACCTGCAGATGAACTTATATATTGACCGTTAAACATAACCGAATAGGTTCCGGCTCCGGGATTTATACTCATCCCAGCTACCACTATGTCGGTAGTTGAAATTGTAGAAATTTCCTCACTCGCATTTAACGATCTATAACCATCAGTATTGGCTAATACAAAAGAGGTAGTCGCAATTTGATTCGTATTGGTTGCTAGAGTTGCTGTTGGTGCTTCAGGTACTCCTGATAATATTGGAGATTCTGACAAAACAACTTTAAGGCTACCTGTCGTTGCAATTTCCTCTACTGAACCTGACCCTGAAGTGGTTCTACCTAAAATAGTGTTGGGCGTTATATTCTGAATTTTGGAATAACTGACACTGCCATTTAGAATTTTATCATTATTGATTGCATTCGTACTTATCGATAAATTACCGGTATTGTCCAGGCTGGCATCTCCATGCATGGCTACTTCTTGCGCCAGATTGTTGCCATTTCCCACTAAAATCAATCCGTTTTCCAAGGTATTGATACTGTCAATATCAGATTGAAATTTTGAAGCGGCTGCACTATTGATCGCTTCGGCGGCTTTTGCTCTTGCAATTTCGGAGTCTAGATACAGTCCTAAAGTCTGATCTGCAACAATGCGATTGTTTGTCTCTGCTGTTATATTTGTTCCAATAGTCCCATCAATATAGGTTTTTACCGCCTTTACTGAGGGGTATTTCAAATCAGAATCGGGATCCATATTTAGATTCAAACTTTTATTGGACACTGCTTCTTTTAAATCTAATGCTTCAGAAGCAGCAATTGAAAGTTCCTTATTTGCATCGCTGGTATTGTCTACATCAGACAAGGAAATATCGGTCTTAGTCAACACAACAGTTCCCGTTTTTCCATTAATCGACTGAATACCTCCACCAGGAGTCAGTAATTCAACCCAATTACTCACAAGACTGGCATCTGCTTTTGATAAAATATAATTTTTATTGGCATCGGTTCGAATTGCTGTTGTTCCAATTGTACTGGGCAAAGCCAACATAGCCGCCTCTGAATTTACGACTTCAATAGCACTTACAGGCATAGCTGGAATTTGGGAAGATGGGATTTTTCCATTTGCATCTAAACTAGCTGCTCCAGAAGCTTGCCCAATTTTACTACTGTCCAACTTTAAATTCAGCGCATTTTTGGCCGCACTGGATAGCGGTTTATTGAGATCGCTGGTATTATCAACATTGGTCAAACCCACTTTAGACTTATCGATTCCGGATGCGACTTTACTATCCGTCACTGCAAAATCTGCTAACTTTGAACTCGTGATGGCATTTGCCGTTATCAGAGGTACCAAAGCCGTTCCTGACAAATCGCCCGCTAATTTTATTTTACCGGTTGCAGTAACTGTAGCGTCGGGAGTTGCGGCAAGAACCTGAGTATCAATATAATTCTTTGCAGGGGTAGAAACCGGTTTGTTTAAATCGGAAGTATTGTCTACATTATTTAAAATCAAATCTGCTTTAGTCAATAAAACGGTTCCCCTCTTTCCATTAACGGATCGCACAGGGGGAGCTGGCGTCAAGAGTTCTATCCAATTAGAAAGGACACTGGCATCCGATTGGGATAAAACATAATTCTTATTCAGATCCGTACGAATAGCCACACTGCCTACAACACTATTTAAGGCTCTCATTGCGGATTCAGAAGAAACGACACTCACCGAAGTAAAGGATATTTCGGGAATTTGATCTGATGGTATTTTACCTAATACTAGACTCGCTACACCATTTTCAGCCCCTCTGGTACTTGCATCTAATTTTAAATTTAATGCTGCTTGTGTGGCATCAGATACTGGTTTTTCGGCATCAGAACTATTATCAACATTCGACAAACCTACTTTTGATTTATTGATACCGGGAGCAATTTTTAGGTTGGTAACTGCTGCATCAAAAATCTTTTCGTTTGTAATTGCATTATTACCAATAGTGCTTATACCATTGCTATCTATTGATAGATCGCCGCTTATTGTCACAGGTACCGCCTTGGATAAAGCATTACCAATAAGCATTTTACTTTCGGCCAGTTGAGAATCAAATAAAGGCTTCCAAGAATCTTTAATCCAAACCACTATTTCTGAGCCGTTACCTACAGAACAATCCGTACACCAAAGCATTAAACCTTCAGGCGGATTGTCAATTTGATCTCTTTGGATTAGTGTCATCCGAGGAAGCAAAAAACCTTTGGTCGTACTCTCCAATTCTAAAACAGCCTTATCATTTATTGCACTTGAATTCTCACCAAATTTTTGCATTATTTGTGCAGAAACACTGTTGGCACAAAGCCATAGCAAAATAAGAAGGAGCTGTGTTTTAAAAAATGGATTAGTACGCATCTCTGTATAAATTTAGTTCTAAAAAAATTAATCTATAATATACCACGAAGTACCATTGGACTGAACCCGTATTGTTTTTGGATAATCCAAAGAGGAAATCGAGGTGCTTTCTGTAAGTTTTAATGCTGGGCTTATCGTTAATAAATTTGTAGTTTCATCTGTTTTACGAATCACATAAATTTTCCCACTAGTAGTTGAGGCTGTGGGTAATGTCAATTGAAAAGCTCCCGAATCGTTATTACATAAAATAGTATAATCGGAAATTTTAGCATTGTAGTTCGCCGTTATCGTGCTTATGGCGTTAAAAGTAGAATAGACATCAACATAGGTTTTTACCGCTTTCACAGATGGAAACATGACATCTGAAGCTTTATCTGTAAAGACATCTGTTGACTTATTAGCTGTATTTTCTTTATCAGCTGTTAGCTTAACTTCAGCAGCTGTTGCACGGTTTGTTTCTATTAAAACTTTGTCAGTTGCATCTGTTGAAGCTGCTGCTTGTGCTGCATTTGCTTTTGATGTTGCATCGGTAGCTGCTGCTGTTATTGCTGCTGCTTCTGCCGCATTTGCTTTGGATGTTGCATCAATTGCTGCTGCTGTTATTGCTGCATTTGCTTTTGTTGTTGCATCGGTTGCTGCTGCTGTTATTGCTGCATTTGCTTTTGTTGTTGCATCGGTTGAAGCTGCTACTTGCGCTGCTACTTGCGCTGCATCTGCTTTGGTTGTTGCATCAGTTGCTGCTGCTGTTATTGCTGCATTTGCTTTTGTTGTTGCATCGGTTGCTGCTGCTGTTATTGCTGCATTTGCTTTTGTTGTTGCATCGGTTGAAGCTGCTACTTGCGCTGCATCTGCTTTGATTGTTGCATCGGTTGCTGCTGCTGTTATTGCTGCATTTGCTTTTGTTGTTGCATCGGTAGCTGCTGCTGCTTGTGCCGCATTTGCTTTTGTTGTTGCATCGGTTGAAGCTGCTGTTATTGCTGCTACTTGCGCTGCATCTGCTTTGGTTGTTGCATCAGTTGCTGCTGCTGTTATTGCTGCATTTGCTTTTGTTGTTGCATCGGTAGCTGCTGCTGCTTGTGCCGCATTTGCTTTTGTTGTTGCATCGGTTGCTGCTGCTGTTATTGCTGCTACTTGCGCTGCATCTGCTTTGGTTGTTGCATCAGTTGCTGCTGCTGTTATTGCTGCATTTGCTTTTGTTGTTGCATCGGTAGCTGCTGCTGCTTGTGCCGCATTTGCTTTTGTTGTTGCATCGGTTGCTGCTGCTGTTATTGCTGCTACTTGCGCTGCATCTGCTTTGGTTGTTGCATCAGTTGCTGCTGCTGTTATTGCTGCATTTGCTTTTGTTGTTGCATCGGTTGCTGCTGCTGTTATTGCTGCATTTGCTTTTGTTGTTGCATCGGTAGCTGCTGCTGCTTGTGCCGCATTTGCTTTTGTTGTTGCATCGGTTGCTGCTGCTGCTATTGCTGCTACTTGCGCTGCATCTGCTTTAGTTGTTGCATCTGTTGAAGCTGCTGCTTGTGCTGCATTTGCTTTTGATGTTGCATCGGTAGCTGCTGCTGCTTCTGCCGCATTTGCTTTGGATGTTGCATCGGTTGCTGCTGCTACTTGTGCTGCATCTGCTTTGGTTGTTGCATCGGTTGCTGCTGCTGCTTGTGCTGCATTTGCTTTAGTTGTTGCATCGGTTGCTGCTGCTGTTATTGCTGCTGCCTGTGCTGCATTTGCTTTGGTTGTTGCATCGGTTGAAGCTGCTGTTTCAGCTGCTACTTGTGCTGCATCTGCTTTGGTTGTTGCATCGGTTGCTGCTGCTGCTTGTGCTGCATTTGCTTTAGTTGTTGCATCGGTTGCTGCTGCTGTTATTGCTGCTGCATTTGCTGCATTTGCTTTGGTTGTTGCATCGGTTGAAGCTGCTGTTATTGCTGCTACTTGTGCTGCATCTGCTTTGGTTGTTGCATCGGTTGCTGCTGCTGTTATTGCTGCTGCTTGTGCTGCATTTGCTTTAGTTGTTGCATCGGTTGCTGCTGCTGTTATTGCTGCTGCCTGTGCTGCATTTGCTTTGGTTGTTGCATCGGTTGAAGCTGCTGCTTCAGCTACTGTTGCTCTATTCACTTCGGCAACCAAAGCTGTTGTGTCTGCTTTTAAAGCCAAAGCTGCTGCATCAGCCAATGTAATCCATTTACTTCCTTTCCAAATTTGCAAACCAGCGAGAGAACCATCTGTTATAAAAATTACCAAACCTTCCGGGAGACTGGTACCCATAACTCTTTGTTGCTCACTAGTCATTCTGGGAGGCAAAAAACCTTTGGTAGTACTTTCTAATTCTAAAACTGCCTTTGGATTAATTGTAAAAGAATTAGATCCAATTTTTTGCACCACTTGCGCCGAAATATTGGGAATTGCAACTGTAAATAGTAAAAAGATTACTATAATTCTAAAAATAGTTTTATTACTCATTTGTTGTTTTTTAAATATTAAATTTTAGATTAGTTAATGATATACCAGGCTTTGCCGTCGGATTGTATCTTAAAAATCTTGGGATAATTGAGGTTAGAAACAGTTGATTTTTTTGATAATTTTATCGGTGGATTTATATATAGTTGGTTAGAAGTTTCATCTATTTTATTGATAACATATACTTTACCGGGACAGCTGCTGACCTCTGGCAAATAAATAGTAAATGATCCCATTTCCGTATCACATAAAATAGTATTGTCGCTAATGAGCAGCGTGTAATTATTTGATATGGACACTACTTCATTTGTGGATTGATTGCCGTCTAATTTTTGAATGGCTTGAATTACAGTATCCGCTGCACTTATTTTTCCCGCTCCTCTACTATATCCCGTTAGCTTTTTTGAAATAACGGCCGTGTTATCGATCCGCATCTCTCCTAAATTAGTGAGGGTAGCTTCTCCCGAAATTTGTACCTCCTTAGCAATATTACTGCTGTTTCCTACTAAAATAGATCCGGAAGTCAGGTTGTTCAATGTTGGAACACCATCTCCATTGCCACCTACTAAAACCCAATTGGGATTTAGTTTTGTTCCAATATTAACCTGAATTGCCATTACCGTACTATTAAATATAATCAAAGCATTGGCAGGGTTTTTAATTAAATCTCGTTCCTTAGAAGTCATTCTGGGGATTAATAAACCTTTCTCTGTCGAAGTAATATCCAGAACAGAAGATTCATCCGGATTTCTGGAACCAATACCCGTTTGAGCCACAACAAAACAAGATTGCAGCATAATAAACAGTACCAAATAATTATATATCTTCATGTATTTAAAAAGCATTTATACTAAATCCCTACGATTGTTCCGGACTAATACCCAATTAATTAATATTGTCAAAAATTAATTGGTATTGATTACTTTTTTTGTTAAAAAATAAGCCCCATTATCCAATTCAATTTTTGCTATGTACAGCGATTCCGGGTAATTGAAAGGTTGATCGTGTTTAAACTCTCCTTTCAGATCTTGTGCCGATATCTGTTTACCCATAAGATTATAAATAGTCAAACCCGTTATGGGCAAAGAGGACTCTAAAAATAATTGATTTGAATGGATATACGCCGTTAACTTTATATCCTCCAGCGCAGGAATCTTTGGTTTTTTTACTGTAGCACCTAATGAAAAAGCCGAATAAGCCGATAAATCAACTACTGTATTCGTACTAATAGACCCCGAAACTAAGGTGCTTGTTTCTCCCAAAATAGAGTTTTTATCTACTATTGAGGGTATTGCAACCCATGCTAAACCGTCCCAGCCTACAATAGTTAGAGCATCAAGTCTAGCGGACGTTAAATCAGAAACAGCACTAGAAGACCTCCAACTAAGGGAGATTGCTGCAGCCACTCCAACACTCTTTATATCCCAATATTCAACCGAAGACACAGAAGAAACCAAGGTGTCGAAAACGCTTCCAATTGAATTTGGCGATGTCCTGAAATAAGCAGCCTCCACTCCATTTGAAGACGAAGAAATCACTTGAATAGGCGCATAAATACCCGATTGTCCTATAGGCAAAATAAAAGCCGATTTGCTTAACGTTTGAGCATAACCATCTATAAAATGCCTTTCGTTGGCTCCCAGCCAAATTGTATCATCAGAAAAAGATAAAACACCAGACGACAATTTCGTTCTACTAGTGGCAATGGTACCTGTACCAAAATTAAAACTATTTGTACCAAAATACAATATACTATTATCACCCACAAAAATATCTTCATTATTATAAACTTGAGCCTCCAAAGTATTAAATTCACAACACATACTGAAGTACAAAAAGAGAAATAATAATTTAACTGCTCGCTTAAAGAACATAAAATGAGTATAAATAGCTAGTCATAATTTTTTTTGTATTTAATAAAAATATCTCTTGAAATATTTTGCAAAACTAGTTAAAGAATTTAACAAACAGTTACTTAATCATTTAACTACATAAAAACCGGATTAAAAAGACATTCCAGACATTTTATTCCTCTTTTTCCTATCTTAACCCAACTAATTATCGCATTAACGAACAAATAATTTGATACTATTATACCTGTAATCGCTACTTTTAAGTAAAAAAAATCATTGTTTTATGTCATTTAAAAAATAATTACAATCTTTAAAATTTTTCAAAATTATATACGTAGTAATTCATTGATTGGTTTTCAAAAAATGAAATTTTTAATTAATTTATATAAAGTGCTGATTATTAAATGTTAGACCCGCACTCCCATTTCTGATTTAATCATTACTTTTCCAACTTTTATTCTTTCTTTCTTAACATGTCCAGCCAGGCAGTAATTTGTCCCGGGCGAGATAGGTTTTACCCGTATTTTATTATCAACATTAAGTAAATACAAAGCGGGCGTAGCAAAAACATAATAATCCCGTGCGGTCTGTCCTTCCCAACCTTTCAAATTACAGCTCGTAATCCAAGTCATATCCCCTGCGGCACAACACCGGTAATCGTACAGGACGACTGTGCCATGGCACTGTTACAAAATAAAAAAATAGAAAAAACGGGATAGGATTCTCATTATTTAAAAAATATTAATAGTAAAAAGAATACATAAAAATCCGTAAGCTCCTTAAGAATCAAGGTGTTGTTTCCTATTTTATATTGGCTACTAATGAGTCAATATAAAATTATACGACTGTCCGTAGTTCATTATTTCAGCCACGAATTACACCAATTGCCACGAATTTTAATTTAAAGAAAAATGAATAAAACTGCATTTAAATGCTGTTTATTTACAGTAAATGAACACCTTAACCCAACAGTATTTAAACAATGCAAATTTACCGGAACAGGGGGCTAGACAACTACTGATTAACAACGTAATATATCGATTAGCTATATTTAATTCCATACTACATCGATGAACAGGCAAAAAACAGGTAATCCTTAATTTTTTTTACCCTTTTTTGCACTTTTTCGATTTTATTCTTAAACTTTCAAAATCTCGATTCTTGTCTCTCGATTCTTGTCTCTGGATTCTTATTACTTAATCCTTACTTTCTTAGCATATTAAGCCACGCAGTGATTTACTCCGGATAATAGGTTTTACTAATATTTTTTTATTTACATACAATAAATACAAAGTAGGTGTAGCAAAAACACAATAATACCGTGCCGCTTGCCCTTCCCTGCCTTTTAAATCACAACTCGTAATCCTAGACATATCCTTGGTAAAAGTCTCGTATTTCTCTTTTTCAGCATCCAATGAAACTAATATCACTTCGAGATCATCTTTAAACAAATTAACGATTTAACTTACTCAAATAAGCTACAACTTTTTTACAAAATCCAATACATTAGTAAGCGTAGCCATTTTTGAAACTATGATCCCTTTACTATCTAAAACGTACATTGTAGGTGTTCCAATGACGCCATAGTTTTTAAAATTAATACCCTCTGCACCTTTAAAATCACAATATTTATCAGCCCAGGGGTGTGGCATTGAGGTGTCTTTAAAAATTTTCTCGTCTGTATCAGATGCTATGGTTATAATTCTAAAACCTTTGGCTACCATTTCTTTATAATGCAGTACTAATCCCTCCATGGTTTCTTCACAAGGACCACAACCGGAACGATAGAAAACCAACAGTGTGAATTTTGAATGCAATTCAGTTGTTTTTAATACGGTTACTACGGGGTTAGTAGCTTCTTTTTTGCCACTATTGACTACAATACTCAAATCTGGGGCTTGCCCCGAAAGATCGAGTTGGTATATTTTTAAAACCCCATCATTATGCAGCAATCGTCTGGAGTTTTTAATGGTTGCTGTTAGGGCATCCAAGATATAATCTTTGCCTATTTTACTAATTTCTTTGGTTAAATTCACCACAAAATCAGTATAGATTTTATCGGATGGTAAACGGTGCAAGATGGTGGTAACATCCTGCAACAACTTAGTATCGTCTTTGAACACTGAGGTATGCAATTGTACCCAGTTATTGATTACGCCGCCCCAATGATTAGAGGTGTAAAGGGCCGCAAAATCCAGTTCGGTTACGATAAAATCATTTATATTGTGGGCTTTTGCTTTTTCATCTACGGTTATTAGGGTACCAATACCCATGGTGAGGTTTACAATTTGACGGAACTTAGCAGCGTATAATAAAGAAGTACTCAAAGCCTTTGAGTGCTCTTCATATTGTTTTAGCAGGCTACTATATTCTGTTGATGCCAGCTTGTAGAGCTCACTGTCTTTTTCATACGCTCGTTTGGTAGCCAACATGGCGTCGTGTTTTTCAAAAAACTGTTGCTGTTTTTTATAAGTGGCTTTGTCTATCAAATTCTCTGTGGTGTTTTTGTAAACAATACTTTCGGCTGTGGGAACGCTATCGAAACACGACACCGAAAAATCTTCGTTGTTAATGATTAAATCCAGCCCACCGCCCGTGGCGCTATTGGTCAAGTACCATTGCGCTATGCCTTTATAGCCCTTGTATTGCTCAGGAATTATGAGTTGTACTTTGCCTCCTTCAGGAACGGTATCCCTTTTTACAGTAATGCGTTTATCGCCTTGAAAAATAGTAAAATCATAGGTTTTCCCAGCGAAATAAGGAAACTCTAAGTTTATGGTTTGTGCGCTTACACTAAAGCTAGTACCTAAAAAAAGAATACAGTAAAATAAATAATGTTTCATTGTAAAAGGGTGTTTGAATTAAAAATGCGGTAAATCATGGTTTTGTTTTTTACAGCTTCTACATATCCATATTGAAAAAGTGTGTTATTTCTATCTTTTATCAATATAGTATAAACAATGAAATACGTTCTATACTGTTTCATTACACCAAGATAGCTGTTTATAGAAGCTCTGATTTGGATATGCAAACAAAAACTGCACATTAAGTTAAGCTACATTTTTGTAATTAATTTGATTGTTAAATTCTTCAATAGTTGCATAGTTCAAAGCAGAATGCCTACTTTTTCTGTTGTACCAAACTTCAATGTATTCAAAGATTTCCAGTTTCATTTGCTCTTTAGAAATCAGCTTGTTCCCATAAATTAATTCCGTTTTTAAGGATTTAAAGAAGCTTTCAGCTACAGCATTATCCCAGCAATTCCCTCTAGGGCTCATGCTACGTGTTATTTTTTTATAGGAATCAAGAACATTTACAAACTTTTTGCTCGCATATTGAACACCTCTGTCGGAATGGAAAATCAAACCTTCTTCAATATTTCGGTTTTTAACCGCCATATTCCAAGCCTTAAACGAGGTTTGCTTCGCCTGTTCGCTGTCGTTCGGGTCATGTGTGCTCATTCCATCGCTTAAACTCCAACCTATGATTTTTCTATCGTACAAATCCCTCTTTAGTTTGCATATAAGTAATATCTGAAACCCATACTTTTGAATGCATTTTTATAACAAACGCTCTATTTAATATATTTTCGACGACTAAATAATTATGATTCGAGTTGGTTGTTACTTTGAATTTCTTGCTTAATTTACTTCGTAAACCTAGCTATTTCATGTATTTTTGCAACTGTAATTCTACAAATTTCATAACCTAAACTCCGAAGTTCAAATGTTATTCTAGGACTCCCATTGCAACTGGAAATTCTCCTGATGCAACAGCACAATAACACTTTTTAAGTCTTTAATTTCCAGCAATGCCGCACCGGTATACGATGCCGGATACATAAGGACAAACCTTCCGGCAGCATCGGTCTTTACGGTAGCCAGCAGGGAATCTTTTTGGAATCCAAAAGCCTTTAACAGCACTTCTTTTTTAAGAGCCTGCGGAACAACACCGGTAATAGTGTAGGACGACTGCGCCATGGCACTGTTACAAAATAAAAAAAACAGAAAAAAACGGGATAGAATTCTCATTATTCAAAAAGTATTAATAGTAAAAAGAGTATACAATAATCGGTAAACTCGTTAAGAATCAGAATATGTTCCCTATTTAGAATTAACGACAAGGAAAGAATCGATTTAAAGTTTCAGGAATCTCTATAATTAATTATTTGACCCACGAATTACACCAATTCTTATTTTAATTTTCAAAAAATTAGTTACAACTGCATTTTAATGGTGTTTTTTTACACTAAAACGCAAGTCTTACATCCAATAACATTTAAACAATGCAAATTTACCTTAACAGCGGTTTCGCTAACTACTGATTAACAACATAATCTATCGATTAGCTATATTTAATTCCATACTCCATCGATGAACAGCCCAAAAATCAGGTAATTCCTCTTGAATTTGATGTAACGTAAAAAAGCGCACCGGTACTGATGCGCTTTTCTAACTAAAAAAATCATTTTATCGCTAGTGAGTAAAACGTCCTGCACTAAAAGGCATAAATAAAAATTAAAATCTATGCTCTCTCGCCGCCTGCCCTTCCCAGCCTTTCAAATCACAACTTGTAATCCAAGTCATATCCTGAGTAAAGGTTTCCTGTTTTTCTTTGTCAGCATCTAATGAAACTAATAGTACTTCCAGAGTATCTTTAAACAAATTAACTTCATCAAATAAGCTACACCTTTTTTACAAAAGCCAATACATCAGCAATCGTAGCCATTTTTGAAACTATCATCCCTTTGCTGTCTAACATGTACATCGTAGGTGTTCCTATCACGCCATAGTTTTTAAAATTAACGCCGTTCATGCCTTCTACGTCGCGGTATTTGGCTGCCCACGGAAACGACGCTGCGGTTTTTGTAAAAGCAGCTGGGTCTAAATCGCCGGCAATACTGATGATTTTGATTCCTTTGACTACTAAATCTTTATAATTGGTTTTTAAGGATGCTATGGCAGTTTCACAATGCCCACAGTCCGATTGGTAAAATAACAATAAGGTGTATTTTGAATTTAGGGCATTCGTTTTTAAAACGGTGGTGGTGGTATTATTTCCCACAGTGTTGGTTAGTGTTAAGTCGGGGGATTTTTTTCCGATTGCTAACTGATACGATTGAATTATTTTTTCTAGTTTACCTGTTGGGTTTTTTATTCGGTTGTCTTGGATGATAAAAGCTACTATTGCATCTTGGTCTTTAGCCCAAGAAAATTTTTCGGTTACAGAGATTGTAGCATCTATCAAATCTTCATACACTTGCTGGTTTTTGATGCGTTTTAAATTGCTAGCTACATCAGCACCAAAAGTTCCAAAATAAAGACTTTCTTTCGTATACACTTCCATACAAGAGTTAATGATGCCAAACCACATCGAGCTGCCGTACAAAGCATCAAAATCTATTTGTGTAAAGAAATTTTTGGCTATGGTTTTCGCCTCATTACTTTCCCATACTTTGGCTAGTTTTTCTTCTTGTGCCATTTTAAACTGCATATACTTTCCGGCAAACAAGGTTGACTGATTGATGGTATCGGCTAGCCTTTGGAGTAGTTTTTCAACACGCTGTTTTTCGGTTTCTAGTTTTTTTAAAAACGGTTCTTCTGTTTTATACAGTTTACTCAACTCTTGGTTTAATCCTATTTGCTGTTTGTATTGTGCTGCATTGTCAAACCAGCGGTTCAAGCAGTCGTTTTCGGGCGAATTAAGAATTTTAGTGTTTTGGGCATATACATATTCCATATCACAAATGAGTGTGGGGTTTTCAGTGGGGGATAGCACAAAATCATAACTCAAATAAGCCTTGCCTTTAATAGTAAGATTGACCAAGCCCGTTTGGGGGTGTTTGGTTTTAAAGGCTAGCGTGCCTATGCCGTTTTGGTCTAATGGCACAGTGCCAAGCGTGTCTTTTCTAAGCCCGTGTACCGCTACAATAACTGCTTCTTTATTGGGGTGTTGGGATAGTTTTAAAGTAAGTTCTTGTGCCGAAAGATCTACTGCTGTAAAGGCAATAAATGCAGCAAATACTAGTTTAAAGTTCATTATTTTTGATTTTATAAATGTTAAGATTTGATGTAAAATAGCCATAATTATAAATCAAATTAGGTTGTTTTTTTAAAAGAGTTTTGAGTTTCAAATTAAATGCAAATGACTGTGCATTATACAGTACCCATAAATTTCCATTCCTTTAGTTTTTCTGCAATGGTCTAATTATTCTATAAATATCGAAAAATAAACATCTCTTGTAAAAACATCAATCCAATTGACAGTTGCAAAACTAATAAAATAGGCTCCTGTTTTTTCATGACCCGAGCGATAGCGAACAGGCGAAGCAAATTTATATTTTCTACTCATTTTCCTTTTTTATTACAAATTTAACCAAAAAAATACAACCAAAAAAATTGTTGTTTTTTGGTTGCTTTTTATTGTTGGTACGAGCGGGACGCTCGCACTAACCTAGAAAATCTTTTTTTAATGCTTCAAAAACAGCTATTGGAAAACCAATAGTTAAAACATTGTTTTCAATGTTTTTAATTTTTTTTACATTTACCTTATAATTTTTGTGGCGCATTAAATAAGCCCCTTGGTTATAGGCCTTATAAAAAATTCCCTCTTTGAAAAGAAATACTTTAGAAGGATTTTGTACTTGCTGTGTTATTTTTTCTAGTATAGTAGCCATAAGAATGTAATAATAACTATTTTCTTAACTACGTTATCTTGTAAAAAGATAGCGTAGCTAAAAAAATTCGACCGCTGCGCGGAAATAATCAAATAAACCGAATTATTCTGAAATGCAACGCACAGAGAACCCGCTGCCGCGGTAGGCGCTGTAGCCTGGGAATACGTTACCGCTAGTGAAGTAGAGGTAGTATGCATTGGCGCCATTAACCGTACTACTCCAATAGAAGCCGTCTGAACCTACGTTGCCGAGTGCTGCAGAGAGAACGGTGCGGTAGCTAGCAGCAGGAAGATACAATTTAGAACCAACAGTAAAACCATTACCTGTCCAGGTCCATGTATTTCGAGTGGCAGTACCTGGTGCACCACTTGTTAGACCATCGCTAAATAAACCACCCCATTGCGCTTGGGTTGGCACTCTAAAACGTGGGGGGCACGGATCGTTAGCTGTTTTTGACGCGTCAAGCCAAAGGGTATTATCTTGCGGATTGCGCCAGTCATTCGGACTACTGCCATTGGTTATAAATTTTCCTGCCACAGGCGCACTTACTGGGCCAGCTTGGCTTGTACTTGTTCGTACTTCATGTCCGTCTGTTTGTCGACCCCATTGGTATAATGTACCATTGTTTGCACCACCTTGGTAAGAAAGTGGGTCTTGCGTACCGGTAACACCTAAGTTGTAACACAAAAATTCTTTTAAAGTACCGCCTACATTAGCACTACAAGTACTCACCAATACAGCAGCTGAAGCCCCTGAAGCAACAGAATTACCTACCGCATTAGTAGCAATAACACTAAAAGTATAGGAAGTTCCATTGGTTAAACCTGTAACGGTTAATGGGGAGCTTGCGCCTGTAGCAGTGAAACCACTAGGAGAAGACGTTACCGTATAACCCGTAATAGCACTACCACCGTTAGAGGCCGGAGCTGTAAAAGCAACACTAGCCTGAGTATTACTCGCAGTAGCAACAGCGCCTGTTGGAGCGTCAGGTACAGTGCGAGGCGTTACAGCAACTGAAGCCGCTGAAGCAACAGAATTACCTACCGCATTAGTAGCAACAACACTAAAAGTATAGGAAGTTCCATTGGTTAAACCTGTAACGGTTAATGGGGAGCTTGCGCCTGTAGCAGTGAAACCACTAGGAGAAGACGTTACCGTATAACCCGTAATAGCACTACCACCGTTAGAGGCCGGAGCTGTAAAAGCAACACTAGCCTGAGTATTACCCGCAGTAGCAACAGCGCCTGTTGGAGCGCCAGGTACAGTGCTAGAAAAGTTGATCCAACCAACACCATTATAAACCTGCATTTCTCCATTAGTGCCACAATTGGTGCACCAAACAATTAACCCAGCGGCGGGTGAACTGATGTCAGTTTTTTGTGAATGCGTCATCCGTGGGGGTAAAAAACCCCTAGTCTCGCTTTCCAGTTCCAGCACAGCGCTGCCGCTTATATTATTTGCGTTTGTACCTATTTTTAGTTGATTTTGTGCCAAAACACTGCAACCAACAAGTAGTAATACCAAAATAAATAAATCAGATAATCGTTTTCTTAAAATCATAAATCGTTTTTTTTAATCAATTTGTTACCAATTAGTTCCATTAGACTGGATACGAATTGTTTTATTATAGTTTAAGGTCGTAAAGCTTGTCGTTTCCGATGAGAAAATACTTTGAGAAAAAGTTAATAGGTTAGCGGTCTCATCTGTTTTTCTAATGATAAAAACCACACCAGTACTCGTTGCAACGGGAGGCAGCGTCAATAAAATCCACCTGCACCAGCGTTACATAAAATAGTATAATCAGCGGTTGTAGCTGTGTAAGCAGTCGTTATTGTAGTGATGCTACCTGCTCCAGTTGCCGTTAAAGCACCATTTGTACTCAAATTAAGTCCCGTACTCACCATTATTTCAGATGCCACTGCTAACGCTGCAGTTGCGTTACCTAATAAACGCGCTGCTGCAATATTCTGAATCTTGGCATACGTAACCCAACCAGCAATAATTTTTGTAGTCATAACTTCATCAGTATTAATTTTTGCAACCCAAAAAACACCCTCTTTGTATAATTTTTTCCAATTGAATGATTTTAAATTGTTATTTACTATTATGAGATATTTGACTTAAAAACTTTCGACTTGCTTAAACTGCTGTTTCTAAATTAATTATTTTACATTGCAAACTTGCCACCCATAAAAAAACCTCCATAGGGGTTTTGTTTGCTAAAGGATAATTAATAATTTGAGCTGTTAGTTCCGTAATAAAACTTGATTCCGTCTTAATTTCACGTTGAGTAATTAATTTCATATCCTCTCGGTTAGTGTTGATTTTGTCTGTATACCAATTTTGATATTCCGTTTCATTAAAAACCACTGGAGTATCAAAACAACTATAGAATTCAAAATCCTGGATAGCAAAATCTTTTTTTAATGCTTCAAAAACAGCTATTGGAAAACCAATAGTTAAAACATTGTTTTCAATATTTTTAATTTTTTTTACATGTACCTTATAATTTTTGTGGCGCATTAAATAAGCCCCTTGGTTATAGGCCTTATAAAAAATTCCCTCTTTGAAAAGAAATACTTTAGAAGGATTTTGTACTTGCTGTGTTATTTTTTCTAGTATAGTAGCCATAAGAATGTAATAATAACTATTTTTTTAACTACGTTATCTTTTAAAAAGATAGCGTAGCTAAAAAAAAAATTGACCGCTTCGCGGAAATAATCAAATAATCAAATAAATCGAATTATTCTGAGACACAACGCACAGACAACCCGTGGGTACGATTGGTGTTGGTGGTGCTGGCACTGCCGCCACCGAAGGCCAAGCTCCCCGCGTAAGTACTAGACTCAGTACTACTCCAGTAGAAGCCGCTGCCGCCACGGTTGAGCAACGTACCATCGGTGCCGATGCGATAGCCGGCAGCCGGGAGTGTTAAGGTTTTCGTACTGGCATTAGGACCCCAACTGATAGCAGTAGAAAAGTTTCCATCATTAGTCCATGAACCTGTTCTACTCACGGTGTTGTTTGCTAAAACTCCATCCCATTGTACTTTTGTAGGTACTCTAAATCCAACTGGACAAGGATCGTAGGCAGTCTTGCTCCCATCGGCCCACGAACCATTTGCAGCATTTACTGAATTCCACCCTGTAATTGCTGCGCTTGAAGTACTGGCATTCGCAACCGGTGCACTTCGGCCCCATTGGTAGTAATTACCGTGTATGGCCTGTACTGGAATGTTTGGATCTAAAAGAGTGTTTGTGGCGCCTAAGTTATAGCACATGAATTTTTTATACACTCCTGCAGTAACATAAGCACCACAAGGAACACTTGAAACATCAACAACAGAATTTATTCCTGACCAGGAATTTACATTAGTAAACACCTGAAATTGACCATCGCCACAATCAGTACAATAGATCATTAGTCCCGGTGAAGCAGAAACTGCATTGCGTTGCTCATGATTCATACGAGGCGGTAAAAAACCACTGGTGCTGCTCTCTAATTCCAGTACAGCGTTAGGCGCTATGTTGGTAGTATTGTCGCCTATTTTTTGTTGCTTTTGTGCAAAAACAAGAGCACCTAAAAGCAATAAACTTACAGTCAATAAACCGGATATTTTTTTCATAATAATAATAATAATAATATATCGCTTTTTAAATTCAAACTTTAATGATATCACTTTTCAAATATTCCATAAAAAGACAAATAACACTGTGTTAATTACACCATACGATCATTAAAAAACAAAAAGAAAGTGGATCGCATTGGCTTGTAATTTTATATTATTTTACAAATTTCATAATTAAAAATTAACCACTTCGCGGTTAACCATTACAATATCCCTTCTTTTAGAAAAATTACTTCCACTGATTCGTGCTTGGCGCAACACAACTCAAACAAATGGGACATGTACGCTGCTCTTTTCCCAAAAATATAAATAATCAAATAAATCGAATTATTCTGAGACACAACGCACAGAGAACCCGCACGGACGATTGAAGTTGCTGGTGTAGGGGCTGCCGCTAACGAAGCTCAATAACCACGCGCTAGCACTATCCTCAGTACTACTCCAGTAGTTACCGGAGTAGCCACGGTCGTGCAACGCACCATCAGTGTAGAGACGCCAGCCGGCCACCGGGAGTGTTAAGGTTTTGGTGTTGGCATTAGGACCCCAACTGACTGCAGAAGAAAAGTTTCCATCATTAGCCCATGAACCTGTTCTACTCACAGTGTTGTTTGCTAAAACTCCATCCCATTGTACTTTTGTAGGTACTCTAAACCCAGCTGGACAAGGATCGTTGGTCGTTTTGCTACCATCTACCCACGCACCATTATTAGCATCAGCAGTATTCCATCCTGTAATTGCCCCTGCCTGAGTACTGGCATCGGCAACCACAGTACTTCGGCCCCATTGGTAGTAATTACCGTGTATGGCCTGTACTGGAATGTGTGGATCTATAGATATGTCTGTGGCGCCTAAGTTATAGCACATGAATTTTTTAAACACTCCCACAGCAACATAAGCACCACAAGTAACACCTGAAACATCAACAACAGAAGTTATTCCTGACCAGGAATTTACATTAGTATACACCTGAAATTCACCATTGCCACAATCAGTACAGTAGATCATTAGTCCCGGTACAGCCGAAAATACATTGCGTTGCTCATGATTCATACGAGGCGGTAAAAAACCTCTGGTCGTGCTCTCAAGCTCCAGTACGGCGTTAGGCGATATATTGGTAGTATTGTTGCCTATTTTTTGTTGTTTTTGGGCAAAAACACTACATCCTAAAAGCAATACGCTTAAGGCAAATAAACGGGATGTTTTTTTCATAATAATAATAATAATAATAATAACCCGTTGGGTGTAATTAAATGATTTGATTTTTGATATTATTTATTGGTCTATCAAAGATAAATTTATTGATATATTGAACCAATGTTAATGCTGTTATTTTTGCTAAAATTCTT
>NZ_JBLNKT010000032.1:0-42005 GCF_048158525.1 Flavobacterium algoris
CAATAAACAAACTTTTAGAACAATTATTAAGGCAATATTTTCAATTTTTAATAAATTTCTGCTAAATCAGGTATTCCTTAAAACAAGTAGAGGCTATCTTTTCAGACAACCTCTTTAATTATTTTAAAATAGTAAAAATTCTTATTTTTTAAAATTGGAAATTCCAGTTTTTAACCAACTTTCATATTCATCTACTCCAACATAACTTATAGTTGGTTTAGCCTCGTTTAAACTATTCCCTTCCAAATCTGTTAAAACATACAAAGGCTGTGTGTTAGTTTTGTATTTCGAAATCATAAAATCAGTCCATTTATCACCTGTCGTTTCAATTTCCGCTCCAGTGGTTTTAGAAATATAGTGTTCTTTTTTAGGTAATTCGCGTTTGTCATCAACATATAGAGAAATTAAAACAACCTCATTATTCAAAATAGAAAAAACACGCATCTCAGACCAGACATTATTTTCCATTTTCCTGCAATTCACACAGGCATAGCCGGTGAAATCAAGCATAATAGGTTTATGTACTGTTTTGGCGTAAGCCAGACCTTTTTCATAATCATCAAAAACAACTAGTCCGTGTGGTCCACTTTTGGCACCTTCAGGTAAAATGGCAGTAGCTGTTTTAACTCCTGAACCTCCAAATCCCATTGGACTTTCACTGTATTCCATTGGTGGTGGAAAAGCATTAATTAATTTTAATGGTGCTCCCCAAAGTCCTGGAATTAAATAAATGGTAAACGTCAAAACCAGCAATCCCATTAACAGCCTTCCTACTGAAATATGCGTCATAGGGCTATCGTGTGGCAACGTAATTTTTCCAAATAAATATAATGCTAATGCTCCAAAAACAGCAATCCAAATCGCCAAAAACACTTCTCTTTCCAATAAATGCAATTGCAAAACCAAATCAGCATTTGATAAAAATTTGAAAGCCAAAGCCAATTCTAGAAAACCTAAAACTACTTTGACTGTATTGAGCCACCCACCTGATTTTGGCAAAGAATGCAACCAACCAGGAAACATGGCGAACAACATAAAGGGTAAGGCTAAAGCCAATGAAAAGCCAAACATCCCAATAATTGGCGCAATACCTCCTTTGGAAGCAGCATCAACCAGAAGTGTCCCCACAATAGGTCCCGTACAAGAAAAAGATACTATTGCCAGAGCCAATGCCATAAATAATATTCCTATTATCCCGCCTCTATCGGCCTGATTGTCTACTTTATTAGCCCAAGAATTAGGCAACATGATCTCGAATGCACCAAGAAATGAAGCCGCAAAAACAATCAATAAAACAAAGAATAGTATATTAAACCAGACATTTGTAGACAACGCATTTAGCGCATCGGCACCAAAAATCCAGGTCACTAAAAACCCTAGTACCACATAAATAAATATAATGGAAATCCCATAAATGATAGCATTTCTAATCCCTTTTGCTTTTGTTTTACTTTGTTTGGTAAAAAAGCTCACGGTCATAGGAATCATCGGGAAAACACAAGGAGTAAGCAATGCGGCAAATCCTGATAAAAAAGCGATAAAGAAAATAGACCATAATCCTATTTGAGTAGCCGGTTTTGCAGCTTCAACTTTTGATTTGACAGGAATAACGGTTTCTTTTACTGCCGGTTTTGAAACTATTGCATCAACTTTTGTAGTATCCGTTTTAAGGGCAACTTCCTTTGCAATTTTTGAATTTATTGGAATAGCAAAAGTGAATTTTTTCTCTAAATTGATGCAAACTTCTTTACAAACTTGGTAATTCAAGTCGGTTTCAATTTTAGTGATCTTTGGGTTTGTTATCTTGATTTCCTGTTGAATTTGAGCTTTATCATGAAAAAAAGTTTCGTTCACCCCAAAAACATCGTTGAAAGCTGTTGTTGTTTTACTTTCTTTAGCTTTACCAACTACCGTAAAATTTCCTTTTTGATCTTTAAAGATAATTTCCAAAGGCAGTGGCCCGCCATCTGGTGTAAATTGAGAATATAAATGCCAGTCTTTTTCAATAACTGCATTAAAAGTTAACAAATAAGTATTCTCTGATTTTTTTTCAATTTTTGTAGTCCATTTTGCAGGATCAAGAATTTGGGCATTTCCTTTGGCGAAAGCCAAAAAAGCTAAAAGTATAAATAGTAATTTCCTCATTATTCTAATTCTATTTTAAGTATATTTTGTGTGTTGTTTTCTATTCTAAAACGGTTATCCTGACGAATCCCAACAATCCAAACAATTTCATTTTTGGAGCATAAAAGCCAAGTATTTTCTTTATTAAGCAATGATAATTTTTCATCTTTGAATAATTTACTCACTTTCTTGGATTTGCCGTCCATCCCAAAAGGTTGAAAAACATCTCCTTCATTCCAATGGCGTAAAACCAAAGGAAATTGTAATCTATTGGCGTCAACAAAGATAGTTTTATTTGAAACGATACTTATGTCGGCTACTTTATAAAACGAAAGATTTAAGGGAATCTTAACTTCTTCCTGATTTTCTTCAATTAAATATTCCTCCTTTTCATCTACGAAATTTATCGGACTTAGGATTAAAAAATCTCTGTCTTTCAACAATCGAAACTCAGGAGAAAAAACCTGCTTTCCTGATTGACTTTCGACCAAATCATAAATATCATCCCAAGCCGAAAATTCAAATTCGTTCAGCCACTGGTATAAATACGATTTATAATTGGGTAATTTCTTCAATTGATTCAAATCAAAATGAATGTTTTCCTCCTCCTGCTTTGCCACTTGTTGATAGACGATAATCGATGCATCTTCAACCATAGCTTGTGCTTCTTGCAAATACGTTTCGGTTTTATGAAAAGAAGAAAGGAAATTTGGATTCAATTCTTTTAACATCGGGACTAAATGATGGCGAATTTTATTTCGAAGGTATTTATCCGATGTATTACTGCTGTCTTCTCGCCACTGAATCGTATTTACTTTAGCATAAGCTTCAATTTCCTCTCTGGAAAATAATAAAAATGGCCGAATCACATTTTCATTTTGTTCCGGAATTCCGGTTAAACCTTCTAATCCTGTCCCTCGCGTAAGATTAATGAGAAAGGTTTCTATATTGTCATCAGCATGATGTGCGGTGAGAATATAATCGAATTTTTCGGTTTCCAATACTTCATAAAACCAGTTGTAACGCAACTCGCGAGCGGCAACTTGGATAGAAAGCTTATAATCCTCCGCAAAAGCTTTGGTATCAAATTGTGTAATAAATACCTGAATCTCATTTGCGAGAGCATATTCCTGAACAAAATCCTGATCACCGAAACTTTCCATTCCGCGAAGTTGAAAATTGCAATGTGCGATTCCAATTTTATATTCTAATTGCTGAAATAAATGCACCATAACCATACTGTCAATACCGCCGCTTGTGGCAAGAAGCAGTTTTTTTCCATTCAAAAATTGAAAATTGTGAAGAAGATGGTTTTGGAATTTCTGTAGCATATTCAAAAGTAATTAATTCATTTTGATTTAGCTTAAAACTTCTCGCATAGCTTTGGCTTTAAGCAAACATTCCTCATACTCCTTCTCTGGAACCGACTGTGATGTGATGGCACTTCCCACTGAAAAAGAAACATATTTTTTCTCCTCATTGTACAAAATGCTTCGGATTACGACATTGAAATCAAAATCACCACTTGGTGTAAAATACCCTACTGCCCCACTATACAAACCCCGTTTTGTTTCTTCCAGATTTTCGATAATTTTCATTGCCGAAATTTTTGGCGCTCCAGTCATACTTCCCATCGGGAATGTGGTTCTTAGTGCATCAACGGCAGTATATTGATAATCTAATTTTGAAGTTACCGTAGAAATCATTTGGTGCACTTGCAAAAAAGAATAAATTTCACACAATTCCGTTACCGCTACAGAACCTTTTTGTGCGGTAAGTGACAAATCATTACGAACTAAATCTGTGATCATAATATTTTCGGAACGCTCTTTTGGGTCTAAAGCCAATTGCATTCTTGATTTTTCATCTGCTACAGAATCCAAAAATCGTTTCGCAGTTCCTTTAATTGGTTGTGAAATAATCAATTCTCCTTCTTTTTTCAAATAGCGTTCCGGAGAAGCTGAAAGTAAAAAATGCTTGTTATTCTTAAAAAAAACGGCAAATGGCGGCAGAGAAATTTCGTTCAGCTTTACAAACTTTTCAATGGGATCAATAGTTGCATTTTCTGCAAAAAATTCCATGCAAAAATTAGCTTCATAAAGATCACCGTGGTGAATGTGTTTTAATATTTTGGATGCCTTTTCGATATAATTGGCTTTTGAAATTCGCTGCTGAATCATTATTTGTGAATCCTGAACACTGAATACTGGACACTGAATACTTATTTCCTCAAAGTCTCCGTCGACCTCATCGTCACACATATTGAGGTATTGAATTTCGAGTTCATTTCCTTTCAATAAAAATAATTTCTTAGGTTGAAAGAAAAACAAATCCGGAAAACCCAACCCATCAAAATTATTGGATTGCAAGTGCTCCACATCATTTTTTAAATCATACGATAAATAACCAAAAAGCCAGTCCTTGGTAATTTGCTGGTATTGTTTTAAATCTTCAAAAGCATTGTGATAATCTGTTTTTATAGCCGTAAAAGCATCTACTGCCAGCAAGCAATCATAACTGGAATATCCCTGTGGATACTCATTACTATCCATGAAAATGACTTCCCGAAATTGTTGTGACCAAAGTAAAAGTTGCTGTTTGAAGGCTGTTGGATCGGAAATTTGCTTATAAATTGAAACTCTCAAAAACGATTTATTTTAGGATTCAAAATTACAATAAAAAAATTCCATCCAAGAAACAGTAACCACAAATTAAAATCAATTTCGTTAGGCACTGAAAAATGGTTGGTATATGCTTAAAGAAATAATTGTTTTTATCTTCAATCTTTGGGCAATTCTGTTAATTGGATCTATTAGCTTTATTGTTTATAAGAAATATTTGCGTAAATAAAACAAAAAGTGTTAAAAATCAATCGTTTTATTTTTGAAAATTAATTATCTTTATATAATAAAATGAAAACAAATCTATATAGCTTCGAAAATATTTGTAAATAATGGCTGTCAAAAAACTAAAAATTGGTTTTAAATTGCCCCCCCATTTACAAATGAGAATCTAATATAACTGATTGCCAGTAATATTGATAGCAACGAAAAAGTAGATGAAATGATTAAAAATGCAATTGATACTGGTGGCCCATTTTATAGAAATGACAAGATCATGGCTAAATGTAAAGGAATATGCTGATTTAGAGGAACACCAATGGGAAATCTTGTATAGAAACGAAAGTGCTATTCCACAATAGTATATTTTAAATATGTAACCAATAAAACCATATATCATGAAAATTGCAATCATCATTATTCGATCTTTACTTGGACTCCTTTTCCTTTATACCTCAATTAGTTTTTTTTTACATCTATCTCCTGAGGCTGAAACGACTGGAAACTTCAAGGCATTTAATGTTGGTTTAATGGCTTCTACTTATTTGATCCCTTTGGCAAAATCTTTGGAATTTCTTTGTGGATTATCATTTATCACCGGACGCTATGTGACCTTGGCTAATCTTATCATTTTACCTGTTACTTTAAACATACTATTGATCAATTTTTTCTTAACACCAGAAAATTTACCAATTGCGTTATTTGTGTTTTTTGGAAATATCTTTTTAATCTTTAGTCATTGGGAAAATTATAAAAGTGTATTTGTGGCTAAATAATTTTAAAACTTATAAAACAAAAAACCCGCTATTAGGCGGGTTTCTTGTTTTATAAAAGAGGTGTTTTTAATTACACATGTAAAGCTCTATTATCTGTAGCGGCTAATGCAGCTTCTTTTATTGCTTCTGCAAATGTTGGGTGTGCATGAGACATTCTTGAAATATCTTCAGCAGATGCTTTAAATTCCATTGCTGTAACGGCTTCAGCAATTAAATCAGCACAACGAGCACCAATCATGTGAACTCCAAGAACTTCATCCGTTTTTGCGTCAGCAAGAATTTTTACAAATCCGTCTAAATCTCCACCTGCACGAGCACGACCTAAAGCTTTGAAAGGAAAACTTCCAGATTTGAAATCAACACCAGCTGCTTTCAATTGTTCCTCAGTTTGTCCTACAGCAGCCACTTCTGGCCAAGTGTAAACAACTCCCGGAATCAAGTTGTAATCAATATGTGGTTTTTGTCCTGCCAGAATCTCAGCAACCATAGCTCCTTCTTCTTCTGCTTTGTGCGCCAACATCGCTCCACGAACAACATCACCAATGGCATAGATATTAGGAACTGAAGTTTGTAAATGATCGTTTACTTCTACCATTCCTCTCTCAGAAATTTTCACACCCGCTTTATCAGCATTCAATCCATCTGTATAAGGACGACGTCCCACAGAAACTAATGAATAATCTCCTTCCAGCGTAATTGTTTCTCCTTTTGCATTTTCAGCTTGAACAACAACGCTCTCTCCATTTCTTTCTACTGATTTCACTTTGTGTGAAACGTAGAATTTCATACCTTGTTTTTTTAATATTTTAGTTAATTCTTTAGACAATGAAGCATCCATTCCTGGAATAATTCGGTCCAAATATTCTACAACAGAAACTTGCGCTCCCAATCGTAAATACACTTGACCTAATTCAATCCCAATTACTCCACCACCAATAATTACCAAATGTTTTGGTACTTCTTTAAGTTTCAAAGCTTCGGTAGAAGTGATGATTCTTTCTTTATCAATTTTGATAAATGGTAAAGAAGATGGTTTTGAACCTGTAGCGATAATGATGTTTTTAGCTTCGATAGTTTCAGAAGTTCCATCCGATTTTGCAACAGCAACATGTGTAGCATCAACAAATGAACCCAATCCTTCCAGAACTGTAATTTTATTTTTGTCCATTAAAAATTTCACACCACCCGAAGTCTGATCTACAACGGCTTGCTTGCGTGCAATCATTTTTTCAAGGTTCACTTTTACTTCTCCGGAAACTTCAATTCCGTGATCTGCAAAATGAGCAATTTCACTGTAATGATGAGAAGAAGCAAGTAATGCTTTTGAAGGAATACAACCTACATTCAGGCAAGTTCCTCCTAGAGTGGAATATTTTTCGATAATTGCTGTTTTGAAACCTAACTGCGCACAACGAATTGCTGATACATATCCGCCTGGTCCAGAACCTATAATGACTACGTCAAATGAACTCATAGTATATTTTTTTATTGTGTTTTTATAAAATGTTGCACAAAATTAAGGAATTAAGTTTTGTTTAAAGTTTAATTTCCAAGGTTTTTTGTTATGAATTTTTAGCAATTAGCATTTACATATCGTTAAATACCTACTTAAATTGGCATATATACTAAATATCGACAACGGTCGTACTTTTTACTTCACTAATCATAAAGGTACTGTGCGTACTTCCTATATGTTGCAATGTGGTGAGTTTTGTAACCAAAAATTCTCGATAAGCTTCCATGTCTTTTACAACTATTTTTAGGATATAATCGTAATCACCACTCACATGATGGCATTCCATCACTTCTTTTAGCTTCACCACTTCACTTTCGAATTTAGCGATAAACTCTTTAGTATGCTGAATCAATTTTAGGTGACAAAAAACAACAAAACCTTTCTCAACTTTCGAACGATTGACTAACACAACGTATTTATCGATAATTCCTTCCCTTTCCAGTTTTTTAATGCGTTCGTAAACCGCAGTTACCGAAAGATTCAGTTTTAAGGAAAGTTCTTTGGTGGTTTTCTTGCTGTCGGATTGTAATAAAAAAAGCAGCTTTTTATCTATTGAATCTAATATCATTTTATTGAAAAATTGGAATGGATAAATAATCTATAAAACTCTTATTTAAGAAGCTAATTTAGAAAATTAAATTACATTATTTATATTTTATAGTTTTAAAATCCAATATTTAACGATATGATTGATTATTAATCTACAATGATTTTATTTTGAAATAGATTTCTTGATGCATCCGAGATTTCTAGCCCAGATAGCAGTGAAAATCCTTTTCTTTTTTTCTTTAAAAAAGAAAAGATTGAAACGAATAGCTGGAAATAGCTCCTAAATAAACGATTAAATATAAATATGAAAAATTTCAATCCCGCAGACAACATTCAGGATTTACAGTACTTTGGTGAATTTGGTGGTGTGAATCCATCGATTTCCGATTCCTCAACCTATACTTTTTTATCGGCAAAAACGATGTTCGATACTTTTGAAGGCAATATGGAAGGTTGTTATTTGTATTCCCGTCATTCCTCACCGAGCAATTTGTATTTAGACAAAGCATTGGCAGCCATGGAAGGAACGGAAACAGCCAATGTTTCAGCATCTGGAATGGGAGCGATTACGCCTACGCTATTGCAATTGTGCGGCTCGGGAGATCATATCGTTTCAAGCAGAACTATTTATGGTGGAACGTATGCTTTCTTGAAGAATTTCACGCCTAGATTAGGTATCAAAACCACTTTTGTTGACATCACGAAATTAGACGTTGTGGAAGCTGCAATTACTCCCGAAACCAAAGTTTTGTACTGTGAGACGGTGAGCAATCCTTTACTGGAAGTGGCGGATATTGCTGGTTTGGCAAAAATTGCAAAAAAACACAATTTGAAATTGGTTGTCGATAATACTTTTTCGCCATTATCCGTTTCTCCTGCAAAATTAGGTGCCGATATTGTGATTCACAGTTTAACGAAATACATCAACGGAAGCAGTGATACTGTGGGTGGTGTAACGTGTGCTTCTCAAGAATTTATTGATAGTTTAAAAAATGTGAATAGTGGTGCCAGCATGTTATTGGGCCCAACGATGGATAGTTTACGTTCGGCAAGTGTGATGAAAAACTTGCGTACACTACATATTCGAATGAAACAACACAGTCATAATGCGATGTATCTCGCGGATCGTTTTGAAAAAGACGGACTAAAAACAGTTTATCCAGGATTGAAAAGTCACCCGAGTAATGAATTGTATACAACAATGATTAATCCGGAATATGGTTTTGGTGGAATGATGACATTGGATGTTGGAACTTTGGCGAAAGCCAATGAACTAATGGAATTGATGCAGGCAAAAAACCTAGGGTATCTTGCAGTGAGTTTAGGATTTTACAAAACCTTATTTAGTGCGCCGGGAACATCAACTTCAAGCGAAATTCCTATGGAAGAACAAATAGAAATGGGATTGACTGATGGTTTAATTCGGTTTTCTATAGGTTTAGATAATGATATAGAAAGAACCTACCAGATGATGAAAAAATGCATGATGGAATTGAATGTACTAACATCAGAATCCGTTTTGATGGAATAGTTTTTTTTTAGTTTTTGTAGTTTGTTGAATCCGTTTGAAACCATATTTCGAACGGATTTTTTTTGTTTAAACCAAAAAAAACGTCTTGATTACACAAGACGTTTTCCTATATAAATCTTCAAATTTTATACTTCTTTCAAGTTCAACTTACTGTTGTTACGACTGAAGCTAAAATAAATCGTCAAACCTATTAACAACCAAATAGTAAAGTAAATCCAGTTCCAAACACTTAGCTCTGCCATCATATACAAGCAACAGATTAAACCTAACAATGGAATCAACGATAAGTTTTCTTTAAATGACCATACTGATAATCCAACCAAAACAATCAGAAAAATCCACATTGGAATTTTATGTTTGAATAAACCAAAACCACTTTCATATTTAATTGAATCAGATACTGGTAAACTAGCAATTACACTAGCATATTTAGCATCGTCTTGTTGGTACTGACTTAATAAAAATTCTAAATCCGGAGTACCTGTTGTAGCATTTTTTGCATCAACGCTAACTAAATAATCATATACTTTTTGAGTTTCTGCTTTATCTAATGATGTAATTATAGCTGCTGAACTATTGATTTGAGTTTCATTAGTAATGAAATCCATTGTATTCTTTTTATTATAACCAAAAGCAAAAACCAATCCCATAATCATTAAAACTGGCATAATGAATTTTGAATTCACGTAAGGTGTTTTGAATTTTCCACGAGGAATATCGGTTCTGTTTTGCAAAGCCAAAACTCCTGCACAAACCAATACAAAAGCAAACAATGTCCCAATACTACACAAATCCGTAACCATGGTTAAATTCAAAAATAAAGCAGGTATTGCCACTACAAAACCGGTAACAATTGTAGCATAAGAAGGTGTTTTATATTTAGGATGCACTATAGAGAAACGTTTTGGTAATAATCCATCCCGACTCATACTCATCCAGATGCGAGGTTGTCCCATTTGAAATACCAATAAAACACTCGCCATGGCAATTACAGCACTTACTGCTATAATTCCCGACATCCATTTTAAATGCAGTTTATCAAATACAAATGCTAATGGATCACCTACATTCAATTCGTTGTAGCTTACCATTCCAGTTAATACCAATGCAATTGCTATATATAAAAGGGTACAAATAATAATGGCCCACATCATTCCTTTTGGTAAATCACGTTGTGGATCTTTACATTCTTCAGCAGTTGTAGAAATTGCATCAAACCCGATGTAAGCAAAGAATACGGCCGAAACTCCTTTTAAAACCCCTGAAACTCCATTAGGCGCAAACGGATGCCAATTATCAACATCTACATAAAAAATCCCTACCGCAATTACTAAAAGTACGATACATAATTTGACAACAACCATTATATTACTGGCATTACGAGACTCTTTCATACCACGATAAACCAAAGCTGTAATCAAAACAATGATTAATAAAGCTGGTAAATCAGCCACAAGGTGAAAGGAACCAATAACCGGTGAAGTAGTCCATGCTGTATATGCCGCTTGTGTTGCTAAACTTAAATTTTCAAATGTTTTCCCACTTTGCATCAAAGCAGTTGCATCTTTAAAACCATTGGAAGCCGATAAATAATCCATTTGGGCATATTGTGGAAGATGAATCCCCATACTATCGAGCAATCCGGTAAAATAATCACTCCACGATATTGCAACGGTTATATTCCCTACTGCATATTCCATTATTAATGCCCAACCAATAATCCAAGCGATTATTTCCCCAAAAGCGACATAAGAATAGGTATAAGCACTTCCTGAAACAGGTACCATCGAAGCAAATTCAGCATAAGCAAAGGCCGCAAAACTACAGGCTATGGCAGTAAACAAGAAAAGAAAGATAACTGCAGGACCTCCATCAGCACTTGCTTTTCCTATGGTACTAAAAATACCGGCTCCTACGATTGCTGCAATTCCAAAGGCCGTTAAATCACGAGCCGTTAAATGCTTCCCAAGTGCATTATGACCATCCGCATTATTTTTTTCAACCTGTTTTAAAATGTCTTGTACTGTCTTCTTTCTGAATAAACCATTTAATGCCATATTGTAAATTTTATCATTAAAAATTAATCTGTCGTAAATTTTACGGTTTAATCCGAAAATAACGTAAATTTTATAAAAAATCAAATATATAAAACAATTTCAATATTAGAAATTTTAAGGAAACTATTTTGTTTTTAACTTCAAATTCCATATTTCATTTTTTTAACCATTAAAAAATATCAAATCAATATTTAATAGCTATAATTTTTACGAAATAACAGATATAAAACAAAACTTTTAAACTAAATTCATTTTTTTACAAATATTAAACATTTAATGTTCCAAAACAAGTACTAATCTATTTTAAATATGACTTTAAAACAGTTATTGGATGCAGCGCTTTTCTATTGGTTCCATCAAAAATCTGATGACGACAACTTGTTCCTGCAGCAGCAATAGTTATAGTGGCATCAGTCGCTCTAATTTTTGGAAATAAAGTATCTTCTCCCATTTGCATACTGATCTCATAATGCTCTTTTTCGTATCCAAAAGAACCCGCCATACCACAACATCCCGAATTATAAATTGTAACCGAACTGTTTTTTGGTAAATTCAACATAGCAAAAGTCGCTTCAATAGAACTCAATGACTTTTGATGACAATGTCCGTGAATCTTTATTGTTTTCTCCACATCAGAAAATTGCCCGGAATGAATTTTTCCTTTTGTAATCTCATTTTTGAAAAACTCTTCGATTGTAAATACATTTTTGGATAGTTTTTCGGCATTCGCTTTGTCATCAGCCAAACGGATGTATTCGTCCCTAAAAGTCAATATCGCCGATGGTTCAATTCCTATTAAAGGACAATCAGCAGTAATAATTGTCGAAAAAACAGCAACGTTTTTATTAGTAATTGCTTTTGCTTCTTCCAGAAAACCTTTGGATATAAAAGCTCTTCCACTTTCCTCATGATCCACTACAATGACTTCATATCCTATTTTTGTCAATAATTCATACGCATCAATTCCAACCGAAACATCGTAAAAATTAGTAAACTCATCACAAAACAGGTATACTTTTCCGTTTGCAAAAGAACTACTAGGTACTTTTGATTTGTTTTTTTTGTACCATTTTCTAAAAGAAGTTGGAGCCAATAAAGGAACTTCCCTTTTTGGCGCAATTCCCATGCTCTTTTTTACAAAAGGCAAATTAACGATGAAATTGGTAATCGAAGGAGTGATACTTCCTAAATTATTTAGTTTAGAATTGAACGCAAATATTTTATTTCGCAAAGAAAATCCGTTTGCTTTTTGGTATTGGTACAAAAACTCCGATTTTAAAGCGGCTACATCTACATTACTTGGACATTCGCTGGCACAAGCTTTACAACTTACACACAATTCAAATACTTTATATAATTCTTCGTGATTGAATTTATTGTCTTTTTCAGAATGCGTTAAATATTCCCTCAATGCATTGGCTCTGGCACGAGTGGTGTCTTTTTCATTTCGTGTGGCGCGATAACTTGGACATAGAGTACCGCCAGCCGAAGGTAATTTTCTACAATCGCCCGAGCCATTGCATTTCTCAGCAGCACGCAAAATCCCCATACTATCCGAAAAATCCTGAATCGTTTTGATATCCGGTTCTACTCTGCCAGCTTCTACCCGAAGGTTTTCGTCCATTTTGGAAGCATTTACAATTTTCCCTACGTTTAAAATCGTGTTCGGGTCAAACGCTTTTTTTACTCGTTTTAATAATTCATAATTCTTATCACCAATCATAAAAGGCAAAAACTCGCCACGAACTATTCCATCTCCATGTTCCCCGCTCAATGATCCTCTATATTTTTTTACCAAAATAGCTACTTCGGTTGCGATGTTTCTAAATTGGTGCAATCCTTCTTTTGTCTTTAAATTTAAAACAGGTCGCAAGTGAATTTCTCCGGCTCCAGCATGTGCATAGTAAATCGCACTCTGACCGTGACGTTTCATCATAACGGAGAACTCGGCAATATAATTGGGCAAATCACTCAATTCAACCGCGGTATCCTCTATAGAATCAGCCGCTTTATTATCGCCAACAATACTTCCTAAAAGTCCGAGACCTGCTTTTCGCAACTCATTTATTTTATCGATGTCTGAGCCGTAAATTTTAGGCAAGGCATAACCAAAATTATTGCTTTCAAGATCTGCTATCAAAGCATTGGCTTGAGATTCGGCATCTTCCATACTATCATGTGACGCCACTTCAAGCATAATAACTGCCTTTGGTTCCCCTTGTATGAAAAATCTATTCTTGGCTTGTTCTCTGTTTGTTTTAGTACAATCTAATATGGTGTCATCCATCATTTCGCAAGTGTACAAATGATGTTTCATCGCTGTGACTACAGCTTCTAAACTTTCTTGAATGGTATGAAAATGCGCCACCACCATAACATTATTTGTTGGCGGTAAATCATCCACTTTCAACGTTATTTCGGTGGTAAATGCTAAAGTTCCCTCGCTTCCGCAAAGTAATTTACCTAAGTTTATTGTTTTTTCTGTTCCTGAAAACAGTTCCGATTTTAGTAATAAATCTATCGCATAACCCGTATTTCGCCTGTGAATTTCAGGTTTTGGAAACTCCTTTACAATTTCTTTCTGGTTTTCTGTATTCGAAAGTTCCTCATAAATTGTTTTGTATATAGTATTCTCAAGTGAATCCCCTTTAGTTTTTTCAATGAATTCTTCCGAGGTCATTTCTTTAAACACAGTGGAACTTCCATCACTTAAAACCGTTTTTAATTCCACTATTTTGTCACGGGTTACACCATACCGTATTGATGTTGTTCCAGATGAATTATTACCCACCATTCCCCCTATCATACATCGATTTGAGGTAGAAGTATTAGGTCCAAAAAATAATCCGTGTGGTTTCAAGAACAAATTCAGTTCATCCCGAATCACTCCTGGTTGTACCGTTACCGTTTTTTTTATCGGATCAAAAGCAACAATCTTGGTAAAATGTTTCGAAACATCAACAATAATTCCATTACCAACTGTCTGTCCTGCCAATGAAGTTCCGGCTGTTCTAGGTGTTATTGAAATTTTATTTTTTGCTGCAAAGCGAACAATTTTGATAATATCTTCTTCCGTTTTTGGAATTGCCACAGCAAGAGGCATAATTCTATACGCTGAAGCATCAGTAGCATAAAGTGTTTTATGAAGATCGTCATATAAAAGTATTCCTTCTAATGATTGAGATAATTGCTCTAATTGAAGTGGGGTTGACATGGCTGGTACATTATATTTTATAAAAACTGACAATACAGCATTATTTGACAAATATAAATATATAGCCTATTATAAATTAAAAAATCAAAAAAGAAAAAATCAAAAAAAGTTCTCTTTTGACATAAAGTTCCATTTAGAAATACTTTGGCAAAGAAATTGCGTTAGTAAAATAAGTCAAATTTTATACCTATTTTATCTGGTAAATTTCACTAAAAAAACTATTTTTGAATACTATATAAAATAAGACCCTAATGAAAAATTGCAAGCTTGTCCTAGTACTTATTTCGTTCTTCCTACTTTCTTTTTGGAATGGGAACGCACAAATGATAGCTACAAATCCTAAAAATGAATTTAGAGCGGTTTGGATAGCCACGGTTGTTAATATTGACTGGCCAAAAAGTAGCACCGACAATGTTAACAAACAGAAAGCTGATTTTATTGAAATTTTAAACACCTATAAAAAACTAAATTATAATGCCGTTATTGTTCAGATTCGAAGTGTTGGTGATGCCTTTTATCCTACGGAATTAGCGCCTTGGTCTCGATTTTTGACAGGAAAAGAAGGGCAAGCACCAAAACCTTATTTCGACACATTGGCATGGATGATTACTGAAACTCATGCCAGAGGTTTTGAATTTCACGCTTGGCTAAACCCATATCGTGCTACAATGGACTTAAACACGGCAATCTTAAGTCCAAAACATGATTTTTACCAACATCCCGATTGGATGATTAAATATGGTGGAAAATATTATTACAATCCGGCGTTGCCAGAAGTACAAGACCATCTGCTGAAAGTTGTAGATGAAGTGGTTAAAAACTATGACATTGATGCCATTCATTTTGATGATTATTTCTATCCATACAAAGTAAAAGGAGAGTATTTTAATGACACTGCAGCTTTTGTAAAATATGGTAACAACCTAAGTTTAGAAGATTGGAGACGTTCCAATGTGAATAATTTTGTCAAAAATGTTTCCATTTCTATTAAAAATATAAAACCTTGGGTACAATTTGGCATCAGCCCGTTTGGAGTTTGGAGAAATAAATCAGTGGATCCAAAAGGCTCAGAAACGGAAGCAGGTCAAACAAATTATGATGATTTATTTGCCGATCCAATAGCGTGGATGCAAAACAAATGGATTGATTACCTCGTTCCTCAATTGTACTGGAGCATGGATCATCCTAAAGCTTCGTATTCAAAATTATTGCGTTGGTGGTCTGAAAACTCCACTAATACGGCAATCTACATTGGAAACGGAACTTATAAAATAAATACCGATTCTGATAAAAGATGGAATAATCCAAATGAAATTCCAAATCAAATTGATATTACCCGTAGTTATAAAAACATCCAAGGAAATGCATTTTTCAGTGCCAAATCATTTTTAAACAGAAATCAAAACGTAACGCAACTACTGTCAGAAAATCAATACAAATACCCTGCGCTTCCTAATGTTGTTCCTAATTCCATTAGAAAAGTAGTTGATGTACCAACAGTCAATGCTATCGTAAAAAATGCGGTTTCTTCCAGCTTCAATGTGAAATCTCCTTTGAATAGCAAAATTCGCTATGTTATGGTATATGGATCAAATGCAACTACTAAAATTGATATTAATGATCCAAGTCAAATCATTGAAAAAATACCGTTTCAAGAAAAAAGTAATGCTGTTGAAGTAATTATCCCCACTTGTAAACTAGATAAAAATAATTCCTGCGCCATTACATTCATTGATTTTTATGGTAATGAAAGTGAGCCAACTTTAGTAAACTTTACGCTGTAAAATTTGAATTGAATATAATTCGCTATAAATGAGAAAAGACAACAGCCCTTGGTTTTGGATTCCATTATTAAATTTCGCATCGGGATTTCCGTATGCAATTATAATCTCTGTATCGGTGATTATGTACAAAAGTTTGGGTATTAATAATGAAGATATCGGAGTTTACACTAGTTTGTTGTACTTGCCTTGGGTTATTAAACCATTATGGAGCCCTTTTATAGATTTATATGCAACCAAAAAAAAGTGGTTTTTGGCAATGCAATTGGTTATTGCAATTGCATTTTTGATTGTAGGGTTAACCATACCAATGAGTAATTTTTTTGTTCTGAGTCTCGCAATTTTTTGGGTGGCGGCATTTGCATCAGCTTCAAATGATGTGGCGAGCGATGGCTTTTATATGTTGGCTTTAGCCAAAGAACAACAATCTTTTTTTCTAGGAATTCGAAGTACTTTTTACCGACTCTCCATGCTTACCGCCAATGGATTAATCGTTATTCTAGGTGGTTTTCTGGAACAGAAATACGGAGACAAAAGCAAAGCTTGGTCCTACACGATGATAATTGTGGCCTTAATTATGGCTTTTCTAACCCTCTATAACTATTTCACCACTCCAAAAGTAGAAGAAACTAAAGTTACTGTTGAAACTGAGAACAAACAGAGTTTCGGGGTTGTTTTTAAAACCTTTTTTCAAAAGAAACAAATCGGAATTGTATTAGCCTTTATATTGCTTTTCAGATTAGGAGAATCCCAATTATTAAAAATGCTAACACCCTTTTTAATAGATGAAAAAATCAAAGGCGGCATGGGATTAGCCACTGAAGATGTAGGTATTATTTATGGTACATTTGGAGTTGCAGCACTGGTAATTGGAGGAATTCTTGGCGGAATTGCCATTTCCAAAGGAGGGCTTGGTAAATGGATGTTACCCATGTTTTTAGCCATGCACTTGCCTATAATAGGATTCATTTTACTTTCCCACTTTCATCCAGAATCCATTTTCTATGTTTATGCGACTGTAATTGCGGAACAATTTGGATATGGTTTTGGTTTCGCTGCCTTCATGATGTATTTAATTTATGTTGCCGATGGTGAATCAAAAACTTCCCACTACTCCATCGCAACCGGATTTATGGCTTTGGGAATGATGCTGCCGGGAATGTTGAGCGGATTCATTCAGGAATATTTGGGCTATGGAAATTTCTTTATTTGGGTATTTTTAGCCACAATACCGGGATTAATCCTTTCCCGATTTTTAATTTTTCCTTCCGATTTTGGAAAAAAATTAGAGAAAAAATAAAAACATATCTTTCATCAAACATATAAGAAATGTAAGTTCATTTAAGTAAGTCCACAACTATTTAGAGTAATTAATTTTAACTAATTAGTAAAATCACTACAATAAACTTATATGCCTTATATGGTTAAAAATGACTCTTATCACTATTTCAAAATGACATTACAACAAAAAATAGGGCAATTTTTCTTTCCAGCTGTTTTCATAAATGATACCGAAGAAAACATACTGGCAACCGAACGATTAATTAGAGAATACAATATAGGTGGATTGACTTTTTTTCACAGTAGAGCCAGTGCCGCAACCAATTATGAAACTAAGAAAAAAGTAGTTTTAAATGAGGACAGTTTTCAACGTTTGAAGGAACTTATTGTTAGGTATCAAAATTGTGCAACGATTCCATTATTGATGAGTATTGATGCCGAATGGGGTTTGGCCATGCGCGTCGAAAAAACGCCTCAATATCCTTATGCCATTACGCTGGGCGCTTTACCAAAAAGCGAAAAAAAATTGGTTTACGAAGTCGGGAAACAAATAGGTTTAGACTTAAAATCAGTTGGAATTCATTATAATTTAGCACCATTAGCGGATATCAATAATAACCCGAATAATCCTGTAATTGGCTACCGTTCTTTTGGTGAGAATAAAGAAAAAGTAGCTGATTTTGCCCTCGAATATTTAAAAGGAATGAATGATGTTGGCATTTTAGGTTGTCTGAAACATTTTCCGGGACACGGAAATACCAATGTCGATTCGCATTTAGGATTACCAGTTCTAGAAGAAACATTGGAGCAATTATTAGAAAACGAATTAGTTCCTTTTATAAAAGGAATAGAAAGCAATGTCGATTCTATCATGATTGGTCATTTGGCCGTTCCTTCTTTAAACGATGGAAAAGATACTTCGGCAACGTTATCAAAATCAGTAATTGAAACGCTTTTGCGAAAGCAATTGGGTTATGACGGTTTGGTGATTTCGGATGCGTTGAATATGCATAGCGTCTTCAAATTATACGAGAAAAAAGGACAACTGGAATGGGAAGCTTTTAATGCCGGAAATGATGTTTTGTGTTTTGCCGAAAATGTACCGGAAGGAATTCAGGAAATCCTAAAAAATGCAACACCTGAACGAATTGAAGCAAGTTTTAACCGGTTGTGGAAATGCAAACAAAAAGCTGGAATTGTAGACGGAAAACTTCCTTTGCCAAACCTTACGGAAAGTCATTTTGATTTTGAAACCACTTCCATTTTAAACCAAAAAATTGCTCAAAACTGCATTACAAAAATAAAAGATGACAACAATACTATAACTGTTTTTGATGCTAAAAACAGAGAAGATCTTGCCAAACTTAGCTTTTATAAAAATACAAACAATACATTTTTTAAAAGCTTAAACGCTGCTTTACCATCACCTGAATTTTCTTATGAAACGGGAGGGGATTTGACATTAAAGGAACTAGAAAAAGCTTTAACCCGTTTTGATACCCTTATTATTTCTTTGTTTGTTCCAAAGGCAAAACCTCTACATAATTTTGACATGGAAGATGCAGTACTTCAGTTTTTGGGTACTTTATTCCAAAACAAAAAATGTGTTTTGTATGTTTTTGGAAACCCGTATGCACTTCAAGTTATCCCAAATTTAAAACATGCTTTAGGAATCATTGAAATATATCAAGATTTTACAGAATTTCAAGAAACCGCAGCGAAACAGCTTTTGGAAAACACAAAATGCAAAGGAACTCTTCCTGTGGAGGTTAACTTCCAAAAATTAATAACTTAAATCTTTCGAAAATAACAGCATAGGAATTCCCTATTTTGAAATAAATTTTTATAATCAACTGCTATTCCTATTTACTTTTAGTATAACTACTTTTGCGCCATCAAAAAAACAACTAAAAAAGTAAATAAAATGTCATTAGTAGGTAAAAAATTTCCAAGTATTGCAGTAGATGCTATCTCTGAAATGGGTGATAATTTAAAAATCAACATTTTCGAAGAAGCAGTAAATAACAACAAAAAAGTACTTTTGTTTTGGTACCCAAAAGATTTTACATTTGTTTGCCCAACTGAATTACATGCTTTTCAAGCTGCTTTACCTGAATTTGAACAAAGAAATACAATTGTTATTGGTGCTTCTTGCGATACTAACGAAGTGCACTTTGCATGGTTAAATACTCCAAAAAATAATGGTGGAATTGAAGGTGTTACCTACCCAATTCTTGCTGATACTAACAGAAACTTATCTAATATTTTAGGAATTCTTGATATTGAAGAAACAGGTTATAGTGAAGAAACAGATTCTATCATTATTGAAGGATCTAATGTAACGTACAGAGCAACGTATCTTATCGATGAAACTGGAAAAATTTTCCACGAAAGTGTAAACGATATGCCATTAGGTCGTAATGTAAATGAATATTTACGTATGGTTGATGCTTACACACATATTCAAGAAAAAGGGGAAGTTTGTCCTGCAAACTGGGAAGCTGGAAAAGAAGCAATGAGCGCTGACAGAAAAAGTACTGCAGAATACCTGAGTTTAAACTAGTTCAATAACAATTTCAATGGCAATAATCAATTTCAATACTAAATATTGACTATTGATATTGCTATTGATTTTTTAAATTTTAAAATTATGTTAATCGAATTAAACGAAGATACATTAGCGGATTTAATTGCAAAAGACGAAAAAGTTGTAGTTCAATATTCGGCTTCATGGTGCGGAAATTGTCGTATCATGAAACCAAAATTCAAAAAATTGGCTTCAGAAAACGAAACAATTACTTTTGCTCTTGTTGATGCTGAAAATTTTCCTGAATCCCGAAAATTAGCTAATGTGAGTAATTTACCAACTTTTGCCACTTTTGTAAATGGGAAATTAGTAAACGAAACACAAACCAATAAACAAGAAATACTGATTGAATTAGTGAACGAAATCGTTTAATTAGATCACTAGACTCGCTTAGATTTTTAGACTTCTTAGTTTAATAGATTCCTAGAATCTTTTATCTAAAATTTGAAAAGAATTTAAGAGGTCTAAAAATCTAAAATGTCTAAAAATCTAAGAAGTCTAAATATGAAATTACCGGTAATTAAGCATTTAACGCAGTTTATAGAAGAAAATGATGAAGATTATATCATAGAAACAATTGAAGTTCTGGAAGCAATGACTGAAATTACATCATTGAAAGATGAAGAATTAGATGTAATTGGTGAATTGATTTCTAATATGTATGGCGCTTTAGAAGTTAATAAATTGGTAAAAACTGGTACTGATAAAAAAGAAGCTTTAAACAGTTTTATGAAACGAGTTTTGGGTTCCATCGACAAATAAAAAAGAATTTTTAATTCAATATTTCTAAAACGCACTCCGAAACGAGTGCGTTTTTTTTATGCCTTTTATAAAAAATACATTGGGTTGTACGGGTTTACTTAATGCTCCAAAATCTTGAACTTTATCCCGAAGTTTCCTAACTAAATCTTAAATAATTTTCATACTTTTGAGCCTCATTAAAAAACAAATATTATGGCTTCAATCACATTAGGAGGAAATCCAATACATACTTCAGGAGAATTACCAAAAGTAGGTTCTAAACTTATTGATTTTAAATTAGTTAAAAACGACCTTTCTATTGCTTCACTAAGTGACTTTGCAGGAAAAAAATTAGTTTTGAATATTTTTCCAAGTATTGATACAGGAACATGTGCTACATCGGTTAGAAAATTTAACGAAAGTGCAAGTAAATTGGAAAATACCAATGTATTATGTATCTCAAGAGATTTACCTTTTGCCCAAAAACGTTTTTGTGGTGCTGAAGGACTTGAAAATGTTGTTAATTTATCTGATTTTCAAGAAGGAAGTTTTGGAAAAACAAATGGTTTAGAAATTGTAGACGGTCCTTTAGCTGGTTTACATTCCAGAGCTATCATTGTTGTTGATGAAAATGGAACAGTTACACATACGGAACAAGTTGCTGAAATTGCAGACGAGCCTAATTATGAAGCTGCATTAGCGGTACTTTAAAAGCATACGAATGGAATTTCAAAAAGATAATACTTTCTTTACCGGAAGATTAAAAAGTGTCACTTATGCTTTTAAAGGTGCTTTAAAATTAATCACCACAGAACACAGTATAATGGTACAGTTTTCATTAGGAATTCTAATGACTATTGCTGGATTCTATTTTGGCATAACTGCTACACAATGGCTTTTTCAAACTATGGCTATTGGTCTTGTTATGAGTATCGAAGGTTTAAATACTGCTGTTGAAAAAATAGCCGATTTTATTCATCCCAATTATCATGAAAGAATTGGATTCATCAAAGATATTGCTGCAGGAGCTGTATTTTTTGCTGCTTTAACTGCAATAGCAATCGGTTTAATCATATATATACCTATATTATTCTAAGGTAGAATTACAATCAAGAATGGCAAAAACAACAAAAACTGCACCTTTAGATAAAAAAAAGGATTCTAAATCTGAAGAAAATAATCCGTGGAGAGTAACCAAACAACATAAAATTGTTCTTGGTTCTCTTTTGGTATTATTTTCAATTGCTTTATTATTCGCATTTATTTCCTTTTACATTTACGGTCAACAAGACCAAAGTGCCGTTGATGAATTGACTAATAGAACTGAAACTGTTCACAATTGGCTAGGGAAATTTGGTGCTTTTTTAGCTGACTTGATTGTTTATAAAGGTTTTGGACTTGCCGCTTTTATATTCGTTCGATTATTTTTTCTTACGGGAATGTATATGGTTCTTTCCATATCCTTAAAAAAACTAAAGAATATTTGGTTTTGGGATTTATTCGTTATTATTATTCTATCCGTTTTATTTGGTTTTTTTGCTACTTCAATTCCTGAATTAGGAGGAACAATAGGATATGAACTGAATTTATTCTTACAAGATTACATTGGAAAAACTGGAACATTATTGATTTTGTTGTTTGGATTAATCATCTATGTAATTTTCAAAATTAAAATTTCTCCTGAAAAAATTCAATCCTTTTTTAACGATACAAAAAAAGAAATCAAAGCTGATTTAGCCACTATTCCTTTAAATGGAGGAAAAAGTAGCGGGTATAATTTAGAAGAATTTGCTGTTGTAGACAAAGAAAAAGAAGAAGAACTGGATGGAATACATTTAAAGACAAATGGTTCTCAATTCGAAATTAACAAAGAGGCATTAAAACCAACCATAAGCAACTCATCGGATATCAATAGAGATCCAATTGCAAAACCTCTTGCTATGGAAGTTACACCAATAGTAACTCCCGAAATTATTTCGAACCCTGCAGACACTTTCGTTATAGAAACTGCTCCGGAAGAAGATATTATCGAGGAAAATTTAGCCTCGCGATTAGTGGCTGATTTTGGATTATTCGATCCAACTTTGGATTTATCCAATTATAAATTTCCTACAATAGACTTATTAAAGGAATATTCTACTGGTGGAATCACCATCAACCAAGAAGAGTTAGAAGAAAATAAAAACAGGATTGTTGATACGTTGCGCAATTACAAAATTGAAATTGCACAAATAAAAGCGACTGTTGGACCATCAGTCACCTTGTATGAAATAGTACCGGAAGCGGGTATTCGTATTTCTAAAATCAAAAGTTTAGAGGATGATATTGCATTGTCACTTTCGGCATTAGGAATTCGTATCATTGCTCCTATTCCAGGAAAAGGGACGATAGGAATCGAGGTTCCTAATAAGAATCCTACGATGGTTTCGATGAAAAGTGTCATTGGCTCAGCCAAATTTCAAGAAGCGGAGATGGAATTACCAATCGCTCTTGGAAAAACAATTTCGAATGAAACTTTTGTGGTGGATTTAGCCAAAATGCCTCACTTATTGATGGCTGGTGCTACCGGACAAGGAAAATCGGTAGGATTGAATGCCGTTTTGACGTCGCTTTTGTACAAAAAACATCCAGCAGAAGTTAAATTTGTTTTGGTCGATCCTAAAAAAGTGGAACTTACATTATTTAATAAAATTGAAAGACATTATTTAGCAAAACTTCCTGACATGGATGATGCCATTATAACTGATAATGCAAAAGTAGTCAACACCTTAAATTCGCTGTGTGTAGAAATGGACAACCGTTATTCTTTGTTGAAAGATGCAATGGTGCGCAACATTAAAGAATACAACGATAAATTTAAGGCTCGAAAACTGAATCCTGAAAACGGTCATCGATTTTTACCTTATATCGTTCTTGTAGTTGATGAGTTTGCTGATTTGATTATGACTGCAGGAAAAGAAGTCGAAGTTCCCATTGCTCGGTTGGCACAATTAGCGCGAGCCATTGGAATTCACTTAATTATAGCCACACAAAGACCATCTGTAAATGTAATTACAGGTTTGATAAAAGCCAATTTCCCTGCCAGAATAGCTTTTAGAGTTACCTCCAAAATTGATTCGCGAACCATTCTTGACACTCAGGGTGCTGATCAATTAATAGGACGAGGAGATATGCTTTACACAAACGGAAATGACGTTGTTCGCGTACAATGTGCCTTTATCGACACCCCGGAAGTAGAAAAAATTACTGAATTCATTGGTTCTCAAAAAGCATATGCAACGGCTTATCTACTCCCAGAATTTGTTGGAGAGGAAAGTGGCATTAATCTTGATATGGATATTTCCGACAGAGATACTTTGTTTAGAGAAGCCGCCGAAATTATTGTAAACGCACAACAAGGTTCCGCTTCATTGTTACAAAGAAAACTAAAATTAGGCTACAACAGAGCAGGTCGATTAATTGATCAACTCGAGGCTGCAGGAATTGTAGGCCCTTTTGAAGGAAGTAAAGCACGTAGTGTAAATATTCTGGACATGAGTTCTCTTGATCAATTTTTCAACAATGAACAAAATAATTAACACCATGAAATCAAAGATTCAAGCATTAAAAAAAAATAATATAAAAAGAATAAGCAAAATATTTTTTCAAATTACCGCTTTATTACTTTTTAGTTTTTCAATACAAGCCCAAGATAAAAAAGCAAAAGATCTCTTGGATCAAGTTACTGCAAAAGTGAGAAGTTATGACAATATTGTAATTGATTTTAAATATTCTTTGAATAATACCAAAGAAAATATCAATCAAGATAGCAAAGGGAATGTAACAATGAAAGGCAATCAATTTGTATTAAATTTCATGGGAGTTACCAAAATTTTTGATGGTAAAAAGACCTATACTATTGTTCCTGAAGATGAAGAAATTACTATTTCTAAAGTAAATGATAAAGATGATAATGCCATTACTCCATCAAAATTATTGACTTTTTTCAACACCGGTTATAAATACAATATGGATATGTTGCAGGATGTTAAAGGAAGAAAAATTCAGTATATTAAATTGGTTCCTACTAATGCAAAAGATCAGAGAAAAGAAATATTATTAGGTATTGATGTACAGACTAAACACATCTACAATTTGATTGAAATGGGTAAAAAAGGCACAAAAACCACTTTAACAGTTAATTCTTTTAAAACCAACCAACCTTTGTCAAAAAATCAATTTACCTTTACCGAAAGTAAATATCCAAATTACTACATCAATAAATTAGATTAATTTTAGGTGAAAATTCTTGACAAATACTTATTAAAAACATTCCTCACTACATTTACTACGGTTTTTGTAATACTATTCTTTATTTTCATACTTCAAACTGTTTGGTTATTTATATCCGAATTAGCAGGTAAAGATTTAGATTTACTAATGGTTATCAAGTTTCTGGGCTTTTCGATGCCTCGAATCATTCCTTTGGTTTTACCGCTTTCTGTTTTATTGGCTTCGATAATGACTTTTGGGGATTTATCTGAAAATTATGAATTGGCAGCCATGAAATCGGCGGGGGTTTCTTTAAAAAGAGCGATGAAAAGCTTAACTATTTTCATTCTTTTATTGAGTATTATTGCGTTTTTTTTTGCAAATAATGTGATTCCTTTTGCTGAATTTAAATTTATCAATTTTAGAAAAAATATAGCGCAAGCTAAGCCTGCTTTGGCAATTGCTGAAGGACAGTTTAGTAATGTGGGATTTTATAATATAAAAGTGAATAAAAAATCCGGAGAAAACGGAAATTTTCTTACCGGAATCACAATCCACAAAAAATCAAATCTTGGTGATGGCAGCAAAACGGTTATCAAAGCTAAAAACGGGGTATTGATAAGCAACGATAAATCCAGTATTCTGCAATTGGTACTGAATGATGGCTACTATTATGAAGATATCGTTCCTAAAAAATTTGAAGACAGGAGCAAAATGCCATTTGCAAAAAGTTCATTTAAAAAATACGTTATCAATATTGATTTATCAAAATTGAATAAAGTGGATGTAAATGATCAAAGCATTGCTAACACCAACACTATGCTTACGGTAAGTGAATTAAATTACACATTGGATTCACTGCATAAAAACTTAAAAACAGATGTTATTTCTTTTTCTGAAAACATGAATCAGCGAATAGCCATTCCTAAAGACAATAAAATACAGCCTCTTAAAAAAACAAAAAAACTACCCAATAACATTCTTTCATTATATAACAATGATCAAAAATCAAAAATATTAGATCTCGCTATTAGCAACTTAGCGAGTACTAAATATTCTATTGATGCCAGTAATACCGAATTTAAAAATAAACGAAAAAACATTAATAATCATGTGCTTGCATTTTATGACAAATTTGTCATAGCATTTGCTTGTTTTTTGATGTTTTTTATAGGAGCTCCTTTAGGCGCAATTATTCGAAAAGGTGGACTTGGACTTCCTATAATTTTTGCCGTTTTAATTTTCATAACATTCCACTTTATAAATACTTTTGGTAAAAGAATTTCACAAGAAGATGGCTTGACACCATTTCTGGGAGCCTGGATGTCATCAATCATCCTAACCCCATTAGCTATACTTTTGTCTTACAGAGCCACAAATGATATCGGATTAATTAATATGGATGTTATTTTAGCTCCATTTCAAAAAATATTTCAAAAAATATTCCCATCACAAAATTAAACAACACTCATGGTTACAAATAAAATACACCTCAATACAATAGAAGAAGCAATTGAAGATATCCGACAAGGAAAAATTATTATTGTGGTTGATGATGAAGATAGAGAAAATGAAGGTGATTTTTTGGCTGCAGCAGAAAAAGTAACTCCTGAGATGATTAATTTCATGGCTACCCACGGTCGTGGATTAATATGCGCTCCATTGACAGAAAGCCGTTGTAAAGAATTAGGACTACATGTAATGGTGAGCAACAATACAGATCCTATGGAAACTGCTTTTACAGTTTCAGTAGATTTAAGAGGAAATGGGGTTACGACTGGAATATCAGCAGCCGACAGAGCCAAAACTATTTTATCGCTTGTAGATTCAAAAACTAAACCACATGATTTAGCACGACCAGGGCATATATTCCCTCTTATCGCTAAACAAGGGGGAGTATTACGAAGAACTGGACATACTGAAGCTGCAATAGATTTTGCACGATTGGCAGGCTTTAAATCAGCTGGGGTGATTGTAGAAATCATGAATGAAGATGGTTCGATGGCGCGTTTACCACAATTAGTAAAAGTGGCTAAAAAATTCGATTTAAAATTAGTTTCTATCGAAGATTTAGTGGCATACCGTATGCAACACGACAGCTTGATTGTTAAAAAAGAAGATTTTGATATTGAGACGCGTTTTGGTACATTCAGACTACGTGCTTACCAACAAACAACTAACAAACAAATTCATATTGCTTTAACAAAAGGGACTTGGAATTTAGGAGATCCTATTTTAACCAGAATTCATTCCTCGCAAGTTAATAATGACTTATTGGGAACCTTAACCAATAATGTTGACCAACAACTTGACGACATGTTTAAGGTTATTAATGAACACGGTAAAGGAGCCTTTATTTTTATCAACCAAGACATGCAATCTATTAATTTATTGAGTCGTCTTGCTGAGCTTAAATCACTACAAGAGACAGGAGAAATGAAAGCTCCTAAAATCGTTATCGATAGTAAAGATTTTGGAATTGGCGCACAAATATTACATGATATTGATATCTCAAAAATTAGATTAGTTTCCAATACAGAGGGTACTAAACGTGTCGGTATGATTGGATATGGATTGGAAATAACCGAATATGTAAAGTATTAAACCTATTTATTAAATTTTTATAAAAATAATTTTCTTCTAAAGTATAGAAAATGAAACATTTAAAAAATAGTCATTAAAATAGATGCTTTTTTTATAAAAATAGATTTGCATAACCAAAAAAGGTTCTTATATTTGCACTCGCAATCAGGTAATGAAAGTGACATACTGGAGAAATGGCAGAGCGGTCGAATGCGGCAGTCTTGAAAACTGTTGACTGTAACAGGTCCGGGGGTTCGAATCCCTCTTTCTCCGCGGATTGTTAAACAATCTTTATCAAAACCCACTAAATCGTACGATTTAGTGGGTTTTTCGCTTTTATACCATTCCAGATTATTCAAATAATCGCATAACTAAAGTGTCTTTATCGGTGTCTCTAAAAATTGTCATTTTACAGACACCGAATTTATCGAAAAGACTTGTATAGCAAGGTGTTCAGCTAATGAACATCTTGTAAAAACTAATCTTAAACAATAAATTTAGTATTAACTTAAAGTCACCACACAATGCAAAACAAAATCTCCATTCTCTATTACATCAAGAGAACAAAACCCAACTCTAATGGACAAGTTCCAATCTATTCCAGAATTACTGTAGATGGCAAACGATTTGAAATAAGTGCCAATCGTTTTATTGAACCTAGCAAATGGTCATCAGAAGCTAATAAAATGAAGGGACAATCAGAGGAAGCGCGTTCAATTAATAGTTACCTTGATATTCTAAAAGGCAAAGTCTATGATGCTCAAAAAGAATTAATCCATAATAACACTCCAGTTAATATTGATACAATCAAAAATAAGGTTATTGGAGTTGAGCAAAGAGCCAGAATGTTAGTTCCCATTTTCCAAGAGCATAATAACAAAATAGAAATTCTAGTAGGCCAGGAATTTGCTCCAGGAACATTAGAGCGTTATAAAACATCCATGAAACATACGATTGAATTTCTACAATGGAAATATTCCGTTTCTGATATCGACATTAAAGATATTGACCATTCTTTCATAACAGAATATGAATTCTATTTGAGAAGTGTTCGTAAATGCGCCAATAACACCGCCGTAAAATACATCAAGAATTTCAAGAAAATAATCAAAATCTGTATTTCAAATGGGTGGTTAGATAAAGATCCATTTGCAAACTATAAATCAAAAATTCGTGAAGTCGAAAGAGATTATCTAACACAAGAAGAAGTTCAGGACATATATTCTAAAGTATTTGCAACCGAAAGACTGAACCAGGTAAAAGATATTTTCGTTTTCAGCTGCTTTACAGGTTTGGCTTACATCGATGTCAAAAACTTAACCGTATCAAACATCAGTATGGGTATTGATGGCGGAAAATGGATATTCACCCATCGACAAAAAACAGAAACAGCCTCAAGAATCCCCCTCCTCCCTATTCCAGAAGAATTAATTCTGAAATATGCCAATCATCCACAATGCATAAATGAAGACAAACTATTACCCGTTTTAAGCAATCAAAAAATGAATAGCTACTTGAAGGAAATAGCGGATGTTTGCAGCATTAAAAAAGATTTAACCTTCCACATTGCCCGACATACTTTTGCAACCACTGTAACACTTACAAATGGCGTCTCCATAGAAAGCGTAAGCAAAATGTTAGGGCATAAAAACATAAGAACCACACAACACTATGCTAAAATATTGGATAAAAAAGTGAGTGAGGATATGATGGTTTTACGAAACAAAATGTCAAACCTCAACAATGATAAAATTATAAAAAAGACTAATTAGAATTTTCACTAGTTATAATAAATTTAGAATAAACAGCATAATTCAGGCAATTAAAAGGCATTTTAATGAAAAAATAAAACAGTAGCAGGTAGAAATATAACATATGCAAAAGTGATAAATTTTCACATTTTCCACCAAACATTTGTAACATCCGTGACGTTTGCAAATGGAATTCCTATCGAAAGCGTGAGCAAAATGCTAGGTCACAAAAATATACAGACTACACAAAATATCATTCTTTTTTCAATCTTTATCATTACAATTATTTCATAAAAATATGTTAAATATCACCAAAAGTGGGTATTGTGGGTGCTAATAAATTACTCTATAATTGCCAGAATATTTTTATAAAATTTAATGCGATGCCAAAAAGATTATATAATTCTTATTTAATAACCTGAACTTGAAAAAAAACATTCCTAGCTACGCTCTCTGTACTAACAATAGTAAAAACCATTAATAATATCCATAACACAATAATTTAAAAATAAAAATCATGAAACATTTTATATTATTCATGCTATTGGGATCTTCTGTTTTAGCTACAGCTCAAAACAAAATTCTTTTTAGTTATGATACTGCAGGAAATCAAATTAATAGAGAGTTGTGCATCAATTGTCAGACGGGCAAAAAGGCTATAGATGTAAAAAAAATAACGAAAGAGGATTTAATAAAAAGTGATGTTTCAGATCAAATTTCTTATTATCCCAATCCTGTTAAAGAAGAACTGTATCTTGCTTGGGACCTAGTAAATAATAATACGGTTACATCAATTCAAGTTTATTCTTTAAGTGGACAATTATTACAGTCATTTCAAAATATGAATAAAAGTAATAGACAAAATATCCCTTTCGCAAATTATCCTAGGGGAGTTTATGCTGTTGTATTATTCTACAGTAATGGTGAACAAAAATCTATTAAAATTATCAAGCAATAAAGTTATTTATATAAAATAAGCATAACGGAATTTTGAAGCAAACACCAGTAGTGATCTGCTAATACATATGACCAATAAAAAATATCAAGTTATGAAACAATATTACCTATTACTAGCCATTTTTGCTACTCATTTAATTGCTGCACAAAATTTTACCGACACAAAAGGCGAGCTACAAATCTCTAGCTCAGGTACAGCAACATACAATTTACCGATCGCTATGCCCCCAAGCATAAAAAATGTAGCCCCTGTAATAAACCTCACATACAGTAGTGGTGTTAGAGGCGGGATAGCAGGGCAAGGCTGGAATATTAATAGCATTTCTACTATTAGCCGGATGGCCACTAGAAGAGATATAGATGGTTTTGTGGATGGAGTCGATTTTGATTCAGATGACAAATTAGCTCTCGACGGACAGCGATTATTATTAAAAACTGGTACATACTTGGCTGATGGATCTACTTATGAAACGGAATACAAAAGCAACACCAAAATTGAATTAAAGATTGAAAATGGTGGTGCTTCTACTTTCTTTATTGTTACGAGTCCTGATGGATCTAGAACTTGGTATGGTTCTAAAGGTTCAGGTACTTACCAAAATGCAACATCTACAAATGCATGGTTTATAGTGCGATTTGAAGATACTAATGGCAATAATATTGAATATAATTATACCAATATAGTATATAACAGTACAAATCAACTGTACATAAATTATATTACATTTAGTGCCAATCAAGTAGTTGGAATAGCTTCTCAGAATAAAATTGTATTTAATTATAGAGATGCTAAACGCATAGAAAGAGATTATATAAAAGGGGCACCAGTTTATGCAACAAAAATTCTTGACAATATACAAGTACTGGCAAACAATGTTTTATTCAGAAAATACCAGCTTTCTCAAATAGAAGATACTAGTTTAGGGTATGAACGCATCTCACAAGTACAGGAATTTAATGCTCAAAATGAGGCTTCAAACCCAGTTCTTTTTGAATATAATAGTACATCCACAACAACGACAAGAACAGAGAAAACCTATACCAATAACCTCAATTTTAATAACACTGATTTAGCTGGAGATTTTGATGGAGACGGAAGACTAGATTTTGTAGCTAATGACCAGCTGTTTACAAATTTATTTAATGGGAGTAGTGGAAATACTCCCATCAACTTGCCATTTTCTTCTGCCAATAAAAAAATGTTCACAGCTACAACAATTTTAAATAATAAACTTAATCAAAATTCATCAATAGTTTTGGTAAATGATACTGCAAATAACACAGAATTTAAAATATATAATAAAGATACTGCCGGAGTTACTTACAATTATTCTAGAAATTTCTCAATGAATAATAGTTTCACAACGGAGTATACTTCTAGTTCACAATACACGCCAGAATGCTATTCCTGTGATTATTCAAGTTATCAAGATACACGAGATTGTGACAATATAGCAATTTTAAATAACATAAAAAAAAATTTATATATTGAGGGAGATTTTAATGGTGATGGTGTTAGTGAAGTCTTAATTAGAAGTGAAGATGGAAATCCTCATTACATACTGGAAACAACAAATTATGAAGATGGAATGGGCTTTTGGGCCTACGCAACTTGTAATGCACAGGTCGTTTCAAATGGTGGAGGTATGAAGTATTATCTAGCGGATTTAAATCCCAGCTCAAGTAGTATTTTAGGTGGTAAAGGATTTGTGGATTTAGGATTAAATACTATTTTTTTTAATGACATCGATTTTGGTCAACAAAAAGAATATGTAGCTGATTTTAATGGAGATGGTAAATCAGATATTTTAATAGTTAGATTTGATACAAAAGCTTATAAAATACTAAGTTTTAAACAACTTAATGTATCTCCTTGGGTTCAATTAGAATTAATTGGTTCAGGTATATTAGACAAGTACTCAAGTACTAAACAAATACTTTTTGGTGACTATAATGGCGACGGTAAGACCGATTTGATGCTGCCTGATACTGAGGGAGGGATTAATAATACCTTGTGGCATACGTATTACAGTAATCCAAAACCTACCGGCGGTGACTTATTTGTTAAAGAAAGTCAAAATATTGTTGAATATTGGCCTAATACTGGAACCTATTACTCAACCCAAACCCACTTTAGTAGTTATTATGCCATGGACATCAATGGTGATGGAAAATCGGATTTAGTTAGGGTATGGAGAAAATATTATAAACCGGCATGGACAATCAATGATCACAACACACAATGGCAAGTAACCGCTTTTACCAACAATATTGGTAAAATTATAGGATCTGCTTTTACTCAAACCTATGATTCAGGAATATTTGACTCTGGTTCTCCGGACATCCCGATTCCTATATCTTCCAATTATAAATATCAAGGAGCGAATACAGAATTGGTCATTGTACGAGGCCATTACAACAAAATTGAATATTATCAATTCAATAAAGATGTAGATACTGATAACAGACTAAAATCAGTAACTGAATCCAGTGGAAACATCAAACAAACCATTGATTATTCAGCAATGGTTTCTGGAGATGCTGGACTTGGTAACTATTCAACTGATTTTTATTCTTCGAGTAATACCGCAACGTATCCTGATATTGAAATCATCAGAAACACGGCTAGTTATTTAGTTTCAAAACTCACAGCTACCATAAATGGCGTTTCCAAGTTTCAGGACTTTAAGTACAGAAGTTATATTTCTAATTTTAATTATGGAACAGTTGGTTTTAGCAGAACGGCAAGAAGCAGTTGGTATTTATCGCCTTCTGACGCTAAAATATGGACTACACAATACAATGACACCAGTCTCAGAGGAGCCAATACAATAACCTGGTCTAATACGAATCCTGCAACGGTATTTGCTACTATACCAGATAACCTGTTGAGTACAAAAACAAATATTTTTGCGACCTATACTAATCCTACGACAAAGGTTTATAATGTATTGCTTAGTTCACAAACTACAATAGATGCCATTACAGGTATAAAATCAGAAAATACGTTTACTTATGATGGTACAGTTACTTCTGCCAATTATTATGGTTTGCAAACCTTAAGCGTTGCCAAACAATATAGCGGAACGACAGTACAAGGCACAACTACTACAACCAGCGTATATGACAATAATCCAACAGGTGTGGGAACTGCTTACTATATAGGAAGACCGAAGTCAACAAATACTTCTACTTTAATATATACAGGTGATACCCGTACCTCTGGCGAAATCTATACGTATACAGGAACAAACTTAACCAAAACGGAGAAAACAGGCAATAACACCTATGCCATCGTAGAGGATATGACCTATGATACCACTGGGAATTTACTAACCAAAACCGTATCAGCTCCTGCTGCCCCAACTCTTATTGCAGCAAGAACCATTACAGATGAGTACGATACTACCAAACGTTTTGTGATTAAGAAAACAGATCATCAGGGATTTGTCACGAGCTTTATCTACAACACGCTTGGACAAGTAACAAAATCGACCAATTATTTAGGTGTGGTTAGCGATTTTGTTTTTGACAATTGGGGCAAACTCACCCAAACCACAACTACAAATGTATCGACAACACCATTGGTTACCACCATTACCTATGCTAAATTAGCCGATGGGGGTTATACCACTACCAGTCAAAACACGGTGGGTGATAACGCCAAATCAATCACGCAATACGATGTTTTAGGAAGAACAGTTATTAATACCACCAAAGGTTTTGCAGTCAATTCTTTAATCTCTAAACAGGTGGTTTATGATGCGTTAGGCAGAAAACTGAAGGAAAGTGAACCCTATTTTTCTGCTCCAAGCAAATGGATTTCTTACGAGTACGACTATTTACAACGCCCTACAAAAGTAACCGCTTCTACAGGACGAATTCAGACATTAAGCTATTCAGGCTTAACCACAACAAGTGTGGATGACGGCAAAACGACAACAGCAACTGTTGATGCTTTGGGCAATAAAACACAAACTTCGGATCCTGGCGGTACTATCAACTTTACGTATTATGCCAACGGGCAGCTCAAAGAGTCTAACTACGAAGGACATAAAGTAGCTATAACCATTGACGGTTGGGGAAACAAAACAGCAACGAGCGATCCTAATGCTGGTACGTATACGTATGCTTACGATGCTTTTGGGCAAATAATAAACGAAACCACACCAAAAGGATCAACAAATAATACTTATGACAATTATGGTAAACTGATTAAGAAAAAAATATTGGGTGATGGTGCCGATTATGAGACGGATTATCTATATAACTCTTTTGCGCAATTAACATCCGAAAGCAGTAAAAAAGCAATAGGAACCACGATAGATAGTTTTACCTATGGTTTTGATACGCTCCACAGACTAAATACGACCAGCGAGAGTAATGCCAGTTTCTCGCAAACTAAAAGTATTACGTACGATACTTATGGGCGGGTTGCTACTGCCACAAATGCTACACAAGAACTAACCACTGGATTAAGCACCTCAGTAATTACCAAAAATAATTACAATACGTACAACGGTATTATGGATAAAATGACCGATGCGAATGATACTGTTTTATGGCAACTGAATACGGCTAACGAAAAAATGCAATCCCTTACAGAAACTTTAGGTAATGGAATCGCGATTACGAATGTTTATGATACCGATAACTATTTTACTTCTCAAAAACATGCCAAAAACAGTATAAATGTATTGTATAACACCTACAGTTTTAATGCGGTAAAAGGCACCTTAAGCAACCGCCAAAATGTAGCCTTGGGTACAAACGAGGTATTTACGTATGACACTTTAGATCGATTAACCCAATGGACCAACCCATTGACAGCTGCTCTTGACACGAATACATATGATACTAAAGGAAGGATTACCAATAACAACAAGTTAGGGACGGTAAACTACAACACCAATCTAGCCACAGGAATTTATCAAAAAACATCGATAGCCTTAACGACTGAGGGGACTAATTATTACACCAACCTGCCGAAACAAACGGTAAGTTACACAATGTTTAAAAGTCCTATCTCGATTAACGAAAGTAATAAAGGCAGTACTGCTTTTGTATATAACTCGCATCTGTCACGACAAACCATGACCTATGGGTATCAAATGCCTGGAGCTGTGTATACCAAATCCAAAAGTTATACTGATGACGGATCTGTAGAAATCCTAAAAACACCTGCCACCATAACTATACGAACCTATATGGGAGGTGATGCGTATACCGCTCCATTATATGTTGATAAAATCAAAACTATAGCCACAGGAGCAATTGTAGATAAGAAATACTACCTACATCGAGATTATCTAGGAAGTATAATAGCCATCTCTGACGATATGGGTGTGGCGGTAGAACGTCGCCAGTTTGATGCGTGGGGTAATCTTGCTAAACTAGAACAAAACGGTGTGGCAATAACATTGCCTACTAACGGTAGTAGCGCAGGATTAATGATGTTGGATCGTGGCTACACCAGCCACGAACACTTAGCAGAAGTAGGATTGATACAAATGAATGGTCGTTTGTATGACCCCGCCTTACGCTCTTTCTTAATGCCGGATAACTTTATACAACAGCCAGAAAACACGCAAAACTACAACCGTTATGCGTATGTATTAAACAACCCTTTGATGTATACAGATCCTAGTGGAGAATTTGGAGTTTTATTAGCTATAGGCATAGGAGCTTTAGTTGCCGCCACAACCTATACCATGACGGCACTCCTTGCCGATGTTCCCTTTAGTGTAGGTGGTTTAGCAAAAGCCACTTTTATAGGGGCAGCAAGTGCCGCAGTAACTTTTGGTATAGGAACAGCCGCAGGGAATTTATTTTCATCAACACAACTTTGGGCTAAAGCTGCATTTCAAGCTCTTGCACACGGTACGTTTCAAGGAACGATGTCTGGTATACAAGGAGGCAAGTTTTTTAGTAGCTTTGTAGCTGGGGCTTTGAGTAGTATTGCAGCGAGTGCTTTTAGTTGGGATGGTAATAGTGCAGCGAAAGGGTTAGGTTGGGCCAGCAGTATTCGTGAGAGTGGTGCAGGCATGATTGCCTTTGGTACGGTTTCTGGCGGTACTGGTGCAGCCATTACTGGTGGAAATTTTTGGCAAGGAGCTGTAACAGGACTTGTTGTGAGTGGATTAAATCATTATGCACATAATATTAAAACCAATAGATATATAGATAAAAGATTACTTTCTTTAGGTAAAAACCCAGATAGTGCAGCTCAAATTGAACAAAGCGAATTGGGAGGCTTTGCCAAAGATATGTACCCTAACATGATGGAGCAGGCAGATGATGCACCATTTCTTTTGAAAGATAAAATAATATCGCCAAACGGCGAAGCTGCTTATGGACAAACTGTTGCCACTACCAATAATGGAGTTACTCATGCTAGTCATATAGAAATAAGTAGATCCTCTCTGAGTAGTTGGCATACATTAGCTTCAACAATAGGACACGAACTGAATCATTACATTTTCTACAACACAGAAGTCTATGATAGATGGGTTAGAAACTTTGGTGTAGATAGAGCAGATGCTCTTAATGAATACAAAGCCCATTACTGGGAGAAACAATGGGGTGGGTCTCCAAGTATGGATGTAATGAATAGGAATTTAAGAATATTTAATACTGTAAAATAATGGGGGAATTTGTTATTAATAAAAGAATACTGCTTTTATTGTTATTAGGTTTAACAATAATAGCTTGTGATAAGAAAACAGAAAAGAAACGAGACGTTTTCTTTTTAGTGGAACCCTTCAGTGCAGTTAGTGATTCAGTTTTAAAAATAATGCTAATAAACAATACAGCCAATAACTATTTTATAACCTTGGATACTACTAGAGCATATGACTACCCTGATTTTAATCCTAAAACCAATAGTAGTTTTATACTCAAGCCTTTTGTTTATAATGATGATAAATTGATTTATATGATTGGCGAAGGCGCTGTACAAAAAACAATGGACACAGAAAAAGGAATTGCTCAATCAGATGCTTTTTATAAAGATTATATTACGCTAAAGAATGCAATTTTTTTAAAAAAGAAAAGTTCAAGATATATAGAAATACCGTTCCTTTTAAGTCATAAATTAGGTATTTTTACATATCATTACGATTTAGAAAAAGGAAAAAAGTATCAGTTGCAATTAGAATATCAAATGCTAAAAGAAACAACAGAAAAACGGATCACTAAAAGTAAACTAGATTCTCTACAAGAACTAGGCTATACTCCTTATTATGAAAAGATAGTTTCTAATAAGGTACCGTTAATTATTGAGTAAAAGCGAATACTCATACCAAGGGCTGTTATTGGGCTCATCGTAAGTGGATTGAATCATTTTGCGCATCAGACAAATTCGGAAGAACCAGATGACAATATTCCTTTCAATACAAAAAGACAAATTATTCACAGTAGAGAGAATATGAGACGACGATGATAGGATTTTTGTTAATGGTAAGAAACTATGGCAACAACAACAGGTCTTTTAGGTTCTGTGTTGAGAGTAAGCAGTTTTTCTGTATCTGAAATAGGTTCTCATGGTGTTGGAATGGGTTTGACAGATTTAGTTTTAGATGGTATCAACTTACTTGAAGGCGCTACTTTAGTGAAAATGGGATTTACAAAAGTATTAAAATCATCTGTTGGTTTTAGAGTAGGTTTTGGTGCTTCAAAGGAAACGTTGCAATCATCTGCTTATTTTATTAAAATTTTAGGATTTAAAAGTTTGCCTGTATCGAGATTACCTACATTATATGGTCCTGCAAAAGATTGGGGGACATTTTTAGGCAGAAATTCACCAATTTTTGGTGGAATTCAAATGTCAGGAGGCGCATATGGTATTTACAATTCAACAAGTAACTAATTTTTTGCATGGACGAGTTAGAAAAAAAAGTAATAGATTTTTTCAATAAAAACAATATTGTTAAAAATAATAAAATTGATTCTAGTATAAATAAACCAAATTATTTTGCTGACGAGGCTTTCTTTTTAATGGAGGAATTCTTTGTAAAATTCAATATAGATAAAGGATATATTGATATAGATAAGTTTTTTAATCCATTACCAACTTTAAGTTTTAAGCATTTTTTAAATCTTTTTGGATTAAAAAAAATGGAATATCCTGAAAAACCAAAAATAACTATTGGACATATGATAGAAGTAGCTAAAAGGAAAGAATGGTTTGACCCAATATAAAACAAAAAAATCGAGCAAAATTTGCTCGATTTCTATAGGAGAGTTAAAAAGAACAAAAACTATAATTATTTAAATATGAAAAATATACCATTTATTATATTATTACTTATTACAAGTTTAAGCTTTGGTCAAAAAACACAAGGAATAGAATCTAAAACATATGACCCTAAACTAGTAGGTTCTTGGAAGGGTTCAGAAATTGAACAACAGCAAAAAGGGTTAAGTAAATATTGGGTGTCATGTAGATTTGAGAATGGAACAAGTACATTATTATTCGTTATAATAGACAAAAATGGACAAGTAACTCAAGAAACCGAAAACGGTAAATGGTGGGTTGAAAACGGTAAATATTACGAATTACACAATGTTGATAATGTTACTGATATTTATGAATATGAAGTTATTGATAGTAGTGTAAAGTTCACTGCAGTTGAAGTAATGGGCGATAAAAATTCAAAATATACTTTTTTTGATTACAAAATCGAAGAAGATTAGTTTAACAATTAAAAATAAATGGTTACATTTTTGGTAATATTCTTGTTTATGGTCTGATTGGATTAACAATTGCCACAATTATTGGAGCTATATACAATTCTATCTATATCTATGAAATACAAATTTTTCATTATATTTTTATTTTATGTAACACTCGCTTTTTCCCAACAGGAAGCGAGTGTTTGGTATTTTGGGCAGAATGCAGGGCTTAAATTTCATCCTGATGGGAGCGTTACTTCATTAGGTGATGGTAAATTAAAAACGAGCGAAGGTTGTGCTTCTATTGCAAATAGTAACGGAGATTTATTATTTTATAGTGATGGTCGTACTGTTTGGGATAAGAATCATTTAGTTATGCCAAATGGGAATTATTTAAATGGAACTGGACTGCTTGGTGATATTTCTAGTACTCAATCTGCTATAATTGTCCCTAAACCAGGTAATCCAAACCTATATTTTATTTTCACATTAGATGAGCCTCATCATGAGAACGCTGCCAAATATCCAAATGCATTTTCTGGAAATTATATAGACACTGATAGCGGTAAAACACCGGATAATGACGATGGATTAAATAATGGGTTGAATTATTCAATAGTAGATATAAGCAAAATAGGTAGTAATGGAAGTATTGGAGATATTATAAGTAGAAACAATCATCTCATTACCTATGATACAAATCCCCTTGGTGAGGAAATAAAATATAAGTGCTCTGAAAAATTAACAGCGGTAAATGATGCTTCTGGAAATGGATATTGGGTCATTACACAATTTACAGATAATTTTTACGCTTTCAAAGTAACAACAACAGGGGTCAGTAGTACACCAGTAAAATCAACTATTTCACCAAGCGTTCCTGTTTTTGGGTATCGTAGAAATGCGATAGGCTATTTAAAAGCATCTCCAAATGGTAAAAAATTAGCAGCAGCATACGATCAAATTGATACAGCGACTAGTCCCTACAGTAATTATAAAGGGTCAGTATATATCTTTGATTTTGATGCGTTGACTGGAGCTGTTTTTAATCCCAAATTAATTCTTACTGAAGTTAAAGCGTATGGTGTTGAATTTTCTACTAATTCTAATGTTCTCTATGCAAGCTTTAATTCTTCCATAGGTAATTCTTATCAGTTGGCACAATTTGATTTATTGAGCATAGACATCCCTAGTTCAAAAACAGAAATTTTCGGGGGTAGTTATGGTATTGGAGCCTTACAATTGGCACCAAATAAAAAAATTTATTATTGCACTTATAATCTAAATTCTTTAGGGGTAATAAATAATCCCGATGTGCTGGGTTTAGGTTGTAGTTTTGATACAGCTGGACAACCGCTTGCTAATAATACAAGTCGCCTATTGGGATTACCACCATTTATCACCTCGTTTTTTGATGCTTTTTTTGATGTCAAAAAATTATGTCTTGGCGCTGCAACAGAATTTACATTAAATTCAATACAAGCGATAACAGCAGCCAACTGGGATTTTGGAGATGGAATCTCTTCCACTGATATAAGTCCAACGCATCAATATGCAACGGAGGGTACTTATACAGTTTCGGTAACAGCGACTGGCATAACAGGTTCCACCACTAAAACCAAAGACATTGTAATCTCGAAAGTTCCCTCTGCAACAATACCGCAAAACTTGCTAATTTGTGATACTAATAATGATGGGCTATATAATTTTGATTTAACTACGCAAAACACAGCAATATTAAATGGTCAAGATCCTAATTTATATGCAGTAACCTATTTTGCCAATGCTACAGATTATATGAATAATGTAGCTATTACTACAGCGAGCAATTTTATCAATCCAGTGGCGTATCAGCAAGAAACCATTATTGCAGAAGTTTCGAATAAGGGTAATGGAGATTGCAAAAGCACAACCAGTTTTAGCATAGATGTGTTTGATTCGCCACTACCCAATTCACTAAATAATATTTCGAACCTAAGTAGTTGTGATAACACAAGTGCAGGAACAGATTCTGACGGTCGAGTAATTTTCGATTTGACACAGAGAGAAACAGCTATTTTAAACGGTCAATCGGCTACCCAATTTTCGCTTTCTTACTTTAAAGATGCAGCATTAACTCAACCTATTGCCATCCCAACAGCGTATCAAAATACGAATCCTTCAGAAACGATATATGTAAAAATGACAAATAAAGACAATGTAATTTGCTCTGCGACAACCTCATTTACGATTCAAGTGTTGGCTTTGCCGGTAATTACTAATGTTGTCGATTTGAAACAATGTGATGATAATATTGATGGGTTTAGTGTTTTTAATTTAGAAGAAGCTATTAGTAAAATAACGGCTAACGCTGCAACAGAAACAATTACTTTTTTTAAAACCCAAACAGACGCACAAAACAATACCAATCCGATACCGAATACTATAAGCTACACCAATCAAATTGTAAGTGTTGACAAAGTTTATGTAAGAGTAAGTAATAGCAATGGTTGTTATAGAATTGCTCAATTAAATCTTATTGTCTCTACCACACAAATTCCTTTGAATTTTTCAAGAGCTTATACCCAATGTGATGATGCAATCTCTGGCACGAATACAGATGGAATAGCTTCTTTTGATTTTAGCAGCGTAACGAATCAAATTAAGTCCATATTTCCTGCAGGACAATTACTGGATATTTGGACATGCTAACTTAGCCATCACAGAAAGTTAAGAAATAAATCTTAATTTTAACCTATGAAACAAGTGCGCAAAATTTATGACAAAGCTTTTAAAGAGAAAGCAGTCCAATTGAGT
>NZ_JBLNKT010000033.1:0-41264 GCF_048158525.1 Flavobacterium algoris
TAATTAAAATGAGAACCTATAAAACAAAAAACAGTAGTAAACCGGAGCTTACTACTGTTTAAAAATTGTACTTTTATTTTTTATTAATCCTGTATCGTTTTTTCAGGACTAGACATTCTTTACAAAAAATTATTTAACAGAAAACGGTATATTCCATTTTTCCCAGTTTAAAACAACATTATCTTTATTTATTGTGTAAACTAATTTTTCAGTAGTTGAATTCGCAATTTGCTGTTTTACCGTAACTCTTAACTGATCTTCTTTATGATTATATTTATATGCTCCCCATTGTTTCGCTACTTTATTAAAAATAATGACACATTCTTTTTCATTTGGTAAAACAAAAAAAGAATATTTCCCTGCAGGTAATTTTGATCCTTCAATAGTAAGTTCTTTGTCAGTTTCAAAAGTGGTTGCTTCATTTGCGCCAGCACGCCAAACTTCATTAAACGGTACTAATACACCCCAAATTTGTCTTCCTTTGACTGAAGGGCTACTATAATTAATACTAATTGTAGCGCCATTAATTTTCCCTGTCGCAACAGCCGCCGGGCTTGCTTTCTCTTGAGCATTTAAGAAATTAATAAACAATAATGCAAAAGTTAAAAAGGGTATTTTTTTAAGTAATCTCATGATTTAAAATGTTTTAGTTATGATTACAAACTTAAAATAACTTTATTTAATTTATATAAATTCTTACTAATTTTAAGAAAAAAATAAGGATTGTATAATTTATTTGTTTTACTACATCATTGACAGTATTATAATTGTTTAATTTATTATTTTTACAAACAATACTTTATTTATTTGCCAAAAAATATGAATACAATTGCTGAGCACATTGCTGATTTTTTAAAGGAATATCCACCATTTAATCACTTGACTTTTCAAGAATTATCTGAAATTGCTACAAGTATTCGCGTAGTAAATTTAGAAAAACATAAAGTATTATTTCAAATTAATGATGTTTTACACGATAGCTTTTACGTTGTAGCTTCTGGAGTTATCAATTTATCAGTCATAGCTGATGCTGAAGAAACATTATTAAACAAATGTCATGAAGGTGATATTTTTGGTTTACGTCCGTTTTTCGCCAAAAACAACTATATGATGACTGCCAAAGCCAGAGAAGAAAGTATTATTTACGCCATACCTATTGCTACTTTCCGTCCTTTTGTGGCTAATAATTCTGAAGTTTTGAACTTTTTATTAGAGAGTTTTGCTACAAATACACGAAATCCAAAGGACAAAGAAAATCTAAATGGAAAACTTATTTCTGACAATGTTTTCTATTCTGATCAGCATTCAGAAATGCAATATTTTCAGTCTTTATCGTATAACAATTCCCCTTTAATTACAACAAAAAACGCTATAGTTCAAGATGTTGCACAACTCATGACTGAAACCTTAATGAACAATATTATTGTATGTGATAACACAATTCCTATTGGTATTGTTACTGATACTGATATGCGTTCAAAAATTGCTACTGGTCGATTTCCAATAACAATTTCGGTAGATAAAATAATGTCTTCCCCTGTCATAACAGTTTTAGAAAATGTTTCTCTTGCCGAAGCACAATTACTGATGTTAAAGCACAATGTAACCCATTTATGCGCTACACAAGACGGGACTAATAAGTCTTCAATAAAAGGGGTTATTTCCGAAAGAGATTTAATTGTTGCACAAGCCAGTAATCCCGGTGTATTAATAAAAGAAATAAAACGTTCTCAAGCACCCAAAGATTTAAAACAAATACGGGAGCGTCTTTCAGATCTTATTCAAAATTCAATTCATAAAAATATTCCTCTTTCTCATGTAAATAATATTGCTAGCGAAATCAACATGGCAATAATTAAACGTTCAGTAGAATTATCTATTTTAGATTTAGGCTCCCCTCCTGCTCGTTTTGCTTGGTTAAGCATTGGTAGTCAGGGACGAAAAGAACAATTATTATTAACAGACCAGGATAGTATTTTAATTTTTGAAGATGTTACGCCTGATAAATATAGAGATGTGAAAGATTATTTTCTTAAATTAGGAAAAAAGACAACTGCAACTCTGGAAAAAGTAGGTTACGAATTATGTCCTAATGGACACATGGGAAGCAATATGCTTTGGTGTAAATCATTAACTGACTGGACTAAACAATACAACAGCTGGATGAATACTCCAGGCGAAAATAGTAATGATTTAAGCAGTATCTTTTTTGATTATGAAATTGCTTTTGGAGAAGAAAAAATTGAAGAAGCTATAGGAAATGTAATTTTCAAGAATGTACAAAATAATACCCTGTTTTTTGATTTCTTAGGAAATGATGCACTAAAGAAAAATGCTCCTTTAAGCTTTTTCAAAAAATTTATAGTTGAAGAAGATGGCCTTAATAAAGATAAATTTGATATAAAGACGCGTGCTTTAATGCCACTTATAGACGGAGCCCGTTTGTTTATTCTAAACTACAATGTAAAAGGAATTAACAATACCTACTTACGATTCAAACAATTAGCGATTACTGACGCCAAAAATTCAGAGATTTATCTTAATTGTGCAGAAGCCTTTTTGACATTATCAAAATTCAGAGCATTAGAAGGTTTAAAAAATGACAATTCGGGTCAGTTTATAAATTTGAATGAATTATCAAAAATTGATAAAGAGAAATTGAAAAATGCTTTTGCTCCAATGAAAGAATTGGAAGAGTTAATTAAAAGTAAATTTCAACTTACACAATTTTCATAACTATGCTAGACTGGCTTAAAAATATTAATAAAGAACACCCTGAATTTTGGAAAACGTATGTTTCAAAATTTGAAAAAAAATCGAATCGTTTTGTTATTTTATCAACTGAAACTTCAGGCTTAAACCCCGTTAAAGATGTTATTTTATCAATTGGTTCTTTTGCGGTAGTCAATAATAGTATTATTATTGGAGATAGTTTTGAAACTGTTTTATTGCAATATAAATTTTTGCACGATAACGGACTTTCAAATGAGTTTATAGTTGAAAGTAAAATGAAAAAGCTTGGAGAATCTGAAGCAATCCAGTCTTTAATAGATTTTATAGGGAATGCAGTTTTAGTGGGACATCATATCGATTTTGATGTAGAAATGATTAATGCAGCCCTTGAAAGATTAGATTGTGGCCGATTAAAAAATGAAGCTTTAGATGTTGATGTAATGTATCGGAAACTTCAAGATATTAATGATCGACAATTTTCTCTTGACGAATTATGTGACATTTATAAAATTCCAAAAAGCGACAGAAATTCTTCTTCTGAAGATGCTTACAAAATTGCTTTACTCTTTTTAAAATTAAAATCTAGATTAGGGATAAAGTAATTGATTCCCAATTCAGTAATTAAAATCTTTAAAAATCTAATTAGCAGAACAACTTTATGCCTTCCCAAAAACGCCCATGATGACTAATAGAAACTGGGATAGCTTTTTGGGCTTGACTGTCAATTATAAAAGGAATTCCGTTTATTTTACTGATTTCTGTTTTAAAATTTAAAGCCTTTATTGCATTGAAATATTCTTTTTTAACAACAGCAATAGAGTGAATAAATTCCTCTGAAACATTTGTTTGCGTGAAATACGTATTTCCATTACAAGTAACTGTCCCCAAAGTTTCATTCTCATAATGACACTCTAATTGTAAAGGTAAATATGCTCGAATTCCTGATTCTCTATTGTAGATTTTGTAAGCCGCTTCCTTTCTTGACCATAAATTCCAAACCAGTACTTCAGGATTTATAGCATTCGAAATTAATAATTGCTCTTTTTGAGTGAAGATTTTATCTAAAAAGCCTTTCCGCTTCCAGTTGCTTTCCTTTCGGGCTAAAGCCAAATCTACAATATCATTACCAATCACTTTTCAGCTAGTTTAGTTTCAATTATCGTCATAGCTGCTTTTAAATCCAGCATTTTTTCCATGGACTCATTATCGATTATAAGATTAAATTCTTCTTCAATATCTAAAATCACATCAACCAAATTAGCGGAATTTATTTTTAAATCGTTAATAAAATCAGTATTTTCCGTAAGATTATCAAAAGCCTCTTGATTTTGAACATAAGGCTTAATAATATTTTTTAATTTCTCAATTATTTCTTGTTTATCCATAGTTTGTTTATTTCTTAGCGTTGATTCTTAGTTTTCTTTTATTCATTTCAAATTTAAAATGGGCGAATCTGTGACTAAATATACTTTTTAAAAATTACACAACCATTCACATCTCCAAAACCAAAACTGGCTTTGGCAATAATATTTATCTCTTTTTCAATTAGTTGTCTTGGAATTCTTGATTCGTCAATTAGTGACGTAATTTCGGAATTCAAATCTTCACAATTGATATTGGGAAAAACAAATCCTTCTTTCAATTGCAATACTGAGGCAACACTTTCTATACTTCCCGCTCCTGACAAACAATGCCCTACCATTGATTTCAAGGAGTTTATGTAGGGGAATTTTTTTCCTTTCCTGTCCAATGCTTCACTCCAATTCTGAATCTCTAAACTATCTTTGGATGTGGCTGTCAAATGACCGTTTATAGCGTCAATATCATTAGCTGAAATTCCAGCATTTTCAATAGCATTTTTAATGCATTTTTGAACGGCTGTCGGATTTGGAGCAGTCATACTTCCTAATCCGCGTTGACCACCAGAATTTATATTTCCTCCCAAAATTTCTGCGTAGATTTTAGCACCTCGTGCTAATGCACTTTCTAAATCTTCCAAGACTAAAGCCCCAGCTCCACTTCCCGGAACAAATCCAGAAGCGCTCGCACTCATAGGCCTTGAGCCTTGTTCCGGATTTTCATTATGCTTAAAAGTACAGACTTTCATCGCATCAAAACCACCCCAAATATAAGGTCCAGAATCACTTGTACTTCCAGCCAAAATGCGTTTTGCCTGCCCTGATTTTATACGCTCATAGGCCATCAAAATACTTTCGGTTCCTGTTGTGCAGGCCGAAGAATTGGTCGTAACTTGGTTTCCTAATCCTAATTTCCCTCCTAAATAAGCACTCACACCACTATTCATAGTTTGTGCCACGGCAGTACTCCCTAATCTTCGGGTTTGAAAATCATCGATTTTATAAATACTTTCTCGAAATTTATCAATTCCGGAAGTTCCTGTTCCAAAAATAGTTCCGCTATCCCAATCCGGTTCTTCATAAATTTCTAATGATAAACCCGCATCTTTCCAAGCATCAATTCCTGCAATTACACCATATAAAATTCCCGTTGAATTGAAATTTCTTAACTCTAATTCCGAAAAATACTGCAATGCTAATTCAGTGGAAATTTCAGGTTTTCCAGCAATCTGACAAGAAAATTGCAATCTTTCTAATTCTGAATCATGTTTGATTCCCGAAATTCCATTTTTTATGGCATAAGTAAAAGTATCTAGTCCTACTCCATTTGGAGCAACAACACCAAGTCCTGTAATTACGACACGTTTTTTCATTTTTTGAGGTTAAATAATATTCAATGGCAATAACAATTTCAATGGGAAAATAATAATAATTTTAATGCTACTCAAAAGAGTGCTATTGTAACAAAATATTGAAAAGAATCAAATTATAACGATTGCTTAATTTATTTTAATCCGGTTTTGGCTCCCTCTCCTTTGGAGAGGGTTGGGGTGAGGATAATTCCCGCTATTGTCCCCATACAAACTAATTCTTCTTTTTCATTTATCATCTTCACTTTGCATTTTAATTTCCCAAATCTAAAATATATTTTTTCTGAAATTACAGTCACTTTTTCATTTGGAAAAACAGGTTTTAAAAACTCTATTTCCGTTGATGTTAAAGCAATTGAAGTTTTTTTACTAAATGTATCATTTAATAAAAAAATACCCAAACAAACCAATCCGATTTGTGCCATAACTTCAGTTAAAATTACACCCGGAGTTACTGGATTGTCTTTAAAATGCCCTTTATAAAAATCTAACTTTTCATCAAATGTATAAGCCCCTTCAACTCCATTTTCATTAACATTGATTATTTCATTAACAAACAAAAAAGGTTTAGAATAAGGTAATTTTGATATGATTTCTTCTTTTTTCATAGTTTTTCTATTCCCCCATTTTGGGGGCTAAGGGGCTAAAACTGCAATAAAACACGTTGCGCCGAAAATCCCGGACCAAAACTCAACATTAATCCTTTCTCTCCTCTTTTAGGTTTACTGTCCATAATTCGTTCTAAAACATATAAAACAGTCGCACTGGACATATTTCCATACAATCGTAACACTTCTTTTGTGTCGTCAATGTTCTTTCCTAAATCAGAAAATAAACCTTCAACCGTTTGAATAATTTTTTTACCACCAGGATGAAAAATTAAATGATCAATAGTTTCAATAGTTTCGTTATTCTTCTCTAAAAATGGATTAATGATATCCGGAAAATGTAACGCAATAGTTTCAGGAACTTCAATATCTAATACCATTTGTAAACCAGAGTTTGTGAGTTTAAAACCCATCATCTGAATGTTATCATAAAAATGATACATTTCTTCAGCTAGAATTTCGGGGCCTTCATCTTGGTCATTAGAAGTAAGTAAAATGCAAGCTGCACCATCGCCAAAAATAGCTGCGCTTACAATATTAGCCATCGAAAAATCATCTAATTGAAATGTTGCTGTTGGGCTTTCAACTGCAATAACTGCAGCCCGTTTTCCAGGATTAGCCTGCAAAAAATTTTTAGCATAAATAATTCCCGAAATCCCGGCAGCACAACCCATTTCCGTTACTGGAAGCCTAACTATATCTTTACGCAACTTTAATTTATTAATCAAATAAGCATCCAATGACGGAATCATAATTCCGGTACAACTCACCGTAATGATGTAATCTAAATCTTCTGGATTCCAATTGGCCTTTTTTAATGCTTTTTCTAATACTTTTTCACCTAAATCAATTACCTCTCGGACATAAATATCATTTCTTTCCTCAAAAGAAGTTTTCGTAAAGACCTCGATTGGATCCATAATAGAATACCGTTTATCAACTGCAGCACCTTCAAAAATTTTCTTTACTTTTCTGACGAAACGTTCGTCTTGTCCTACTAACCAAGCATCCAAAAATGGAATAATTTCTTCCGTTGTTCTGGAGTATTTTGGTAATTGTTTTGCAACGGTTTTTATTTTTACACTCATATTTTCGAAATTATCCACTGGTAGCGAAAAGCCCATTTCCAATGAATTTTATAGTTGTTAAAATTTAATTTTTGAGAGAAATGAATCAATTCTTCTTTTTTAAAACCTCTTAAAATTGAAATTAATCCATCTTCCCGCGACATATCATTTAATTGAAAAACAAAACATAATGCCTGAAATAACCGATAAGCTATTGAACTTCTTTGTAAATCATTTATAACAATTCCAACATTCGAATTAGCATTAAACACATTCAATAAATGAACTATTTCATTGTCTTTAAAATGATGTAACGTCAAAGTACACAGAACGATATCGTATTTTAATTCTTCAAAAGATTTATCAAATATATCTTCACACTGATACGATATATTAGAATATTTTTCAGATAATTTTTGCGCATGGTTTATAGTGAAATTATTAGCATCAATACCAATTAATTTAAATTTAAGATTGTTTTTTAATCCAAAATCTGCTAATATTCGTAACATGTCGCCATTGCCACAACCAACATCCACAATTCTAATTTCATTTGATTTTGAAATATCCTTAATCAAATCTTGAACGCCTCGTAAAGTTAACAGGTTTCCACCTAAAAGCTGATTGATTTTAGCAATTTTGTCTAAGGCATCCCGTAAGATTTCTCCTTCCATGGCAAAATCATCCATGGTTTCAGGTTCGTCTGTTCTGTATTTGGTGTTTATAAACATTTATGAGCTTAAAATTATAGGTTTTCCATGCGTTTTTTTTATAATTTTCGGCAATAAAAACGGAAATGCAATCAATATACGCATTAATACCCCTGAGAGTTTTTGTTTTTGCAAAAGATTCGATAAAAAACTCCCTATTTTTAATCTTTGACTAAAATTAGAACTCCATTCCGTACTATATTTTTCTTCTAATTCGTTTCTTGATTTAATTTCGTTATTGAAATATTTCTCCACTAATTCCGAAACAATTTTAGCACTATGAATAGCCATTGCCATTCCATTTCCACACAAAGGATGGATTAATCCGGCGCTGTCTCCAATCATTAAAATATGATTGTTAACCGCTTGTTTTTTTTCGAAAGAAATTTGGCTTATTGTCAATGGTTTTTCGAAAATCAACTTGCTTTTCTCGAAAATTGCTTTTAAATGTGGGTTTTGAGAAACAACATTTTTTTGATATTCCTTAACATTTTTAAACTGCTTAAAAGTTTCATAATCTGCTAAATAACAAATATTAATGACATCATTTTCAACTTTTGAAACACCACAATAGCCTCCTTTAAAGTTATGCAATCCTACCAAATCATTAGGAAAATCTCCTGAATAATGTGCTTTTACAGCTAACCATGGTGATTTCTTCTGAATAAAATTACGATTTAGTTTTTGATCAATAATAGATCGTTTGCCAAAAGCTCCAATTACAATTTTAGCTTTTAAAATAATTTTATTCGAAGTTGTTACAGTAAATATTTCATCCTCAAAAGCGATGTCTTCAACTAAATCCTGAATAATTTTACACCCATTTGCAATTGCTTTTTTATATAAATATTCATCAAGAACATAGCGACTAATTCCAAAACCGCCAAGAGGCAAAGTACTTTTAATTTTCTTTCCGCTGACAGTTGAAAATTCAAGTTTTGTGAGGGTTGTAGGATATAAATCAGCTATGTTTAAATCCAGCCAATTGAGATAGGGTAAAACTTCATTAGAAATGTATTCGCCACAAACTTTGTGTTTTGGAAATTCATTTTTTTCTACAACGGTTATTAGAAATCCAATTTTGGATAAATGAATTGCTGCAGTTAATCCTGCTAAACCACCACCAATAATTAAAACTTCTTTATTTTTCATAGAGAAGTAAATTTATGGATTTGTTTGGGAATGTAGCTATAGTATTGAATATAAAACATACCTAATTATATACTTTTAATAAACTAAAAATTTGTTGCTTTTTTTAGTATCTATCAAAAAATATAAGCCAAAAAAAAAGCTGCTTTTTTTAAAGCAGCTTTTAATTAATTTACAATTTCCCTTCTTTTATTTCTTCAACAATTTCAGGATTTAATAATGTTGTAGTATCTCCAAAATTCGAATAATCTCCTTCGGCTATTTTACGTAGAATTCGACGCATGATTTTTCCGGAGCGTGTTTTTGGTAAACCGGAAACAAATTGGATTTTATCCAGTTTAGCAATTGGACCAATATGATCCGATATATGCTGATTTATTTCTTTGATAAGATTTTCTTTATTTCTAGTTTCTCCAGTTTCTTTTAAAATAACAAAACCGTATAATGCATTCCCTTTTACATCATGAGGAAAACCTACAATGGCTGACTCTGCTACTGCCGGATGCTCATTTATGGCATCTTCAATTGGTGCTGTTCCCAGATTATGTCCTGAAACGATAACCACATCATCTACACGACCTGTAATTCTATAATATCCTACTTCATCACGCAAAGCGCCGTCACCAGTAAAATATTTCCCTGGAAAAGTAGAAAAATAAGTATCTATATAGCGTTGATGATCTCCCCAAATGGTTCTGGCAATTCCAGGCCATGGGAATTTGATACACAAACTACCTACCACTTGATTACCTTCTATTTCATTCCGTTTTTCGTCCATTAATACCGGTTGAATTCCAGGTAATGGTAAAGTTGCATAGGTTGGTTTTGTAGGCGTTACAAAAGCAATTGGCGAAATCATAATTCCACCCGTTTCGGTTTGCCACCACGTATCTACTACAGGACATCTTTTATCTCCAACATGGTCATTGTACCAGTGCCAAGCTTCTTCATTGATTGGCTCCCCTACTGAACCAATTACTTTTAATGACTTTAGAGGAAACTTTTGCACGTATTCTAAGCTTTCCTTGGCCAAAGCACGAATAGCCGTTGGTGCAGTATAAAACTGGGTAACTTTATGTTTTTCGATAATTTCCCAGAAACGACTAAAATCAGGATAAGAAGGAACTCCTTCAAAAATAACAGTCGTCCCTCCATTCAATAATGGACCATATAAAGCATACGAATGTCCAGTAATCCAGCCTATATCAGCAGTACACCAAAAAATGTCATTTTCTTCATGATTAAAAACATTTTTAAATGTGTAAGCAGTATAAACCATATATCCTGCTGTAGTATGTACCATTCCTTTAGGTTTTCCAGTAGAACCTGAAGTATAAAGAATAAATAATGGATCTTCGGCATCCATTATTTCAGCAACATTATTATCTGAAGCTTCGTCTAAAAGAGGTTGCAACCATTGATCACGGCCTTCTTTCATGCTTATAGAAGTATTGGTTCTTTTAACGACTAAAACTGATGAAATAGAAGGACAGTTTGTCAAGGCTTCGTCAATTATTCCTTTTAAATCGATAGTTTTATTTCCTCGGTAACCTCCATCCGAAGTAATGACCATTTTACAGCCGCTATCATTAATTCTAGATGCTACAGCTGAAGCTGAAAATCCAGCAAAAACAACCGAATGGATTACTCCAATTCTGGCACAAGCCAAAGTAGTTATAGCCAGTTCAGGAATCATTGGTAAATAAATACAAACACGATCTCCTTTTTTTATTCCTTGTTCACGCAACACATTTGCCATTTTACAAACACGTTGGTGTAATTCATTATAGGTTATATGTAATGCTGTTTCTGTTGGATCATTAGGTTCAAAAATAATAGCTGTTTTGTCTCCTCTTTTAGCAAGATGTCTGTCAATACAGTTTTTGGTCATATTCACTTTAGCTCCCGTAAACCATTTTACTTCGGCTTCAGCCATATTAAAATCAACAACTTTATCCCATTGTTGATACCAAGTAAAATTTTCTTCTGCTATTTTACCCCAAAATTTTCTGGGCTCACGAACTGATTTATTATAATGTTTAAAATATTGTTCTAAATTATCAATTTTATAGTAGCTCATGTTTTTTTAATTTTTTATAAAAGTATTAAATCTCAAGCTATTCTTAAAATTATTTAAATTATAAATTCCTATGAAAAATTAAATATTAAATATTAAAAACAACTTTTTAATGACAATTTGTTTGTTTTTTACTATTTTTTAAAATTTTGACACAAACAAAAAAAGCGAGACAGATTTCCTATCCCGCTTTTTATCTCAACAAAATTTAACAACAAATAATTTTTGCAATAAAAAAAGTACTTTATTACAAGTTCAATTAGGCTACTTTTTAATACATAAAGGTAGTTTCTAATTCTATTTTTAAATAGAAGGAATTACTTCACTTAACTCTCAGCTTGTTCGAAGTTAAGTGAATGTAATATGCATCCATATCCTCTTTTCTTTTAATAAGTGCTTACTAATTCAAAATATTATGGATTCAAATGATATAATGCAAATCCCAACACACCCTCTTGTGTGGTAATTCCTAATTTTTACTATCCTATTTTTTTCATTGCAGTCATAGATTCTCTCAACCACTCTCCTACTTCTTCAATAGGATGTTGACGAATACTTTTATTTACTGCAATAAGTACTGCATTATCTACTCCATTAGAAGTTGAGAATGGTTTACCAATTACATTAGTGTCTACCGTTTTCATAAAATCAACCAATAAAGGCTTACAAGCATGGTCAAACAAATAACAACCGTATTCTGCAGTATCAGAAATGATTCTGTTCATTTCATATAATTTTTTTCTTGCTACAGTATTAGCAATCAAAGGCAATTCATGTAAAGATTCGTAGTAAGCTGATTCTTCAATAATTCCTGATTGTGTCATCGTTTCGAAGGCCAATTCTACACCTGCTTTAACCATAGCAATCATCAAAACACCATTGTCAAAATACTCTTGCTCTGAAATATGAGCTGCAGTCGGAGCTGTTTTTTCGAAGTTAGTTTCTGCAGTTGCAGCTCTCCAAGTCAATAAATTAACATCATTATTGTCCCAGTCAATCATCATGTTTCTTGAAAATTCTCCAGAAATGATATCGTCTTGATGTTTTTGGAATAATGGACGCATGATATCTTTCAATTCTTCCGAAATTTCGTAAGCTTCGATTTTTGCAGGATTTGAAAGACGATCCATCATATTTGTAATTCCACCATGTTTCAAAGCTTCAGTTATAGTTTCCCAACCATATTGAATTAATTTTGAAGCATAAGCTGGCTCGATTCCTTTTTCAACCATTTTATCGAAACATAAAATTGAACCTGTTTGTAACATTCCACAAAGAATGGTTTGTTCTCCCATTAAATCCGATTTTACTTCAGCTACAAATGAAGAGTTCAAAACTCCTGCTCTATGTCCTCCAGTAGCAACTGCATACGCTTTTGCTTGTTCAAAACCTTCACCGTTTGGATTGTTTTCAGGGTGAACTGCGATTAAAGTTGGTACACCAAAACCTCTTTTATATTCTTCACGAACCTCAGATCCTGGACATTTAGGAGCACACATAATAACTGTGATGTCTTTACGAATTTGCATTCCTTCCTCTACGATATTGAAACCATGAGAATAAGCTAATGTTGAACCGTTTTTCATCAAAGGCATGATTGCTGTTACTACAGCAGTATGTTGCTTATCTGGTGTAAGGTTACAAACCAAATCAGCAGTTGGAATTAATTCTTCATACGTTCCCACTTTGAAACCATTATCAGCAGCATTCATATAAGAAGCTCTTTTTTGAGCAATTGCTTCTGCACGCAATGCATAAGAAATATCTAAACCTGAATCTCTCATGTTCAAACCTTGGTTTAAACCTTGAGCTCCACAACCTACGATAACTACTTTTTTTCCTGCTAATGCTGCTATACCATTTGAAAATTCTGATTGATCCATGAATTCGCAAACACCTAATTGTTCTAATTGTAATCTAAGTGGTAATGAATTGAAATAATTTGCCATCTTTTTTTATTTAATGATTTTAAAATTTAATACTTGAAATTTTGATTGCTGCAATAGCGCTTTATAAAGTGTTACTGCAAAATGAATTCTATTTAAGTTCTTCTAATAAAGTTGATATTTCCATTTTTTCTTTGGAAACCGATATTCTTCCTGAACGTACAAATTGCATGATTCCGAAAGGTTTTAATTTTTCATATAGTTCTTCAATCTCAGAGCGTCTTCCAGATTTTGAAATCACAAAAAAGTCTCTTGATACTGTGACGATTTCCGAATGACTTTCTTTAATGATGTTTTGTATTTGTCTTTCGTCAAATAACAAACTCGAATGTATTTTGAACAAAGCACTTTCTAAGAAAATAGTTTCTTCATCAACATGATAAAATGCTTTGATTACTTCGATTTGTTTTTCGATTTGACCTACAATATTTTTTACCCATTTTTCAGTTGTATCCACTACAATGATGAATCTGGAAACATTTTCTATTTCTGATTCGGATACATTAAGACTTAATATATTGATATGGCGTTTCAAGAATATTCCTGATATTCTGTTTAATAAGCCAACGTTGTTTTCTGAATAAACAGAAATGGTGAATGTTTTATTTTCCATAATATTAACTTAATCTCATCTCAGAAACCGATGCTCCTGTTGGAATCATTGGGAATACATTATTTTCTTTTTCTACCATAACTTCAAGGAAGTACGATTCTTTTGAAGCCATCATTTCAGCAACGGCAGCATCTAAATCTTCTCTTTTGGTTACTTTTTTAGCTTTAATATAATAGCCTTCAGCAATCGCTATAAAATTAGGATTTATCATCTCCGTAGAAGCATATCTTTTGTCAAAAAACAATTGTTGCCACTGACGTACCATTCCTAAAAATTCGTTGTTCAATACAACAATTTTCACAGGAACTTTAGTTTGAAAAATAGTTCCTAATTCCTGAATTGTCATTTGAAAACCACCATCACCAATAATAGCAACCACTTCACGTTCTGGCATTCCCATTTTTGCCCCAATCGCAGCCGGCAAAGCAAATCCCATCGTTCCTAAACCTCCGGAATTAATGATGCTTTTAGTCGAATTAAATTTGGCATAACGACAGGCAAACATCTGGTGTTGCCCTACATCAGGTACAATTATAGCGTCACCTTTAGAATGTTTATTAATCATTTCGATAGTTTCCCCCATAGAAATTCCTTCTTTCTTAGGTTTCAGCTCTTCATTGATTACCTCTTCTAGTTCAATTTTATACATTTCCTTGAACTCGTTGTGCCAAGATTCGTGTGTATTACTTTTGATAAAAGGAAGTAAAGCAGTCAAAGATTCTTTGACATCAGCTAAAACGGCCACAGTTGTTTTTACATTTTTATCTATCTCCGACGGATCAATTTCGAAGTGAATAACTTTGGCTTGTTTTGCATAAGTGGCTAAATTTCCAGTCACACGGTCGTCAAAACGCATTCCAAGTGCTATCAAAACATCACATTCGTTTGTTAATAGATTAGGTCCGTAATTTCCGTGCATTCCTAACATTCCTACATTTAAGGGATGATCTGTTGGCAATGCCGAAAGTCCTAAAATAGTCCAAGCAGCAGGAATTCCAGATTTTTCAACTAATGCTTTTAATTGTTCTTCCGCTTCGCTAAGAATAATTCCCTGACCAAAAACAATATATGGTTTTTTTGCATTGTTGATTAGTTCCGCAGCTTCCTTTATTTTTTCAATATCTAAAGTTGGTTTTGGGTTGTAACTTCTAATGCTCGTACATTTTTTATAACTAAATTCAATTTCGTCAAATTGCGCATTTTTTGTAATATCAATCAATACGGGACCCGGACGACCTGATTTTGCAATAAAAAAGGCTTTTGCAATGATTTCAGGTATTTCATGTGCCTCGGTAATTTGATAATTCCATTTAGTTACTGGAGTTGAAATTCCAATAATATCAGTTTCCTGAAACGCATCTGAACCTAATAAATGTTTTCCTACCTGGCCAGTGATACAAACCATTGGAGTAGAATCAATTTGAGCATCAGCAATACCGGTTACAAGATTTGTTGCTCCAGGACCTGAAGTCGCAATGGCAACTCCAACTTTTCCTGTTGCTCTCGCAAATCCCTGAGCCGCGTGTGTTGCACCTTGCTCGTGACGTACTAAAACATGCTGCAATTGATCTTGAAATTTATATAATTCGTCGTAAACCGGCATGATGGCACCTCCTGGATAACCATAAACCAAGTCTACTCCTTCTTCTAATAAGCATCTTATAACGGCTTCGGCGCCGGAAATTTTAGTATTTTCCATTTTTTATTTTTTTAGCAACTACCTTTTTTAAAATTTACTGGCAATAGCAATTTCAATGGCAATTTCAAAATTCACTGGTAATAACAATCAAAATATTTTTTTGATATTGATATTGACTTTTGAAATTGCTATTGGTTTTTATTTATCGGTTACACATCCTTCAGAGGCACTGGAGACCGAACGCATATATTTAAGCAACACACCTTGTTTAATTGGTGATTCTGGTTGAACCCAGTTGGCTTTACGTTTTGCGAATTCTTCGTCAGATATTTTCATATTGATAGTATTTTTCACAGCATCAATGGTAATAACATCACCGTTTTCTATCAATGCAATTCCTCCACCTTCATAGGCTTCTGGAGTAACGTGTCCTACTACAAAACCGTGAGAACCTCCAGAGAAACGTCCGTCAGTAATCAAAGCGACAGTACTTCCTAACCCAGCTCCCATAATGGCAGATGTTGGTTTTAACATTTCAGACATACCAGGGCCACCTTTTGGACCACAGTAGCGAATAATCACTACGTTTCCAGGCTTAACTTCACCTACTTGTATTCCTTTAATGACATCTTTTTCATTTTCAAAAACTACTGCTGTACCTTCAAAAAACTCTCCTTCTTTTCCGCTAATTTTAGCCACACAACCTTCTGAAGCTATGTTTCCGTATAGAATTTGAATATTTCCAGTAGCTTTTAATGCTTTTTGGATTTCATGAATTACTTCTTGACCATCCTGTAAATCAGGAATTGAAGCTAAATTTTCAGCTATAGTTTTTCCTGTTACTGTCAAACATTCACCGTGTAAGAAACCTTCTTTTAATAAATATTTCATTACTGCTGGAACACCTCCTACATTATGTAAATCTTCCATTAAGTATTTACCACTTGGTTTCAAGTCAGCTAATAATGGTGTTTTATCACTAATATCTTGGAAATCTTTTAATGTGAGTTCAATACCTACAGCATGAGCCATTGCAATTAAGTGCATCACAGCATTTGTAGAACCCCCTAAAACTGCTACCATCGTAATAGCATTTTCAAATGCTTTACGAGTCATGATGTCTCTAGGCTTAATATCTTTTTCTAGTAATATTTTGATTGCTTTACCAGCATCAGCACATTCTTGTTTCTTTTCCGGACTCAAAGCAGGATTAGAAGAACTGTATGGCAAACTCATTCCTAATGCTTCAATTGCTGATGACATCGTGTTTGCTGTGTACATACCACCGCAAGCACCTGCACCCGGACAAGCATTTTGTATCACCCCTTTAAAATCTTCAGGTGTAATGGTGTTGTTGAATTTTTTTCCTAAAGCTTCAAAAGCAGAAACAATATTCAAATCCTCCCCTTTCCATTTTCCAGGATGAATCGAACCACCATATACCATAATAGAAGGACGATTTACTCTTCCCATAGCCATTAAGGCGCCTGGCATATTTTTATCACAACCCGGAACAGCGATCATACCATCATACCATTGCGCTCCCATAACGGTTTCGATAGAATCTGCAATTACATCACGAGAAACTAAAGAAAAACGCATGCCATCATTCCCATTTGAAATACCGTCACTTACACCAATAGTATTAAAAATCAAACCCACTAAATCTTCTTTCCAGACGCCAGTTTTAATATCTTTAGCCAAATCGTTTAAGTGCATGTTACAAGGATTTCCGTCGTAACCCATACTCACAATTCCTACCTGCGCTTTTTTAAGATCCTCTTCTGTCAAACCAATTCCGTAAAACATCGCTTGAGAAGCGGGTTGTGTTTCGTCTTGGGTGATTGTTTTGCTGTATTTATTTAATTCCATTATATGATTGTTTCTGTATTTTTAAATTTATTCCAAAAAAAAACCTTCCAAAATAATTGGAAGGTTTTAAATATTTTTTTAATTATATCTATAACATTCCTGTTGCATATGTGATTACCACATTGACATTAATAATTGAAGAAATAATTGTTCCGATTTTCATTTTTTTTATTTGTTTCAAAAGTATGAAAAACAAATAGAACAAAAAAACAGAACCTTACTATTATAAGCACTTTTCAATTATTAAATGCACTTTTGATTATTGTTTTGTCAAACAATAGTCGATTGTCCTATTTGGACGTTGTCACTTTTAAAATATAAATCGTCTTTACTTAAAATGACATTCGAAATAAAGTCTCCAACTTCATTGGTACCAAATTTTGAATCTGCTTTCAAATCTATTGTCACCACATTATATTCAATCGCTTTTTCTACTGCTTCATACACTTTTTTGGCTTCTTTATGCAGTCCAAAATGTTCCAAAAGCATTGCTGCTGATAATATTGAAGCAATTGGATTAGCACTGTTTTTTCCTTTTGCTTGCGGATACGATCCGTGAATAGGTTCAAAAAGCGCATTTTTATTCCCTAATGATGCCGAAGCCAATAATCCTATAGAACCTGTAATGACACTAGCTTCATCAGATAATATATCTCCAAATAAATTTTCAGTCAAAATGACATCAAATTGTTTTGGATTTAGGATAATTTGCATCGCAGCATTATCAACAAAAAGAAAATCCAATAGTACATCTGGATAATTTTGGCTAACTTTTTTGACGACTTTTCGCCATAATCGAGAAGTTTCAAGCACATTGGCTTTATCCACCAACGTTACTTTTTTGCGTCTATTTTGCGCGGCTTTAAAAGCCAAATGCGTAATTCGGGTGATTTCTTCTTCTGAATATTCGCATAAATCAGAAGCGATTGTACCCGCTTCATTTAATTTTTTCTCCCCAAAATAAATACCTCCGGTAAGTTCTCTGAAAATAGTAAAATCTGCCCCTTCGATTAGATGTCTCTTTAAAGGAGAAGAATCTAATAAGGCGTTATATGGTTTTATAGGTCGGATATTTGCAAAAAGACCTAATTCTTTTCTCAATTTTAATAAACCTTGCTCCGGACGTACTTTCGCACTAGGATTGTTGTCATATTTTGGATCGCCAATAGCGCCAAACAAAACAGCATCCGTATTCAGGCAAAGATTAAGCGTTTGTTCGGGAAGCGGGTTTCCTGTTTTGTCAATTGCAATAGCCCCCATAAGAGCTTCTTCAAAAACAAATTCATGATCATATACTACACCTATAGCATATAAAGCTTTCTTTGCCTGTAAGGTCACCTCTGGACCTATTCCGTCTCCCGGCAGTACTGCTATTTTTAAATTCATGGTTTCATTTTTTATCTAAAAGATTACTATTATGCAAATAGTGCTTTTATTAGCTTCGTATTAAATCGCTTTGTATTTTACAAGCTTCAATAATTTGATGAATATCATCATCTAAAACTTCTTTTTTGATGTCAGCAAATTTTAAGAACTCAATATAAACTACATCCAATTGTACTTTGGTAAGTTCATATCCTACTTTTTTTGCTCTGTATGCCAATGCTGCTCTACCACTTCTTGCAGTAAGAACTATGGAAGACTCATTGACACCTACATCCAAAGGATCCATGATTTCATAAGTTGCTCTATTTTTAATCACACCGTCCTGATGAATTCCTGAACTGTGTGCAAAAGCATTAGCACCAACAATCGCTTTATTTGGTTGCACCATCATTCCCATACTTTCTGAAACTAAACGACTCATTTCGTTCAACTGCTTCGTATTGATATCAGTGTATAGATTTAAATAAGGATGTTGTTTGAAAATCATTACCACTTCTTCAAGTGCTGTGTTTCCGGCTCTTTCTCCTATTCCATTTATGGTACATTCTATTTGTCTTGCTCCATTTACCGCACCAGCAATAGAATTGGCTGTTGCCATTCCTAAATCATTATGACAATGACAAGAAAGAATAACATTTTCAATACCTTTTACATTTTCTTTTAGGTATTTTATTTTTGCGCCATATTCTTCAGGTAAGCAATATCCGGTAGTATCAGGAATATTAAGTACTGTAGCACCTGATTTTATTACTTCTTCGCAAACTCTTGCCAAGAAATCATTATCAGTTCTACCAGCATCTTCAGCATAAAATTCTACATCTTCGACATACGATTTAGCATGTGAAACAGCAAATTTTGCTCTAGCGATAATATCTTCTCTAGTAGTATTTAATTTGTGTATTATATGTGAATTTGAAGTTCCAATTCCAGTATGAATACGTGGTTTTTTAGCATGTTTTAAAGCAGCTGCAGCAACGTCTATATCATTTTTTACTGCTCTGGTTAAACCACAAACAGTTGCATTTTTCACAATCTTACTAATTTCAGAAACAGATAAAAAATCACCTGGACTAGAAACAGGAAAACCAGCTTCAATAATGTCAACACCCATTTCGTCTAAGCGATTTGCTATCACGAGTTTTTGTTTGGTATCTAATTTACATCCTGGGACCTGTTCTCCATCTCGTAAAGTGGTATCAAAAATTTGAACTTTCTCTCTATTCATTTTCATTTATTTAATGTAATTTCACATCTCGATAACAAATTTATATTTCATTACTTTAATATAAAACTCATTTTAATGAAATATACTGCTTATAAAGAGAATTAATACTTTATAACTAATTGACTAACAACAAATTAAGTTCCTATATATTACAATGGCTAACCATCAAAAAGATTTCTTATTTGTATTAATAAAATCCCTTTCAAAGTCTGAAAAAAGACAATTTAAGATTTTTGCGAGCCGACTCGAGACAAGTTCCAATACAAAATTCATCGAATTATTCAATATTTTAGATAAATCAGAAGTGTATGATGAGAAACTTATTTTGAAAAGCGGTATCATTAAAAAAGTACAATTATCCAACCTAAAGTCCTATTTATACAAACAAATTTTAGTGAGTATTCGATTGAATATTCCGAGTCAAAACATTCGGTATCAGCTAAGAGAACAAATTGATTTTGCCGCTATATTGTACAATAAAGGTTTGTACAAACAAAGCTTAAAAATATTAGACAAAACAAAGATTCTGGCATTAGAAAATGATGAAAAACTGATGGCCTATGAAATTGTAGAATTCGAAAAATTAATAGAATCACAATACATTACCCGAAGTATTCAAGGCCGCGCCGATGAGTTAGTGATTCAAGCCAAAGAATTAAATTATCGCAATACAATATCCAGTAAATTATCTAATTTATCCCTGCAGCTTTATGGCATTATGCTCAAAACGGGTTATGTAAAAAGTGACGAGGAATATAAATACATAGACGACTATTTCAACAAACACATTTCTAAATTTGACGAGAAAAAATTCGGATTTCGAGAAAAATACTGGTTTTACAATGCTAATCTTTGGCATAGCTTTTTAGTGCAAGACTTTTTAGCGAGCTATAAATATGCCTACAAATGGGTGAATCTTTTTTATGATAATCCCAATATGATCTATCTAAATCCGGTCTTTTTCCTCAAAGGAAATCATTATTTGCTGGAGTCTTTATACATGCTTAAATACAAATCAAATTTTAAAAAATATTTGGTTTTATTAGAAGAAACTATTAACGATCCTCGTTTTCCGGTGAATGATAATATAGCTTCTTTATCATTTTTGTATTTGTATAACAACAAATTAAATTATCATATTTTAGAAGGTACTTTTGCCGAAAGTGAATACTTAATTCCTGAAATTTTAGATAAATTAAAATTACACAGTGAGCATCTCGATGAACATCACGAAATGTTGTTTTACTATAAAATTGCCTCCATTTATTTTGGCAATGAAAAATATAATGAATGCATCTTTTATTTAGAGAAAATTATAAACAACAAAAATCTGACGATGCGAGAAGATTTAATGTGCTTTTCTCGAATTCTTTGTCTGATCGCCCATTATGAATTGGGTAAAGATTATTATTTGGAAAACCAATTAAAAAACACCTACAAGTTTTTATTGAAAATGAACGACTTACATGAGGTTCAAAAGGAAATTATGCGATTCATGAAAAATCTAAACTCTATTTATCCTAGTGATATCAAAAAAGAGTTTGTAAAAATGAGAGCGCGATTTATCGAATTGGAAAAAAACACCTATGAAAAAAGAGCGTTTCTTTATCTTGATATAATATCCTGGCTGGAAAGTAAAATCGAAAACCGCAAAATCAGTGATATTATTAAGGAAAAAGCGAAACTGAGTAATAGGTAATTTCATCATTGAAGTATTAACTAAACTTGAAGATGCCGAAAAAAATTTAAAAAAACGTTTCATTTCGCCACCAGAAAAAAAAATGTATCTGGAAGAAATAGCTTTGATTAAGAAAATATTTATGGAACAGGACTAAAACGCTACGTTTAAAAAATATTCATTACTTTTAAAGAACACTTAAAAATTAAAATTATGAATGGATTTTTCAAAACGATACTAGCAGGTTACGGCGCCAAAAAATTAGGTGGTGGCTGTTTTTGAACAATTATACTATTTATAATTATCTATTGGATATTAGGTCATTTTTAGAGTTTTGATTCTAAAAACAACCTAATCCTATAAGTTCAAATATTAGTAATTCAATAATTCTTTCAAATCATTTTCGAACCTGCCTTTCGGTAAATATTGATCTTCCAGTGCTTTTGTAAATGGAATTGGCGTGTCTAAACTCGCCACGCGTTTTACCGGCGCATCAAGGTATTTGAAACAATTCTCCATTATCAATGCCGAAATATCGCTTGCGATTCCACCAAACATAGAATCTTCCTGATAAATAATCACTCTTCCTGTTTTCTTTACCGATGCAAAAATAGCCTCGGTATCCAAAGGTTGTAAGGTTCTTAAATCCAATACATCAGCTGAGATTTCAGGATTTTTTTCTAATGTTTCCAAAGCCCAATGTACCGCGGCACCAAACGAAATTATAGTGACCTGATTTCCTTCTTTTAATAAAACTGCTTTTCCTAATGGAATCGTATAATAATTGGTAGGAACGTCTTGGTAAACGCTTCTGTACAATTGCTTGTGTTCAAAGAATAATACAGGATTTGGATCATTGATAGCAGTATTCAAAAGCCCTTTGGCATCATATGGAAATGCCGGGTACACCACTTTTAGCCCCGGAGTTTTAGTAAACCAAGCTTCATTGGTTTGCGAATGAAAAGGCCCCGCTTGTGTTCCGCCACCGCAAGGCATCCGTACCACAACATCAGCCTTTTCTAACCAACGATAATGTGATTTGGCCAATAAATTCACAATTGGATTGAATCCTGTTGAAACAAAATCGGCAAACTGCATTTCGACAATCGCTTTGTATCCATTAATCGATAATCCCATTCCTGCCGAAACCACGGCACTTTCACAAATTGGCGTATTGATGACACGCTCTTTGCCAAACTGTGCTACAAAACCATCGGTAATTTTGAAAGCACCACCATATTCAGCAATATCTTGTCCCATGATAACTGAGTTTTCATGACGTTCCATTGACTGCCTCAAACTGGTAGAGATGGCATCAATAAAACGAATATTTTCTTTTTCTTTTGATGGTTTAACTTGCTCAAATTTAAATGGTTTATAAACATCTTTTAATTCTTCACTTAACGAAGATTCAATCTCAGGTTCGGCATTGGCAACAGCCAAACTTTCATCAATGTCTTTCTTTATTTCAGCATGCAAAGCCGCGTCAAAATCAGCTGTAAGAATTACGTTTTCTGTTAAATATTTTCTGTAATTTTCTACTGGATCTTTAATAGCCCACATGTCCATTAACTCTTGCGGAACGTATTTTGTGCCACTCGCCTCCTCATGTCCACGCATTCTGAAGGTTTTGAATTCTATTAAAACTGGACGTGGATTTTCTTTCATCGAAGCTTTCAATTCGGATAACAAATTATATACTTCCAGAATATTATTACCATCAATAATATGGCTTTCCATTCCGTATCCCTTTCCTTTATCAGCTAGATTTTCGCAACGGTATTGTTCATTTGTAGGTGTCGAAAGTCCGTATCCGTTATTCTCTATTACAAATAGTACTGGCAATTCCCAAACCGAAGCTATATTTAAAGCTTCATGAAAATCGCCTTCACTTGTGGCTCCTTCACCCGTAAAAACTGCGGTAACTTTTCCGTTTTTTTTGAGTTTATTGGCCAAAGCAATTCCGTCAGCAACACCTAATTGCGGACCTAAATGCGAAATCATGCCTATGATCTTATATTGTTGTGTTCCAAAGTGAAAACTGCGATCACGCCCTTTGGTAAAACCATTGGCTTTGCCTTGCCATTGCGAAAACAATCGGTACAAAGGAATGTTTCTTCCTGTAAAAACACCTAGATTTCTATGCATTGGTAAAATATACTCATCTGAATCTAAAACTGCCGTAACACCTACAGAAATAGCCTCTTGACCAATTCCAGAAAACCATTTGGATACTTTTCCCTGACGAATAAGAATCAACATTTTTTCTTCTATCAGTCTTGGCTTCAGTATTCTTTTATATAAATCTAATAATTGATCGTCAGTGAGATTTTTTCGGTCAAAAGTCATTTTTTCAGTTTTATTATATGGTTCAAAGATAAAAAAATATAACAGTTTAGTGTTATTTTGTTATATTTTTTTATTTTGTTTATGATTTTTAAAATACAGATATAAAATTATTCTTTACATTTGTATCTGCAAGGTTTTAGACGTTGTAAGTTATAAAAAAAATATTTTAAAAGTATGCAAAACATTCCTAGTGTTGACTTGCGTGATTTCCTTTCGGACGACCCGAAACGTAAACAAAAATTTGTAAATGAAATCGGAAGTGCATTTGAAGATATTGGCTTCGTAGCACTCAAAGGGCATTTTTTAGACGACCAACTGGTTGATGAATTGTATGGTGAAATCAGAAATTTTTTCACTTTGCCATTAGAAACAAAGCGTAGTTATGAAATTCCTGGAATTGGCGGACAAAGGGGTTATGTTTCTTTTGGAACAGAGCATGCCAAAGGCAGAAAAGAAGGAGATTTGAAGGAGTTTTGGCACTTTGGACAATATGTATCCAAAGATTCCAAATATGCTTCAGAATACCCTGAAAATGTTGAAGTAAAAGAATTGCCCCGTTTTAATGTTGTAGGTAAAGAAGCCTATCAAATGCTGGAAAAAACAGGTGTTTATGTCCTGAGAGCTTTGGCTTTACACCTTGGTTTGGATGAATTTTATTTTGACCAATATGCCAAAGATGGAAATTCAATCTTAAGACCTATTCATTACCCACCTATTACTGCTGAACCAGCCAATGCGATTCGTGCTGCGGCTCATGGTGACATCAACCTGATTACCTTATTGATGGGAGCACAAGGAAGAGGATTACAAGTTCAAAATCATGATGGTGAATGGATTGATGCCATTGCTGAACCCGACGAATTGGTAATTAATGTAGGAGACATGTTATCACGTCACACAAATAACAAATTGAAATCTACAATTCATCAAGTGGTAAATCCGCCGAGAGAATTATGGGGAACTTCACGTTATTCTATTCCGTTTTTTATGCATCCAGTAAGTGATATGAAATTGGATTGTTTGGAAAACTGTATTGATGCAGAAAATCCAAAAAAATTCGAAGATATTACTGCAGGAGCTTATTTATATGAACGTTTAGTAGATTTGGGACTTATTAAAAAATAAAACTTAAATTTACGTCAAATACTAAAAGACATTGAGTGTATGCTTAATGTCTTTTGTTTTTTACTCTTTAGAAATTAAGAAAATAAACGTTGTATTTTAAATTTCTAAATGGTTTTAAATAAAAATTAATTTTAAAATTATGGACTTACAAGACCAATTAAAAAACCTTTTTCCGGAACACGAACCATCTCCAGAAGAAGCAATTGAACAAGTTGCCCACGAATTATACGTTCAAAAAGAACCCATGATTTGCAAATTCGAAAAACGAAAAGGAAAAGCTACCACTATAATTGAAGGTTACGAAGGAACGGACGAGGATTTTAAAATTCTCGCCAAAGAAATCAAAACCAAATTAAGTGTTGGTGGAACTTTCAAAGATGATTCTATCATTATACAAGGCGATTATCGGGATAAAATCATGACTATTTTAAAAGAAAAAGGCTTTAAAGTAAAACGTGTTGGAGGCTAGAAAAAAGTATTCAGTTGGGCAACCTTAAACTTAAAAAAAAAATGATACAATCATCAGAATTAATATTAAATCCAGATGGCAGTGTATACCATTTGAATTTAAAACCAGAACATATTGCGCACGATATCATCTTTGTAGGTGACCAAAATCGTGTCGAAAAAATCACTCAGTTTTTTGACAGCATCGAATTTTCTACTCAAAAAAGAGAATTCAAAACGCAAACCGGGATTTTCAAAAGGAAACGTATTACCGTGATGTCAACAGGAATTGGTCCCGATAACATTGATATTGTCATGAACGAATTGGATGCTTTGGTTAATATCGATTTGAAAACCCGTCAACCAAAAGAAAAGCTGACTTCGTTAAACATCATTCGTATTGGAACTTCGGGCTCTTTGCAAGCCGATATTCCTGTAGACAGTTTTGTGCTGTCAAAATTTGGATTGGGCTTGGACAACATGCTCCGCTCCTATTTGATTGACGAAGTTTCGAATATTGAAATGGAAGATGCTTTTGTGAAACACACCAATTGGGATTTGCGAAAAGGAAAACCGTATGTGATTGCGTGTTCTTCGACACTGGAAAAAATGATTGAAAGTGACAAAATACACAAAGGAATTACCGCTACAGCTGGAGGTTTTTACGGCCCACAAGGACGTGTGTTGCGTTTAAATATTCAAGATGAAACACTAAATTCTAAAATGGATAATTTTAAATTTGGTAACAATAAAATCACAAACTTAGAAATGGAAACTGCTGCTATTTATGGACTTTCGGCTCTTTTAGGACATAATGCATTATCGTTAAACGCTATAATTGCCAATCGAGCTTCGGGAACTTTTAGCGACAATCCTTATAAAGCGGTTGATGAACTGATTGCGTATACATTAGATAAAATTGCTTTAGGGTAAGGAGTTCTAGTTTTCAAAATCTCATCTATTTGTAGTTTTAAAAAAAGTTCTACTTTAATTTTTTAAAACTACATTTGTTTTTTAGAACAATCCAATAATGAAAATAATACTTACAGGTGCTACAGGAGTTTTAGGTTCTCATATTATGTATGAAATTCTGGAACTTTTTATCAATAATAAAATTGATGGAAAACTTTTTCTTATTGCAAGAAATAAAGGAAAAAACTCCGCTTTAGATAGAATAAACGAACTCTTATCCAGCAGTTATACTCCTAAAATCATTAAAGACAAAGGCGTAGAAAAATTGCACCAATACATCGAAATCATTGATACTGATTTAGCTTCAATTCAAGATACTTTTTCGAACCAAATAAAAGGCGCTTATTTTATTCATTCGGCGGGATACGTTAATTTGTCTACAGATGAAGAGCAACGAGAGAAAATTTTTGATGAAAACACTACAATTACAAAATCACTTTTTAATATATTTCATCCCTTTATAAAAAAGTTCATATATATAGGTACTGCATTTTCATCAGGAATCCGAAAAGGATTAATTGTTAATGATTTTCATAGTTTAGGTTTCAAACCGGAGCACCGCAATGCGTATGAAAAGGCTAAATTCCATTCTGAAAATTTTATAGCCCAAGAATGTAAAAAAATAGATTTACCCTTCCAAATTCTGCGTCCAAGTGTGATTGGAGGTAAAATGTTAGGAACCGAAAACCAATATTTCATCCCGAAATACATGGTTTTTTATCTTTTGGCAAAATTCTTTCACTTTACTTCCCAGCGAAAAGGCGAACAAGAAAATGTCCGTTTTATCATCAATGAAGAAACTGTTTTGAACATTATCCCTGTCGATTATGTGGCAAAAGTAATTGTAAACACCTTCGAAAGAGCCGATATTGAACAGCTTAATATTGTAAATACTAAAAGTTTTAATATGGTAAAAGGTTTGCAATTGATTATGAAGGAAGTGGGTTACACTAATTTCACTTTAATACAAAATCCGTTAGATTTCAAATACAAAAACGTCATTGAAAAATTGTATTATGAAAGCATTGGTAAACATTTAAGCCCCTATTTCACGACTTCCGCCAACGAATACGATACCACTTTATTGAACTCCATTCTTGAAATACCAAAACTGGACCAAGAAGCGTTTACCAATATGATTCGGTACGCGAGAGTGAATAATTTCAAAGATATTAATGTGTAATTTTTGGAGCTAATTCCCGCTGTACACTACAATCTATTGCGCCGAACACCGGCACAATAGGATTTCCGATTTCCATCAGGGCTAATTAGTGAACCATCAAATTTTTAGTAAAAACATGAAACTTATTTTAGAAACTGACCGATTGATTTTGAGAGAAATGCTACTTTCAGATGCTAAAGCTTTATTTAAAATGGACAGTAATCCTAAGGTACATCAATATCTTTGGAACAAACCATTAACCGATATTAGTGAAGTACATTCCTCCATTGAATTTGTCAGAGCACAATACATCCAAAATAACATTGGACGATTTGTTGTTATTTTGAAAGAAACTAATGAATTAATTGGTTGGGCCGGATTAAAATACAACATCGAAATGGTAAATAATAAAGTTGATTTCTACGATATTGGTTATCGATTAAACGAAAAATTCTGGGGCAAAGGATATGCTAGTGAGGCCAGTTTTGCTTGGTTGAATTATGGTTTTAATGTAATGAAAATCAAAGTTATGGAAGCAGCAGCGCATACGGAAAATATCGCTTCAAACAGAATATTACAAAAAATTGGACTGAAAATGACCGAACAATATATGGAGGACGGCGTTTCTTGGAATTGGTATGAATTAAAAAATCCTAACCTATAATGATTACTATAAAAATAGCCGGAGTTCCGGAACATTTCAATCTTCCTTGGCATTTAGCCATAGAGAACGGAGATTTCGAAAAAGAAAATATCGATTTACAATGGACTGATGTTCCTGAAGGAACCGGTAAAATGTGCCAAATGCTTCGTGATGGAGAAACTGATATTGCCGTAATCCTAACCGAAGGAATCGTAAAAGATATCGTTGCCGGAAATCCGAGTAAAATTGTTCAGGTTTATGTGGAAAGTCCCTTAATCTGGGGAATTCATGTAGCTGCAAACTCTAATTATAAAACGTTAGCTGATCTGGAAAATACCAAAGTTGCTATTTCCAGATTAGGTTCCGGTTCGCAATTAATGGCATATGTCAATGCCGATAATCAATCCCGACTTAATTCGGGATGGAAAACGGATAATCTGCAGTTTGAGATTGTAAATACCATTGATGGTGCAGTTGAAGCTTTAACCAATGGAACTGCTGATTATTTTATGTGGGAACGTTTCATGACAAAACCTCTTGTTGACAAAGGAATTTTCCGCAGAGTTGCTGACTGCCCTACTCCTTGGCCTTGTTTTGTAATTGCTGTTCGGGATGAAATTTTAGAAAAAAATCCAAAAATAATTTCTAAAATTTTAGAAATTATCAATAAAACAACTCAAGATTTTAAAGACATTCCTAGTATTGACAAAACTTTAGCGTCAAATTATAAACAAAAAATTGACGATATTCAAGAATGGCTGTCTTTAACGCAATGGTCACAAAAACCTTTAACAGAGAAAGTGTTAAACAAAATTCAAAATCAACTATTTCAACTTAAAATTATCGATAAAAAAGGTACTTTTGATGCAATTGTAAAAGCAGTCTAGATTTCTGTTTTTATGTTATTATGATAAAAATAAAAAAAATTACTTTTCAAGGTATTAAACAAAAATTTCAGGTCAAAAAACCCTGGGATGACGTTATTATTTTTGTCTTAAACATATTAATTACGATTCCGGTTTTTATAATTGTACATCAAAACCTAATCAATCCCAATTGGTTTTTTAATATTGACCGAATCATTTTGTTCCTACTCATCGTAGTATCAATACAATTAATATTGAGATTTCTAAGAACAATTATTCTTATTTGTATTCTCTTGTATTTAATGGTCTTAATTTATGGTTCAGTGATTGGGAATTATGGTTTTAACAGTGTTTTTGAAGATTATAATTCAATGATGTATTCCATGTCGTACAATCCGTATCCGCAGGATATAATCATTGCTAAACTACTTCCGTTTCCTAATAAATCAAAAATCATTAATGCCATAGAATATCAGAATCCAAAAGTGAGGAATTTTGCGATTATGGCAACAACTAAATATTTCAAAAATGTAAAGGGATATTCTAATTACAGAACCATTATTCAATGTTTTGCCGTATTTAAAGAAATAAATCACCGTTGGAATTATGTGAGTGATCCTAAAGATGGGGATTATATTGCATCTGCCAGTGAATCATTAGACTATTTTTCAGGCGATTGTGATGATCATTCCATCTTAATGGCAGCATGTGTCAGAGCAATTGGAGGGACTCCCCGATTAATTCATACTAAAGGACATATTTATCCAGAAATATTAATTGGCTCCCAAAAAGATTTAGAAAAAGTAAACTTTCTAATTAAAAATATTTTGTTTGTAAGTGAAAGTAACCAGAAACAACTTCATTATCACATCGATGAACGTGGTCAAATATGGATGAATCTCGACTATACAGCTACTTATCCCGGAGGTCCCTTTTTATCCGAAGAAATTCTGGGGGCATTAACTTTAGAATAAAACTATTTTAAGAATTATAAATACTTTAAATTTTTGGTTTCATTTTTATAAAATATTATTTTTCAACAGATTTATTTTCAGGTCAATATATTGCAGTTGAAGATTATTTTTCAACACTTCATACTCTGCTGTCAGCAATTGGTTTTTCACTGTAGAATATAAAATCGCTTCTGCTTTTCCGCTTATAAACTTTGCTTGTGTAGTAATTAATGATGCTTTGGCATATCTTAGTTTTTCCATCAATTTATTCTGAAGTTGCAAATAATTTCTTTTGTTTTGTTCTTCTAATACGACTTGTTTGTCTAATTGTTGTTTTTCTTGTTCTAAGACCAGTTTTATCTTATCACTTACTATTTTCGATGCACTGATTTTTTTATTATTTCTAAAACCATTGAAAACAGGAACGTTCAACTGCATGCCAATTTGTTGACTTCTGTTGTTTTCTAATTGATTTTTAAAACTATCTGTGTTTACTTGATTTAAAGTTTTATAATAAAAAGTGGAATATCCATAATAGGCTGACAATGTGGGCAAATTGCTAGCTTTTTCTAAGCCTATCGACTTCAAACTATTTTGATAATGGAGCTCAGCAAGCTTTATTTTAGGATTATATACTATCTTTTCAATTGCGTCAGTTGTTCTTTCGTTCAAATAGAGTTCCAAAACCACTTTATCAATTGCAACATCTGTAACATTTATCAATTGAAATAATTGTGTTTTTTTAATTACATACAACTGTTCGGTTTCTAAATTTAGATTTTCTTCCTCCGAAAAGCTCAATTGCATATCATACAAATCACTTTGAGGCCTACTTCCAATAGCGACTTCTTTTGTTACTCTGTCCAAGTTGAAAGTAGCTTGTTTGAGTTGCTCTTTTTGTATTTTTAATAGTTCTTGAGTGTAAAGTGCCTGATAATAGCTTTCTAAAAGCTGTAATTTATATTCATTTTCTACAACATCTTTCTCGGCTTTAGCCAATTCAATATTTATTTTATCTTTTTGAGCATTTGCAAAAGCACTGAAATCAATTAGATTTGCTCGGGCATTGCCATAGAAATTATTATTTTGCAAATTAGAACTTACCCTTCCGTTTGTTGAAGGATCAATGGTAGAACCAAAATTATAACCTTGTTCTCCATATAAATTGATCGTTGGCAACATTCGATTTAAAACGGAGTTTTGTGATTTCTGTGTTCTTTTAATTTCTAGCTGCCTGATTTTTATTTCGATATTATTCTGCAAACCCATTTCCATACACTTTGTAAGCGACCAAGGGTTTTCCTGGCCGCTAGCAAACGCACAAAATAGTATAAAGACTACTGTTAAAACGATTCTATTATTCATATTTTAAATATTTCAATATGTCAGTTTTTGTTGCTTGATAAGCTCTTGACAGCACTATTATTAGTGTTAAAACTAATAAGATTATAAATCCAAAAACGAATGGAAATACCGTTATATCTATTCTAAAGGCGAAATTTTCAAGCCATTTGTTCAATAAATAATACACCGGAAATAAGGCTATTAAAAACCCGATTATGCAATACAAAATATACTGTTTTGATAACTCTTTCAACAAAACATTAGTTTCTGCACCAAGCGTTTTTCGGATTGCAATTTCTTTCATCCGTCTTTGTATCGAATAGGAAGCCAGAGCAAATAACCCGAAAAGGGCAATACCAATTACAACAATATTTAACAATGAAAAGAGGTTCTTTTGTTTGACGTAAGTTTCATAAGTTCTGGCGTATTGTTTATCTACAAAATCATATTTAAAAGGATATTCATTATCTGCTTTTACCCATAACTTTTCGATATCAGCAATCGTATTTTCAATATTATCCGATTTTAGTTTTACGAAAACCTTATTGATATTTTGAGCAATATCTACCGTTTTAAGATGATAGAAATACATCCCTGACACCTCTACTTCAGGACTTAATAAATTAAAATCTTTAACAACTCCTATGATTTTTAATTTTCTTTGTTTGATAATTAGTTCTTTTCCTATAGGCTCTTTCATGTTCATCAACTTTTGTGCTGTTTCATTAATCACCACAGAAGTAATAGTATCCGAAGCATGTTTCTGATCAAGAGACCTTCCTTTAACTACTTCTATTTTCATCATTTCGAACATACCAAAATCAACTGCAATTGTTCGTGCTTTAAAAAGTTCATCATTGTACAATACACCTCCTAATGAATCATCTGAACCATCAAATGAAATCAATCCTGTAGAAGCTTGTTCTACCCCTTTTATTTTAGCCAGCTCTTGTTTTATTGTACTGTATTTGTTGTAGATATTTTGCCCTACGTTTTCCACTTCATAATCCGAATTAGGAAAATTCAAATTAATTTCAATCACTTGATCTCCTTTAAAACCTAAATCTTTATTGGTTAGATAATCGATTTGCTGATACACAATATAAGAACCAACAATAAAGAAAGTAGCCACTGTAAACTGGAAAATCAACATTCCGTTACGCAACCAGATTCCATTTTTACTTCTTCCAAAATTACCTTTCAGAACTTTTAAAGTTTCGAAATTAGCAACATAAACCGCTGGAAGTATTCCTGCCACCAAAACTGTAATACTGAAAATTAGAATTAATTGCAGATAAAACTGACTGCCAATTATTCGTAAACTCTTATTTAAAAAATCATTGTAATACGGCAAAGTCAACTCAACAGTAACCAATGCTAGTAAAATCGAAAACAAACTTATTAGAGCAGTTTCAAAAATAAATTGAATAACAATAGTATTTTTTGAAGCACCCACAACTTTACGAACACCAACTTCTTTAGCACGTTTAACTGCATTAGCTGTAGCCAAATTGATATAATTTACAATCGAAAGAATGAGTATTAAAACAGATATCCCGACCATAATCAACAAAAACTGATAATTTCCTCTGCCCTCTGGATATCCATCTGTAATAGAATGTAATCTCGCTTTTGAAAGTGGCTCTATAACTACATTAAAATGACCTATTTTCTTAGCCATTTCTTCGAAAGTAAAACCTTCTTCATGGGCAATTCTTCGAACAAAATCTTGGTTGTAAGTTTTCTCTAAACTCTTTCCAGTATTCTCAATTGTTGAAGGGTCTTTAATTTTAAGAAGTAATTTTAAAACAAAAGGAGCTGTAGAATTCCCACTTGTAAACTCTTTCATTTTATTCATTATAACATCTGGAGCAATTGAAGAATTCCCTGGAATATGATAAACAGCGCGCACTACAAACATTTGATCCAAACATGTTATTTGTTTGCCAATCGGATTTTCGTCACCAAAAACTCGTTTAGCAATCACATCTGAAATAGCAACACTTGAATCATCTTTTAATGCCGAAACTGCATCTCCCTTAATAATTTCAAATAGGAAAAGAGAAAAGAAATCAGGCTCAACATTAATAATTTTATCAACTATTTCTTTCTTGCCTTTGTAGATAATTTTATCCTTTTGATACCAGCTGTCAGCATAAACTACCTTTTCTACATTAGCATCTTTATCTAAAATAGGTTTTAGGAATAAAGCACAATCTGAAAAAACTGGCATTCCTGCTAACTGCACTAATACTTGATGTACATGGTCTTTTTCAGGATTCCAATCATCATAACTTTGTTCATCGTTCCAATAAAGCAAAGCAAAAATTAATCCCGCGATTCCAATACTCAAACCCAAAATGTTCAAAGCTGTAAAAAGCTTGTTATTTTTGGTGTGATATAAGAATATATTAATCCAATTTTTTAGCATGATTTTAGTTGTTGGAATTGGTTACTAAAACGTCCACATTTCTATCATTCCTTTTTTCAGAAAGTATAATTCCATCTTTCATTATAATCGTTTTCTGTGAAAATGAAGCATCATAATCTGAGTGTGTTACCATTAATATTGTTGCTCCATTCGAATGTAAATCTGTCAATAATTCCATTACTTCGTTTCCGTTTTTACTGTCAAGATTTCCCGTAGGTTCATCGGCAAGAATAATTTTCGGATCGTTAATCAAAGCTCTGGCAACTGCTACACGCTGTTGCTGTCCTCCGGAAAGTTGCTGTGGATAATGTTTTAATCGGTGTGAGATTCCTAATTTTTCGGCGATTGCTTCTACTTTTTTCTTTCTCTCCGAAGAAGGAACTTTGTTATAAATCAATGGCAATTCGATATTGTCATAAACTGACAACTCGTCAATCAAATTGAAATTCTGAAAAATAAAACCAATATTTTCTTTTCTGACTTTCGATTTTTCTTTCTCTTTTAGTCCAATCATTTCTTGGTTTAACAACTGATAGCTTCCGCTCGAAGCGCTATCCAATAATCCAACAATATTCAATAAAGTTGATTTTCCACTTCCTGATGGTCCCATAATCGAAACGAAATCTCCTTGATTAATGGTTAAAGAAACTTCACCTAGTGCCATAGTTTCTACTTCTTCAGTTCTAAATACTTTTGAAAGGCTTTTAATTTGAATCATAATATTATTCGTTTTTTGATTGATGATATTTTATATAATTATTTCTTATTCTAAATTTAATATTTCTACCAGTTTATAATCTTTATACGATGACGTGATTACTTTTTCGCCTACTTTTAATCCGCCAAGTACTTCATAATACAATGGATTTTCTCTTCCCAGTTTGATTTCTCTTCTTTCTGCTTTGTTGCCATTGAGTACAAAAATCCATTTGCCGCTGGTCTCTTCGTTAAAACTTCCTTTCGAAAGTACTACCGTCTTTGTTTTTTCCGACAGATTTAATTTTACCCCAAAACTCAACCCTTGTTTTAAATCCAGTTTTTCGGAGGAAACAAAATCCAATTCCACTTGAAACCTTCCATTTTTGATTTCAGGAATTACTTTGGTTATTTGAACTTCGATGGCTTTGTTTTCAAAATCCACAGTTCCTTTTTGTTTCTCAGCAATTTTATCCAAATAAAACTCATCGACATCAGCTACCAATTTATACCCTTTTCTATCATCAATAAAACCGATGCTCGTGTTTTGCGAATACGTTTTTCCAAGTATCGGTTCGAATGAAGAAAGCCTTCCGGAAATTGGTGCTATAATTAGAAAATTCTTTTTGTTAGTCCTTAGTATGTCCAAACTTTTGTTCATGATACCAATGGATTGGTTGAGTTGCCCAATCTGAATTTGATTTGCCAGTTTTTCTTTTTTGACACTTTGTTTGATGATGTTCATGCGCTCCTTTTGAAAACGGTAGTTCTCTTGGGTCTTTTCCCATTCGTTTTTAGAAAGTATTTCTTGTTCAAAAAGTTTTTTATTTAATTCGAATAAATTTTTAGCATCGAGATAATCGTGTTCTATGGCAATCAAGTCTTTCTCTAAATTCAACTCTTGATTTCTTAAATCGAGTTTGGCTTTGTTCAAATTATTGATTTGTTCGATAATCGCTGTTTCCTGTTGCATATACGCTAGCTCTGCATTAGGATTGTATAATCTTGCCAGTGGTTGTCCTTTAATAACCATATCTCCATTTTCGACAAATATTTCCTGAACGGCCCCACCTTCAATGATATTAATTAACATTGAGTTTAAAGGAATTGCTTTTGCCTGAAAAGACATGAAATCTTCAAAAAAATTATTTTCGACCGTCTTAATCGTGATTTCAGCTTTTTTTACGTTCAAACTTCTTTTTTTGGTTGCGGAAGTAAAGACAAAATACCCGAAAAGTAAGATAATTGGCAATACGATTAAAAGATACTTATTTTTGTTAGTTTTACCTGTGATTACGGTGTCCATTGTTGATGATTTGATAAGCATAAAGAGATTTTCGTGCCAAAAACTTAAACATTGTAACAGCCTTATTTTTAAGTTTTTATTTTTAAAACAATTTTAATGGTGTTCATTATTGAACACCTTTTGTCCGAAACCGAACAGTAATGAAGAAGACCAATGCCTCAATATTAGTTATAGACGACCAAGAAGACATTCTTTTTGCTTCCAAAATGCTCCTTAAAAAGTATTTTGAGAACATTTACACGCTCAATAACCCGAAAAATGTAGTTGAATTATTAGCAAAAAGCTCAATAGATGTCGTTTTGCTGGATATGAATTACAGAATAGGATTTGAGGATGGAAAAGAAGGTTTGTATTTATTAAAAGAAATAAAAACACTTTCTCCAAAAACCGTTGTTATTTTGATGACCGCTTTTGGTAAAGTTGAAACGGCTGTGGAAGGTTTAAAAGCGGGTGCTTTTGATTATATTCTAAAGCCTTGGGAAAACGAAAAATTACTTAGCGTTGTTAAGCAAGCTGTCGATAAAAGTCGAAAAGAACAAAAGAAACCAAATACTATTGAGAGTTCCCATGATTTTTTCGTTGGTAATTCGGATGTTATAAAAAAGGCGTATTCTTTGGCAGATAAAGTTGCCAAAACCGATGCCAATGTTTTAATACTTGGAGAGAACGGAACTGGTAAGTATGTTTTGTCAAATCATATTTATAGCCAATCAGAGCGAAAAAATAATCCTTTTATCCATGTTGATTTGGGTTCGTTGAATTCCAATATTTTTGAAAGTGAATTATTCGGTTATGCCAAAGGTGCTTTTACAGATGCTAAAATCGACACTCCCGGACGTTTTGAAATGGCTCAAAACGGGACTATTTTTTTAGATGAAATAGGAAATGTTCCGTTGCATTTGCAATCTAAACTCTTGCAGGTTATTCAAACTAAAGCAGTAACCCGATTGGGAGAATCAAAAGCAAGACCGTTGAATGTTCGCATTATCACGGCTACTAACATGGATTTAAAACAAGAAGTTGCCGATAAAAATTTTCGTGAAGATTTGTACTATCGCATCAACACTATGGAAATCATCTTGCCTCCATTACGGGAACGAAACGAAGATAAAATCCCTTTGGCGCACTATCTTTTGCAAAAAATGATTGATAAATACTCTCGAGAGCAAATTTATTTTGACGAAAAAGCATTGGAGCAAATAGCAAAGCACGCTTGGAACGGAAACATTCGAGAAATGGAAAACAGAATAGAACGTGCCGTGATTCTTTGTGAGAACAATTATATTACTGTTTCCGATTTAGATTTGGAACAAATAACAACTTACGAGGATAACCAAGATGATATTCAGCTTTCAGCTGTAGAAAAATCTGCCATCGAAAAAATCCTGTTTAAGAATAACAATAACATCAGTAAAACCGCTGAAGAATTGGGGTTATCAAGAGCATCTTTATACCGTCGTTTAGAAAAATATAACATCAGCACCAATTAATATGTTTACATCCTGGAAAATATACCAACTGCTTTTTGCTCGATTGATTTTTATTCTTTCCGTTGCTGGAATTTCCATCTTTCTTTTTCAAAAAGAATTGGTTTTTACAGCAGTATTTAGTCTTCTTATCATTTTTCTGCTCCTAGTTGAAATCTATTTTTACATCAAAAATGCCTTTTTGCTTTATGACAGAACGATTACTTCGATTTTGCAAAATGATTTTACTTCGGATTTTTCAAAACATAAATCTTATCAAAATTATTCCAACTTATTCAAGTTGTATGAAACGCTGAAAAACAAAGAAAATGAACAGGTTTCAAAAGATATTGTCTATCGTTCTATTTTAAACAATATCGAAACGGGAATTATTATTCTGCAAAAAGACGGAAACGACTGGAATATTTTTTTGATGAATGACTATTTTTCCAAGCATTTTGATGTGCCAAAAGTCTCCAAATGGAAGTATCTGAAAAATCATTTGCCTTCGCTTTGTAAAATTATGGAGGAACAGAATTTTCAGGAAATCAAAACATCATTAGAAATACGCGTTAATCAACAAGACACGCAAACATTTGTAATGCAAACCTCGAGAAGTGAAATTTACAATCGGGATTATTTTATTGTTTTACTGGATTCGATTCAAAATGTAATCGAGAAAAAAGAGAAAGAAGCTTGGATAAATCTAATGAAGGTGATTTCACATGAGCTTTTGAATTCGATTACTCCCATTCGATCACTTTCTCAGAATTTACAGGATTTGGTTCAGCAGGAAACCATTTCAGCAGAAGATTTGGACGATATGAAAAGTAGTGTTGCCACGATGTTGAGACGAAGTGACCATTTGCAACAATTTGTAGAAAGTTACCGAAAACTGGCCATGTTGCCTTCTCCAAAAAAAGAAATAATAGAACTGTCAAAATTGATTGAAAACAGTTTTCAAATTATGATTCCATTATTTAAAAACGAGCAAATAGAAGTCGTAAACACGATTACTTTCGACCGCAGACTCAATATTGACCCACAACAAATGGAGCAAGTATTGATTAATCTTTTGACCAATTGCATTTATTCTTTGAAACAAACGCTAAATAAACAGATTATTATTTCCGCAGAAGTCAAAGAAAAGAGAATTTTTATTATGATTACCGATACAGGAAAAGGCATTGAAAAAGAAATAGAAAATAAAATATTCTTGCCATTTTTTACCACCCGAAAAGAAGGTGCCGGAATTGGATTGACGTTGTCCAAAAGTATTGTTGAGGCACATGGCGGCTATCTTGCGTATAGGAATGATGATAAAAAAACCACTTTTGTGATTTGTCTGGTTGATAATTAATCTAAAAGCAGCAGAAAATTTCAATAAAATAGCTCTGAGAAATCCTTTCTATTTCAATTTGAAAAAAGTAGTTTTGTACCGCTAATCTTTTGTCTTAAAGTTACGCAACTGCCACAAGCGGCAAAACGCTGAAAACTATAAATCTCTCTCGTTAAATTATATAGCAGTAATGAAAGTCATAATCACTACTTTATTATTAAGCCCAGCGTCAATTGTGTTTGCTAAGTTTTCATATAGAGAGAAGCTAGATCAAGTTAAATAAAGAGGAAGTGAAAAAAGTGGAAAATGAAGCAGCAAGCTGGACTATTTGTCCGGAATGTCAAGGACGTGGTAAAAAAAGCCGAGGGCTTACCAAGAAAGCGCGACTCCGCTACCAAATGGCATTAAATCAATTTGAAAAAACGAATGGCGAAGAGACGGCTCCAGTTCCTCCAAAAGGTCACCTACACTCCTGCTTGAACTGTAACGGATCTGGTTTGCTTAATTCTAATAGTCACCCTGTGGCGGATAAAGAAAACTACCCACACGTTGCTATTATTGGTGGTGGTATAGGAGGTGTGGCTCTGGCTGTGGCTTGTTTGCACCGCGGGATTCCTTTTACCCTTTATGAGCGCGATAGCAACTTCGATGCTCGATCTCAAGGCTATGGACTCACTTTGCAACAAGCTAGTAAAGCGATCGAAGGATTGGGTATTTTCTCGTTAGAAGAAGGAGTGATTTCAACAAGACATGTGGTTCATACCTCAGAAGGAAAAGTAATCGGTGAATGGGGAATCAGAAAGTGGATACAGTCAGATGCAAAAACGTATTCAAAACGTACAAATGTGCATATTGCACGGCAATCTTTACGATTAGCCCTACTTAAGCAGCTCGGCGGACATGACGCTGTACAATGGGGACACCAGTTAGTAGATTTTACAGCATGCGTGGGTGAAGGTGTTAATCTGACTTTTCAAGTGGACGGGAAGATAAAAAACGCCAAGGCAGATCTTGTGGTTGGAGCAGATGGTATTCGTAGTTCAGTACGTAAGCTGCTGATTGGTGCCGATAGTACTCCTCTGCGTTATCTAGGTTGTATTGTGATATTGGGTATTTGTCCTTTGAGTATTCTCGAAGGTCTTAATAGTTCTTTACTGGACTCGGCCACTGTATTTCAAACCGCCAATGGCAATGAGCGGATCTACATAATGCCATATACATCAGAATCGGTGATGTGGCAACTTAGCTTCCCAATGCCAGAAAAAGAGGCTAAGGCGTTAAGTGCTAAAGGTCCTCAGGCACTCAAAGAAGAAGCCTGTCGTAGAACACAGTGGCACAACCCTATACCTCAGATTTTAGCGGCGACTCTGGAAACTCAGATTTCTGGTTATCCTGTGTATGACCGAGAATTGCTCAGTTCAGAATTGCTAGCGAAAGCAGGAAAAGCAACTCTGATTGGAGATGCGGCTCACCCAATGAGTCCATTCAAAGGACAAGGGGCAAATCAAGCACTGCTGGATGCACTCAAGCTGGCTCGCAGAATTTTAAAAGGATGCCGACCTTTATCTGAATGGCGGAAAGCCGGAATAAGGGAATGTGTATTGACAGAGTTTGAAGCGGAAATGTTAGAACGCTGTGCTTCTAAAGTGAAAGATTCAGCAGAGGCCGCACAGTTCCTACATTCTGAAATTGTGCTTCACGAGGGTGATGAGCCTAGAGGACGGTGTATAAAGAAAAAAAATACATAAACAAGGCGCTTAAATTACTTAAATAGTTTGGTTTGGACATGCTAACTTAGCCATCACAGAAAGTTAAGAAATAATCTTAATTTTAATGTATGAAACAAGTGCGCAAAATTTATGACAAAGCTTTGAAAGAAAAAGCCGTCCAATTGAGTTATGAGAGAACAAACATATCAGAATTGGCCAGAGAGCTGGGAGTAACAGCACCACAGTTGTACAAATGGCGCAAAGAGTTCGAGGAGTTTGGAGAGGGAAGTTTTCCAGGAAAAGGGAATTTAAAACTAAGTTCCGAACAGGAAAAAATTCACGAACTGGAGAAAAGACTCAAAGATGCCGCGTTAGAGCGCGATATATTAAAAAAAGCAATCGGCATTTTTTCCAAGAGCGGTCGATGATTTATAGTTTCATTAAAAACAATGAACAAGTATTCCCGATTGAAAAAATGTACAAAGTTCTACAAGTGAGTAGTGGAAGTTATTACCGATGGAAAAAACAAACAATCAGTGCAAGACAGCAACGAAAAATCGCCATAAAAGAAAAGATAACATTGATTTATTTTAAATCCAAACAACGATACGGAAGTCCTAGAATAACATTAGAACTTAGGAGTATTGGTTATAAAATTTCAAGACCCGAGAGCTTTGCTCGAACAGGCGAAGCAATTAGTGTAGCAAAATATATGAAACAGCTAGGCTTACGAAGTAAATTAAGCAAGAAATTCAAAGTAACGACCAACTCAATCATAATTATTTAATCCTTGAAAATATATTAAACAGAGGGTTTATTGTAAAAATGCCTTCAAAAGCTTGGGTTTCTGATATCACCTATATTCAAACCAAAGAGGGATTTGTATACCTGACAACTTTATGGATTTATACGATAGAAAAATCATAGGTTGGAGTTTAAGCGATGGAATGAGTACAGATGAAACCTCGCTTAAGGCTTGGAAAATGTCGGTTAAAAACCGAAATATTGAGGAAGGTTTGATTTTT
>NZ_JBLNKT010000034.1:0-39669 GCF_048158525.1 Flavobacterium algoris
TCTCTAACAATTTGAAGCTTTAAAGACATACTGTAATCGCGTTGGGTGCGTTTTACATAATTTATGTTTTCTTCCATAACGATCTTTTTTGTGTATCGCTATTTCAGGACGGGACAAGATTCTAAATAATAAAACTTCCGGTCTAAGCCGGAAGTTTTTTTTATAATTAAAAAGTTTTAGAAACCTTATCTACAGCTTGAATTGTAAAATCTAAATCATCATACGTTAGTGCATCAGTGATGAACCAGGTTTCGTAAGCGGATGGAGCAATATAAATTCCTTCCTGTAATAATCCATGAAAGAATTTTTTGAAGGTTTCATTATCTCCTTTTGCAGCAGATTGAAAATCGACTACCGGAGCAGCATCAAAATGTACTGAAACCATCGAACCAATTCTGTTTATCGTAAAAACAACATTATTTGCTTTCAAAACTTTTTCCATGCCTGCAGCTAAATAGGCAGTTTTTTCTTCTAATCTTTGAAAAATAGCACGATCCGTATCTAACGATTGTAACATTGCTAATCCTGCTGCCATTGCTAACGGGTTTCCAGATAAAGTTCCTGCTTGATAAACTGGACCTAATGGTGCCAGATAATTCATAATTTCGGCACGGGCAGCAAAAGCACCAACCGGCAAACCTCCTCCAATTACTTTTCCGAAACAAACTATATCAGCAGTTATATTGAATAATTCTTGAACACCACCTCTGGCAAGTCTGAATCCCGTCATCACCTCATCAAAAATCAACAGAATTCCATTGTCAGTACACAATTGGCGCAAGCCTTCTAGAAAACCTTTATTTGGCGGAATACAACCCATATTTCCAGCAACAGGCTCTACGATAATAGCTGCAATTTCATTTTTATTAGCTGTAATTAAAGCTGCTACATTCTCTAAATCATTGTAACGTGCCAACAAAGTATCTTTGGCAGTTCCAGCAGTTACTCCAGGACTGTTTGGTGTTCCAAAAGTAATTGCTCCACTTCCAGCCTGAATCAAAAATGAATCCGAATGACCGTGATAACAACCTGCAAATTTGATTATTTTATCTCTTTTAGTAAATCCACGAGCGAGTCTTACCGCACTCATACAAGCTTCAGTTCCTGAATTTACAAATCTAATTTTATCAATATTAGGAACCATAGAAACTGCCAAAGCTGCAATTTGAGTTTCTAATTCTGTGGGCATTCCAAAAGAAGTTCCCAATTTAGCTTTCTCAATCACGGCTTGTACAACCGGCTCAAAAGCATGTCCTAAAATCATTGGGCCCCATGAATTGATGTAATCAATCAAACGGTTTCCATCTTCATCATACATATAAGCACCTTTGGCACTTTTAACAAAAATTGGAGTTCCACCTACCGCTTTAAAGGCTCTTACTGGTGAATTTACTCCTCCTGGAATTACTTTTTCTGCTTCAGCAAAGAGCTGACTACTTCTTGTATATAACATTTATAAATTTTGAGTTATGATTATTTTTTAAATTATTTCACTATCAGTTTTTGCCCAATAGAAAGTATATTATTCGAAAGATTATTGATCCTTTTCAATTCATCCACCATTAGGTTAAATTTCTTCGAAATAGAATAAAAAGTATCTCCTTTTTGAACTTCATATAAAGCTAAATCTTCTCTTTTTGATTTTTTAGTTTCTAATGTCAATTCTTCTACCAATTGTTTTTCATTCGACACATAATTTACATCTAAAACCTGATTGTCATATTGATGCAAATTATAGCGTTCAATATAGGAAATCAATTTATCAGGATATCTTGGATCTGTTGCATAACCTGCTGTTCTTAATCCTTTGGCCCAAGCCTTATAATCTCCTTTTTGTAATGCAAATAATTTAGCATATCTACTTCTACCAGTTAGAAATATAGCATGGTCTTTAAACGATTCCGATGGATAATTGTATTTTCTGAAGCATTCCTGTTCAGAATCATCATCATGCCTCACACTTTCTCCAGTCCATCCTTCGTGACATTTTATACCAAAATGATTATTGGCACTTATAGCCAAATCGCCTACTCCAGCACCCGATTCTAAAATTCCCTGGGCCAAAATAATGCTGGCAGGAATGCCATAATTCTTCATATTCCCCATCGCAATATCTTTGAATTGAGAAATATAAGCTTTAATCACTTCATTAGTAACCACTGTTTTTGATGTGGAAACAATTACTTCCGTCTCTTGATTATTTTGTTCTTGCTTTTCAGGTTTTGCATATAACGGTTTCGCTATATTAGGCTTTTTAGTAGTATTAACTACTTGTGATTTTGGTTTTACCGGAACTTTTTTTGTAGTTATAATAACCGGTTTTGTGGCTTTACAGCCTACCAAAAATAATAGTATAAAAAGCAGTAGAATTTTTTTAAACATTGATATTGATTGTTGGTAATTGTTTGTTTCTTAATTTCATATTCATTCCCTGAATTCCTTGAATTCCACCAGTATGAATTAGTAAAATTTTTGATTGAGCCGGAAAATAGTTGTTCTGTATTAAATCTATAACGCCAAAAACCATCTTTCCTGTATAAATAGGATCCAAAGGAATTTGATTTTCGGCATAAAACCGATTAATAAAATCGATTAATGCTGAATTTACTTTTCCATAACCTCCAAAATGATAGTCCGTAATTAATTCCCAATTCTCATTTTGGGCAAAATTACGAATTTCATCTTTTAAAAAATCACCTTTTAAAGCTGGAAATCCTAAAACTTTTTGATGCGGTAAAACACTGTTTATAATTCCTGAAATGGTTCCACCTGTTCCTATTGAACAACAGATATAATCAAATTCAGCATCGTCCTCAGTTAGAATTTCCTGACAGCCCTTGATGGCCAATTCATTGGTTCCTCCTTCTGGAATAAGATAGAAATTGCCGAATTTTGTTTTTAATTTTTCTAAAAATGAGATCTCACTTTTCAAGCGATACTCCTCCCTGGAAACAAATTCCAATTGCATTCCGCAGTTTTGAGCGAATGATAAAGTTGGATTTTCTGAAATTTTACCTTCTAATTCTTCTCCTCGAATAATCCCAATAGTTTTGAATCCCTTTTCTTTTCCTGCAAAAGCGACTGCTGCGATGTGATTTGAAAAAGCACCTCCAAAAGTCAATAGTGTTTCCTCATTATTCTCTTTCGCCTGAAGCAAATTATACTTCAACTTTCTAAACTTATTTCCCGAAACAAATGGATGAATCAAATCTTCTCGTTTGATATACACTGAAATTGAATTTGGAAATGATATCGTTACCTGTTGATTCAAACTAAATATTTTTTACAAAGGTAAAATTAATATATAATAAAAAATGCAATCCTCACAGATTGCATTTTTCGTTTTCTATTTATTTCTGGAATTTAATTTCTAATGATAATTTTTTTACCCACCTCAATATTGTCTTTCGTCGATAACTTAACAATATAAATACCATCGCCAAGACCCGATGTAGAAAATTTATACGAGGAATTCACTCCTAAATCTTTTTTACTGAAAATTAATTTTCCTGCTACATCATACAAACCACAAGTAGCAAGATCTATTAACAATGGATTATTGATTGTCAAATTTTTAGTTGAATTATTTTGATAGACCACAAAACTCTCACTAGCTAAATCCTTAACCCCTAAAGTAGAATTACTTTTAAAAGTAATTTCAAATTGTGTATTATTGACCCCAGCAGGCAATGTCAATTCATGGAAATCATTTTTTATATCAAAATATTTATCTGCTACCTTATCGTGTAAATAAACATTGTTTGCCTCAGTAAAATTCAAAATTTCCTTAACCGTAATTTTATAATTGGCTTGATCTCCATTCCTAAAACCAATTGGAATACTCTTATCAACATCAAAGTTTACGGCATCAATAACATACTCCGTATCTTCTAATACGAAGTAAACATCCGCTGGAGAATCATCACTTGAGGACATTGCATCCATTGCACGATCAACTCCATCAGTTGCTTCAGGAATAAATGCCAGCGCAAGTTGACGAACTCCTTGATTATTCATCAATGTATTGAATCTAATTTGTGGTGTTGGTAAAAGACTCACTTTAGTATAATCAAAACCAGAAACAGATTGAATTTTGGACAAATAATCGCCATTGGTTTTCGTTTTATTTTGATTTGCACTTTTATTAAATTGGGAATAATTTGACGCTCCTTCTTTGACAAATACTCGGTAACTATTTTTCATTTCTACTGTTCCATTTGCAGTTCCATCAATCATAAATCCCTGCCCCACAGGACTAAATCGTCTTTCATAAATTCCACCTGTTCCAGTACTTGATCCCTCATTACCGGAACCATCATAAGAATAGAATGTTGCCGGAACATAAATACCTGACCCTGATCTAGAAACTGGGGAAAAAGTTCCATATCCTCCTTTGTAATCTGCTATATAATGAGAACTTACCGTTTTGTCCTGCTCCCAGAAATAAGCAATCCCTGTACAATTTATTGCATCGGTTAAAAAGGCAGACAAATCTATTGCTGATGGATACGGATTACCCGTCAATGTGAATTCTTGATCTAATACATTAATAGAAATGGTTCCGTCATTAGGTTTTCCTCTAAAATCATATCGTTGTTGACTTGTCGGATTGTTTTGAACTCCATTTACCGTAGTTAAATTTGTTCCTGAAGTCCCTTTCATCGTAAATCCCTCTCCTGCATTTATACTAGAAGCGGATCCAACTTGAGTCCAATTTGAATATCCTGATGAAGCTACTAATTTATTAATCCAAAAAGGAGCAATTGCCAATGGACTAGCTGTACCATTGTAATTATTCATCGCTAAAATAGTAGGATTATTGCTATTCGTCAAATCTACAATATCTTTAAGTTGGGTAATCCCAAAAGGAGAATTTCCTGCTGTAGCAATATTCCCTCCCACTGGGGAACACCAATAATTAAATTGGAAATTATTAGTTGACCCTTCTTGAAAAACAGATAAGTTTCCAACTCCTTTATTAGCTCCTGCTACGGTAGAAGCTTGCAATAACTGCGCATCTTTCCTTAAGTAAAAATTACTGCTCGCAGCATTTAATTCCAAGCCTTGTTTTATATAAACAACTTCATTATTTACAAATACATTCGTATTGGCACTTACAAACATTTGCGCATTGATATTACTCTGAAATAAAATTCCAGAAATAATCAATAGTGTTTTTTTAAGTAATTTTGAGTTCATAAGCTTCTGTATTAAATTAATTTGTACTTTTTTAATGAGCAATTCCATTAGATGTAATAACATCTTTAATGATAGAAAATGAAGCTATTAGGAATAATAATAAAATTTCTGATGCGTTTATAATCCCATTTGTCAGAAAACCAAACCCAACATTTAATATTTCATCTAAAGTTACAAAAAAACAGGTTCACAAGTAGTTGTAATGCCGATAAAAAGTATAAAAAAAACGTTTAAATATATATTTTTTAATTTTAAACATATAATTTCCTACAATTTAAATTAAAAAACAAAACCAAATATACTTGATTCAATAATTTCGATATTAGACAGAAAAAGCTAAAAATACTAATTATTTAATATTTTTTGAATCTCAAACTGGAGTAGTAAAAGAGTCCTTAAATTCCCAAAGTTATAATCTGATTCGTGACTGCTATTTTATAGAGAAAGATATTTTGCAAATCGTAAAAAAGATCTGTTTTTCAAATACTCTAAATCTTTTTCATTAGCGTAAGCTTCTCTTTCGAAACTGATATTTCTATAGGCTAAATCAGCTTTTTTATATTGAATCAAACGAAAAAGATATTCTATAAAATACCAAATAAAAAAAGGCAACACCAAGAGCTCTAATTGTTGGCGCAGGTGTATTTTTTCGTGATTAACAAAAACGGAATTTGCTTTATCAATACGGTATTTTACAAAGACAAAGGGGAATGCGGCCAATCCACGATATCCTTTTGGAATTAAATATTTAGCAACAATTAGAAACATTCGCTATAAAATTTATAAATTTGTACTGATAAATTGGTTCTATTTAATGAAAAACTCAATCGATTGAGTTCTTTTCTTCATTAAAACAATCGCAATGGCATTTACAATAGAATAATCCCAAGTATGATAGAGCAAAGTAATGAAAATAATTTAATAGAAGGGGAAGATTTCTATTACACACCAGAAGGTTATAAGTGTTTCACTGAAAAACACCATTTAAAACGAGGGTATTGTTGTAAAAGTGGCTGTCGTCATTGTCCGTATGGTTTTGATAAAAAAACAGGCACAAATAAAAAGTAGTCCATATTTAGGTTACAGATAGCAGAAATAAAGAGAACGTCAATTCTTCACTAAAACACCAACAAAAAACTAAATGGATATTTGTTTACAGAAATATAGAATCAAAATTCATAAATCCTACCACAGGTCGGATATTCGTTATCCTTAGTGTATTTTTAAAACTAAAATGGTATCCTGTCGAGATACTTTTCTTTTAAAATTACACATAAAAAATTAACGAATAACATCAAAAATGACTTTCCAAGAACAAATACAACAAGGAATTCCTTTGGTTTTACCAGAAACAAAACCATACGAAACGGATATTAATCACGCTCCAAAGCGAAAAGAAATCCTTTCTGTTGATGAAAAAAAACTCGCGTTACGCAACGCCCTACGGTATTTTGAACCAGAACATCACGCTGAATTAATCAAAGAATTCTCAGACGAATTAGAAACGTATGGTCGCATTTATATGTACCGTTTTCGTCCAGATTATAAAATGTATGCGCGACCTATTGCTGAATATCCCGGAAAATGTGAACAGGCAAAAGCAATCATGTTGATGATTCAAAATAATTTAGATTATGCCGTGGCACAACATCCGCAGGAATTGATTACCTATGGTGGGAATGGAGCCGTTTTTCAAAACTGGGCACAGTATCTATTGACGATGCAATACTTATCTGAAATGACCGATGAGCAAACATTGACCATGTATTCCGGCCATCCTATGGGATTATTCCCTTCCCACAAAGAAGCGCCCCGAGTTGTAGTGACAAACGGAATGGTGATTCCTAATTATTCCAAGCCCGATGATTGGGAAAAAATGAATGCATTAGGCGTTTCTCAATACGGACAAATGACTGCCGGAAGCTATATGTACATTGGTCCGCAAGGAATTGTACACGGAACAACAATCACCGTTTTGAATGGTTTTCGAAAAATAAAACGCAGTCCAAAGGGCGGTTTATTTGTAACCTCAGGACTGGGCGGAATGAGTGGCGCACAACCTAAAGCCGGTAATATTGCAGGTTGCATTACCGTTTGTGCCGAAGTAAACCCAAAAATCACCCACATTCGGCACCATCAGGGCTGGATCAATGAGATCGTTGAAAATCTAGATGAATTAGTAAAAAGAGTCACTTTGGCGCAAGCCAATAAAGAAACGGTTTCTATCGGTTATCTCGGAAATGTGGTAGCCATTTGGGAAAAATTTGACGAAGAAAACATTCCTATCGATTTAGGATCCGATCAAACTTCCTTACATAATCCTTGGGCTGGTGGCTATTATCCTGCTGACCTTTCCTTTGAAGAAGCGAATGAAATGATGGCTAACAATCCTGATTTATTCAAAATAAAAGTACAGGAAACATTACGACGCCATACGACTGCAATCAATAAACATACTGCCAAAGGAACCTATTTCTTTGATTATGGAAATGCTTTTTTACTGGAAGCTTCCCGTGCAGGTGCCGATGTTATGGCCGAAAATAATATTGATTTCAGGTATCCCAGTTATGTACAAGATATTATGGGGCCTATGTGTTTTGATTACGGTTTTGGTCCCTTCCGATGGGTTTGTGCTTCGGGAAAACCTGAAGATTTAGCCAAAACAGATTTAATTGCTTGCCAAGTTCTGGAAGAAATGGCAAAAACTGCTCCCGAAGAAATTCAACAACAAATGCAGGATAATATCCAGTGGATAAAAGGCGCTCAGGAAAATAAACTCGTTGTGGGTTCTCAAGCGCGAATCCTTTATGCGGATGCCGAAGGCCGTGTAAAAATTGCCGAAGCATTTAATCAGGCTATTGCCAAAGGCGAAATTGGAACTGTCGTTTTAGGCAGGGATCACCATGATGTTTCCGGGACAGATTCTCCGTACAGAGAAACGTCTAATATTTATGATGGCTCCCGTTTTACTGCTGATATGGCGATACAAAACGTCATTGGCGACAGCTTTCGAGGGGCAACTTGGGTCTCGATTCACAATGGCGGCGGCGTTGGCTGGGGAGAGGTAATTAACGGGGGATTTGGTATGGTTCTTGATGGTACTAAGGAAGCTTCAAGACGTTTGGAATCAATGCTTTTCTGGGATGTCAATAACGGAATTTCAAGAAGAAGCTGGGCACGAAACGAAGGAGCATTATTTGCAATAAAAAGGGCGATGGAGACGCAACCTTTGTTGAAAGTTACCATCCCTAATATAGTGGCAGATAATTTATTGGATTTTTAAAAATTTGAACACATATTTAATAAAAAAATAGTAATCAAACAACTAAGTCATGAAAGCAATTAAACTCCTTCCAGTAGTACTACTTCTTATAGTAGCCTCTTGCAGTTCCGTAAAAGTATATTCCGATTTTGATAAAAATGCAGATTTTAGTCAATACAAAACCTATGCATTTCATAGAAGAGGTATCGATAGAGTCGAAGTTTCAGAATTAGACAAGAAAAGAATTCTTCATGCTATTGACAATGAATTGAGCAAAAAAGGAATGACTAAGAGTGAAACACCTGATTTACTTATTAATATTTTAACCAAAGAAAGAGAACAAGTAGATGTTAGCCAATATAACGCAGGATGGGGTTATGGTTGGGGATGGGGATGGAATCCTTATTTATGGGGAGGTCGTACCTATGTTTCTACTTCAACTGAAGGCACTCTTTATATTGATTTAATTGATGCCAAGAAAAAAGAATTGGTTTGGGAAGGTGAAGGCGTAGGGTATTTGACTCAAAACCGAAAAGAGAAAGAAAAACAAATCAATGAATTTGTGGCTAAAATTTTAGAGCAATTCCCGCCTAAAGCAAAATAGCTGAAGATAAATTTAAACATAAAGCCTACCTTTGCGTAGGCTTTTTTATACCAAATTATGGCAATCCTTACCGACATTACAACTTTGGAAGATATCAAATTACTTGTTGATTCTTTTTACTCTAAAGTTCAAAAAGACCAATTTATTGGACCAATATTCAACGAAAAAATAGGCAGCCGCTGGCCAGAACATTTAGAAAAAATGTATCGCTTTTGGCAAACTATTTTATTCGAAGTTCACTCTTATTCCGGCAGTCCATTTCCTCCTCACAAACAATTACCAGTTTCTAAAGAACACTTTGAGCGCTGGATGGAAATTTTCATTGAAACTACCGATAGTTTATTTGTAGGACCATTAGCCGAAGAAGCGAAAATACGTGCCAAGAATATGGCTGAAATGTTCAATTATAAAATTGAGTATTTCAGGAATGCCGAAAAAAATTAAATCCTTAACTAATTATTAAAGACTAAGCAATCAACTTTTTTTCGATAACCAGTATCTTTGAAACAAAATACAATTCAACTAAAAGCCACACGAATATTATACTAAATAAAGTATGCGTAAATTTCTAATTCTCTTTGTTTTACAAGCTATCCTGCTTTCTTGTTCCAATTTAAAACAAACTGCCGAAAACAAACCGACTCCCAGTTTAAAATTTATCAGTTCACTTGAAATTCCTTTTAATGAAACTTTTCAAGACACTAAGGTTGGTGGTTTATCCGGAATCGATTATGATCCAAAAAACGACCTTTACTACCTAATAAGTGATGATAGATCCGCTTTTAACGATTCCCGGTTTTACACTGCAAAAATTCGGTTAGTCGAAAACAAATTAGAAAGTATCAATTTTCAAAGCGTCACTACTTTAAAAAATGAAACCGGAAAAAGTTTTGGCAACTGGAATACTAACCCAACAACAGCAGCCGACCCTGAAGATATTCGATTCAATCCCAAAACCAACTCCTTAGTTTGGAGTAGCGAAGGCGCTCGTATAGTTACTCCAGATAAATTAATTTTACAAAACCCTTCTATTAATTTTATAGATTTAAAAGGTAATTTTCTTGGCAAAGCCAAATTGCCAGCGAATTTAGAAATGCAAAAAGCCGAAAAAGGCCCTAGAAATAATGGGACTTTAGAAGGGATTACTTTTGACACAAAATACAAAAACATTTACACGAACATTGAAGAACCTTTATTTGAAGACGACAACCAAGCCAATACGAGTAAAGGAGCTTTAATCAGATTGTATCAATTTAATCTCAAAACCAAAAAGAATACGAATCAATACGCATACAGACTAGATGCAATCGCACATGAACCCAATCCAAAAGATGCTTTTGCCATAAATGGAGTTTCGGCGATTCAATATTATCGTAAAAACCAATTGCTGGTTGTAGAACGCTCTTATTCTACCGGCGCACAAGCTTGCACGGTTAAAGTTTATTTATGTGATTTGAAAAAAGTAACTAATGTTAAAAACTACGGTTCGTTGAAGAACCAAAATTTTGAATTAGCTTCCAAAAAACTGATGCTGAACATGGATGATTTGGGGATTTTTATTGATAATATCGAAGGACTTACTTTTGGACCAAAATTGGCTAATGGTCACCCATCCATTATTTTTATTTCAGATAATAATTTTTCTGAGATGCAAAAAACGCAGGTTTTGGTGTTTGAGTTGGTGGAATAGTAAATCCGAAAAACATCAATCAATCCCCAACTCCCTAGCCAAGATAGCAATGAAAAGCTTTTTGCGAAAGCCGTTTTGGTTTTTCTTGTTTATAAAAAGCGACCGGAGGAAGCTCTTTTATGAACTTTAGAAAAACAAACGGGTTTGTAAAAACTTGTAATGAAAAGCTGGAAATAGCTCCTTAAATTTGTACTTTTACAGGATAACTACAACGATTTCGAAATGAACGCAACTATTGAAAGTAATCCGTTATTAGACCGATTACCAAAGCACTTAAAGCAATTTATCAAACCTCAAGACTATAGTGATTACACGCCTATAAATCAAGCGGTTTGGCGTTATGTGATGCGAAAAAACGTGAATTACCTTTCGAAAGTAGCGCATAGTTCGTACCTCGAAGGATTGAAAAAAACAGGAATCGAGATTGACCACATTCCAAGCATGTACGGTATGAACCGCATTCTGACTGAAATAGGTTGGGCTGCCGTGGCAGTGGACGGATTTATTCCGCCAAATGCTTTCATGGAATTTCAAGCCTATAATGTACTCGTAATTGCTTCCGATATTCGTCAACTCGAACATATAGAATACACGCCAGCACCAGATATTATTCACGAAGGTGCCGGTCACGCGCCCATTATTGCCAATCCAGAATATGCGGAATATTTACGCCGTTTTGGAGAAATAGGCTGTAAAGCGATTTCTTCGAACAAAGATTACCAAATGTATGAAGCCATCCGACTGCTTTCTATTTTGAAAGAGGCAGAAGACACACCACAAACCGATATTGATGCTGCCGAAAAAGCAGTGGAAGATTTGCAGAACAATATGGGCGAATTATCGGAAATGGCACAAATCAGAAACCTGCATTGGTGGACCGTTGAATATGGTTTGATAGGAACTATCGGGAATCCGAAAATTTATGGTGCTGGACTACTTTCTTCTATTGGCGAAAGTGCGTGGTGCATGACGGATAATGTGAAGAAAATCCCTTACGACCTATCAGCAGCTAACCAAAGTTTTGACATTACAAAACTGCAACCGCAACTTTATGTCACTCCAGATTTTGCTTATTTAAGCTTGGTTTTGGAAGAGTTTGCCAATAAAATGGCATTACGAACTGGCGGATTATCAGGAATTAATAAATTGATTCATTCCAATGCTTTAGGAACTATTGAACTGAGTACCGGAATTCAGATTTCGGGTGTGTTTACCAATGTTATTGAAGAAGAAGGAAAACCCGTTTATATCCAAACGACAGGAAAAACTGCCTTATCGTATAGAGAAAAAGAATTAGTGGGTCATGGAACAATCAAACATCCGGAAGGCTTTGGAAGTCCTATTGGAAAATTAAAAGGTATCAATCTCGCTATAGAAGACATGAGTCCAAGAGATTTAAGCGCTTATTCCATCACTGAAAATCAAAGTGTAACACTAGAGTTTGAAGGTGATATTGTCGTAAAAGGAGAAATTATAACTGGTTCCAGAAACCTGCACGGCGAGATTATTTTAATCAGTTTAAAAAACTGTACCGTAACTCATAGAAAAACTGTTTTGTTTCAACCGCAATGGGGCAATTACGATATGGCGATAGGAAAAAAGGTGATTTCGGCTTTTTCAGGTCCTGCTGATGTGAATAGTTTTGATTTGATTTCACATGTTCCTACAAGTAAAACCATCAAGGCAAAACATACCGCAGAACGCGACGATTTAGAGATTTTATATCAAACGATTCTAATGATAAGGGAATCCAAAGACATGCATACTTCTTTAGCGCCCATTTTTGATAAATTACACACCAATCACCCAAATGACTGGTTGTTAGCAGTTGAAATCACGGAACTTTTGAGAGACCGAAACGAACCGCAACTGTTACAGGAAGTTATCGCTTATCTTGAAAATTTAAAAGAAAAAAGACCCGAAGTAGCACATTTGATTGCTGGCGGTTTGGATTTGATTTTTGACAAAGAGAAAGCGTAAAATTTTATTAAACAATTCTTTGATTCATAGGATTACAATAAAAAATAACCGCAAATTGCTTCGCCTGTTCGCTTCCGCTCGGGTCGCAAATTATTTAGCGAATTTGCGGTTATTAAATTTTAAAAGAAATTTAGTTTGAATTCAAACACGAATTTCATCTAAAGTTTTATTTTTTGCCCAAAATCTTTTTCACTCTCAATTACTTTTCCCTCATACTGCAATTTCCAACCCATGGTATTCGTCAGAATCAATATTTTGGACAATTCACTAATTAAGCGATTTTGAGCATTCGTTTTTAATGACGATTTTTCTATTTTCTTGGCTAAATTCGCTTTAACTGACTTATTGATTTTGTTGTAATCATCTCCTGTAAACGGATTCAATTTGCTTTGTTCGACATCGTAAAATTGAATATCAGGACTGATTTTTATTTCTTCTTTTGGAATACTTACAATTGTGATAGTTTTATTTTTTTCATCAATATCGTACTTCATTTTATGCAAATCATACGCAACAGTAACATCAGCATTAACAATAACTAGGGCTTTTTTCTCGAAAGAAAGCATATCTAGTAAATATTTCTGTTGATTTTTATAGGTAATCACTTCTGAGAAATGTCCTTCGGTAACCACAAGTTTCCCTACGTTTACAATTTGTTGTTGAATAAGATTTGTGTTGTAACTGATGTCATCATCATCATTTTTCTTAAAGTCACAAAATTTGAATAATAAAAATATTCCGGCAATAACTCCTATTCCAATACCTATTTTTCTAAGCATAATTAAAATTTCATGAATGAATATTGTTTTTCCAATTTAGTTATTTTATCTCGAAGTTTGGACTCAAACTTCAAATGACTTTCGGAATCAGGATTAAAAGGCTTGTGTGAAAGACTTTTTTGAATACTTTCTACTTCTTCCATTGTAGAAAAAGCAGTTTCAGAAATGGTAGTTTCCTTGAAACGCTTCCAGATATAATCGATTGCCACTTGATTGGGATGCAACATATCTTCTCCATAAAACCGATAATCACGAAGCTCATCCATCATGATTTCATAGGAAGGAAAATATGCAGTGTTCAGTTTGCAGTGTTCAGTATTCAAAACATTATGAATAGCCGAAATCAAGTTCGCTTTACTCCATTGATTTTCGACAAAACCATCTTTGATGTGTCGCACTGGTGAAACCGTGAAAATGATATTGCGACTAGGATTAACTGAATGGATTAATTTAATCGTATTTATGATACTCTCTTTATTCTCTTCAAACGAAAGTAATTCTTTCTTGAATTGCTTCTGCGGTACTTTATGACAATTCGCAACAATCGCATCACTTTCAATATTTCGATACACCCACGAGGTTCCGTATGTAATAATAACATGAGAAGCTTCTTGTAATTGCTGTTTTGTTGATTCGAGTATCGCGCTTAAAGATGCTAATAATTCTTCCTTATTTGAATTACTCAAATCCGAATGTACATCAAAACAATGCCAACGTTCATTATGAAAAAAAATATCGTTTTCATTGAATTGCTTTCCAGAAACTGCAAAATCAATCAGCTTTTCAATCGCTAAAGGATGAAACAAAATACCAAATGGATTACAGCTATTTTGAAACTTAAAATAGTCCAGTTTATCCGCCATATTTATCGCAAAACAAGAACCTAAAGACATAATGGTAGAATTATAATCTATTGGATAATTACTTTTAGAAATGGGAATTTGAGTTCTGAATTGCATTGTTATTTTATTTACTACAAATTTGAATAATTTTAGTGAAATAAATGGGATTTAACTCTTTTTTCATTGGTATTTAAAAACCTAAAATCAAGAAACCCTTTCAGAATTTTAAACTCTGAAAGGGTTAACCAACTTTTACAAACTAAAAAAGTTTACTCGTAGAAAAATTGAGTAGTAAGTAATAAATTTTCATCACTATAAACTTTTCTCTCAACCGGAAAGTCATCTGCATTATATAAATAACTGTTTTTTCTTATCGTAGAACCTCCTTGATTATTAGACAAAACACCTCCAATTATATTATTAACAGAAACATTAAAGTCATCTTCTTGTATTTTATTAAATCCTAGAACATTTTTAAACGGATTATTTTTTACGTCAAACTAATACGTGTTTTTACCAGTGTACAAACTTCCATTATTATCTGTACTTTCTTTTTTTACAAGATTACCATTAGCAAAATAATATTTACTGAACCAGCTTCTTATTGTCTCTTGATTTGTAATTGAATCAACTTCAGAGTATACAACATTAATTGTTGAATCACTATTATGAGTGTATGTAGCTCTACCAATAATTGTAGGCGCAAGTGAACCAACAGTTTCAATCGTAACTAAATTGTCATTATTATAAAAATAATTAATAGTCCAAGTTAAGGTCCCAATATCATTGTAAACATTAACTTTTGTGATTAAATTTCCTGTATAAGTATAAACCCATTTATTACCAGTTTCTTGTTGAGTTAAATCAACTATTTTATTTTCATTATAAGTTATGGTGTTTGTAAAAATTTGGCCATTAGCCATAGTAGAAGTGTATTTTTTTAATAAAATAGTATCTTGATTCAATGCGTCTTCTTTGGAACAAGATGACACTATCATCATAAAAGTAATTAATCCTAAAGCTAATTTCTTCATGTTTATTTTTTTACAAATAAAAGCAAAAAAAATATTTAACACTATTAATTGTACAAAAAATTCAAATATCTTTAGAGCATATTTAAGTTCTGAATTGTATTTTTAATTCTTATCAACTAATTGATTTCTTAGTAGAAATACTGTGATTTCAAATAAACCGTCTTTTCATTTTCTGAAATCTCTTCCTTTGGGTAATTATCTAAATCGTATGTAAAGGTTTTTTTATAAAATTTAGCGGATGATATTATCTGGTCGTCTTTAGAAACACTTGCAATTACTGTACTTATCAAGCTATTATTCGATGAGATTCCTTCGTTATAATCTAACAGCTTTTTATACCCCAATACATTATATAATGGATTGTGTTTAGAATCATAATCAAAGCTTACGCTGTATTTTGACAAAACACCAGATGCAGTATTATCTAATATTCTTTCGTCTTTGATGAAATTTTCGTTTTGGAAATACAAAATTCCATGATACATTTTCACTTCTTGGTTCCCTGAATTAATAGCTAATTTTTCATAAGAAACAGTTCCGTCTGAATTATGAATGTAATTTATCATATAATTGTCAAGAGACTTTGTACGCACCAATTGACCAACAACATACGTATATTCTATAGTTTCGAGAAGTTGATTTGTTTTATTTAACGTTACTGTTTTCGAAATCAAACCATCGGCATACGTAAAATCAACATGTTTCTCAACCCCATCAATACTTACAATTTTATTCTCATTATAAGTAAACAAAGTTGTTGCTGAATTTCCATCTGCTGAAGTAGCAACTATCTTTTTTAGTAATTTTATACTATCGTCGGTATCATTTAAACACGAATAAAGTGTCAATACAAAAATTGATAATACCAAAAATATGTTTTTTCTTTTTTTCATTATACTAAATAAATCGTATCGCCTTTATCTAAGCTCTTGGCACTACATCATTCAAACCTAGAAAAATAAAATAAAAGCTACAATATTCATCGTTACAATCTCTATATTTCAGTTAAACTACTATTTTAAAATCTAATTGCAACGCCATGCAAATACTATAAAACAAGGTATTGAACAAAAATAAACCCTTTTAGAACATAAGTCCTAAAAGGGTTTATTTTTATAAAAAATAAATTTGATCTACTTTATAAACTCAACCGCTTTCTCCAAAGCTTGCTGAATTCCAGCTACATTCTTCCCGCCTGCTGTCGCAAAAAATGGTTGTCCGCCACCGCCACCTTGGATAAATTTACCCAGTTCACGAACTACTTGCCCAGCATTTAGGTTTTTATCAGCAACTAATTCTTTAGAAATATAACAGGTTAACATTGGTTTTTCTTCGTCGGCTGTAGCCAAAACAAGGAATACATTTTTACCCAAATTCCCTAATTCATAAGCCAAATCTTTTGCTCCTTCCGGATTTAAATCTACTTGTTTTGCTAAGAATTGTATGCCGTTTATTTCCTGTATTTCTGCTGTTAAACCCGCTTTCAAAATTTTAACTTTGTCTTTCACCAAAGCCTCAATTTGTTTGGATAATTTGGCATTTTCTTCCTGCATCGAATGAACGGCTTTCAAAATATCCTGAGGATTTTTCAAAGCTGTTTTCACTTCATTCAATGTGTTTTCATACGATGCAAAATGTGCTTTAACGGCATCACTTGTAATGGCTTCGATACGACGAATCCCCGCAGCAACCGCTCCTTCTGAAACGATTTTGAAATGCCAGATTTCAGCCGTGTTTTTCACGTGGATTCCTCCGCATAATTCCATGCTTTCACCAAATTTTATGGCACGGACATTATCTCCGTATTTTTCACCAAACAAGGCCATTGCGCCTTCTTCTAAAGCTTGTTGAATTGGAATATTTCTTCTTTCAATTAACGGCAATTGCTCTTGGATTCTTGCGTTTACAAAATCCTCTACTTGTTGCAATTCGGTTTCCGTCATTTTAGCAAAATGAGAAAAGTCAAAACGCAAATAGTTTGGGTTTACCAAGGAACCTTTTTGTTCTACGTGTGTTCCAAGAATACTTCTCAACGCTTGGTGCATTAAGTGTGTAGCCGAGTGATTTCTGGAAGACAAACTTCTTAAATCCTGATTTACTTTGGCTGTAAAAACTGCGTTTACATTTTCTGGTAATTTTTTGGCAAAATGCAAAATCAGGTTGTTTTCTTTTTTAGTATCGATGATTTCAATGGTTTCATTTGCAGAAACCAAAGTTCCTTTATCACCCACTTGTCCTCCACCTTCTGGATAGAATGGTGTATTGTCTAAAACGATTTGGTATAAAACCCCGTCTTTTTTACTGTCAACTTTACGGATGCGAGTGATTTTTACATCACTTTCGGATTGATCGTACCCTACAAATGTTTCTACATTTCCGGGAATTAATACAGACCAATCTTCGGTAGAAACTTCTGATGCGGCGCGGGAACGGGCTTTTTGAGCTTGCATGGCCGTGTTAAAACCTGCTTCGTCAAGTTCGAATCCTTTTTCTCTAAGAATCAATGCGGTTAAGTCAATTGGAAATCCGAAAGTATCGTATAATTCAAAAGCCTTAACTCCTGAAACTGTTGCTCCTTTAGTTTCGGTAACTACATTTTCCAGTAACTGTAATCCTTGGTCTAAAGTTCTTAAGAACGATGCTTCTTCTTCCCGAATCACATTCGTAACCAATTGTTGTTGCGATTTGATTTCTGGAAAAAATCCCCCCATTTGATTGGCCAAAACGGCTACCAATTGATTGATAAACGGTTCTTTTATATTCAAAAACGTAAATCCGTAACGAATCGCACGACGCAAAATTCTGCGAATTACATAACCAGCACCTGTGTTTGATGGCAATTGTCCGTCAGCAATAGCAAATGCCACCGCACGAACGTGATCTACCAATACACGAATAGCGATATTGGTTTTGTTCTGCTCTTCGCTGATATTGAAAACTTCGTTTGAAGTGTATTTTAATCCTGTAATTTGCTCTACTTTTTCAATAAGTGGCGTAAAAACATCGGTATCATAATTCGAAGTTTTTCCTTGTAATGCCATACACAAACGCTCAAATCCCATTCCGGTATCAACGTGCTGGGCAGGTAATTTTTCTAAAGAACCATCGGCTTTACGGTTGAATTCCATAAATACGTTGTTCCAGATTTCCACTACTTGTGGATGGTCGTTGTTCACCAAACTCTTTCCTGAAACTAACGCTTTTTCTTCGTCAGAACGTATGTCAACGTGGATTTCTGAACACGGTCCACATGGTCCTTGGTCTCCCATTTCCCAGAAATTGTCTTTCTTGTTTCCAAGAATTATTCGGTCTTCGTCAATCAATTCTTTCCAAATATTCCAAGCTTCTTGGTCGAATGGTACGTTTTCTTCTGGATTTCCTTCGAATACGGAAACGTATAGATTTTCTTTTGGGATTTTATAAACTTCTGTCAAAAGTTCCCAAGCCCAGTTGATGGCTTCTTTTTTGAAATAATCACCGAAAGACCAGTTTCCCAGCATTTCGAACATGGTGTGGTGGTACGTATCAAAACCTACGTCTTCTAAGTCATTGTGTTTTCCTGAAACCCGAAGACATTTTTGTGTATCGGCAATTCTATTGCTTTTTGGCGTGGCATTCCCAAGGAAATATTCTTTGAACTGTGCCATTCCAGAGTTGTTGAACATCAGGGTTGGGTCATCTTTTAGAACTATGGGTGCCGATGGAACGATTAAGTGTCCTTTTGATGCGAAAAAATCCAGAAATTGTTTACGTACGTCTTGTGATGTCATTTTTATTGTTTATTCGGTTATTTGTTAATTTGGTTAATCGGTTGTATCGCATAAACGAATAACCAAATCAACAAATTAACATTTTGCCCCAGATAGCAGTGAAAAGCTTCGAAGTTTTGAAATTTATTTTTTCTTGAGATAGCAGAGCGACCGGAGGAAGCTCCTGCTGGCTCATTAGAAAAAAAGATTTCAAGACGAGAACTTGCAACGAATAGCTGGAATAGGCACATTATTATATTTATTCCTGAAAAAAGGGTTGAACAAATGAAACATTTATTAAATTTGTTCGACTAACATTTTACAATGTGCAAAAATAGGGTATTTTAAAACATGGCGAAAGTAAAATATTATTACGATTCCGAAAATCTAGCATACCGAAAAATAAAAGTAAGAAAAAGAAAAAAATTTGGTGTTGTAGCCTTATTTTTAGTAGCATCGGCCTTGTTCGGGTTTTTATGTTTTATTGTTTTATTAAACACTCCCTATTTTGAAACGCCAAAGGACCGTTTGCAAGCGCGTGAAATTGACAATTTGAAGTTGAATTTTTCTATTTTAAATAAGAAAATGGATCAAGTTGATGGTGTTGTGGAAGACATTGAAGATAGAGATAATAATTTATATCGGATTTATTTTAATACGAAGGCGATTCCAGACTCCGTGCGAAAATCAGGTTTTCGTGACATTAATCGCTATAAAACATTACAAGGTTATGATAATTCCCAACTGGTAATCAACACGACAAAAAGAGTGGATGTGCTTAGTAAAGAATTGGTAATTCAGTCGAAATCACTGGATATTATTTTGGGCTTAGCAAAGGCAAAAAATAAATTATTGGCTGCGATTCCCGCCATTCAGCCGGTAAGGAATGAGAATTTGAAACGGTTGGCGTCTGGTTTTGGGTACAGAACAGATCCTTTCACTAAGGCGAGAAAAATGCATGAAGGAATGGATTTCTCTGCAAAAATAGGGACTCCCATTTATGCTACAGGAGATGGAGTTGTTTCAAAGGCGGATAATACGGTTTCTGGTTTTGGAAATCATGTGGTAATTAGGCATGGTTATGGATACGAAACCCTCTATGGACATTTAAGCAAATACAATTGTAGAGCTGGACAAAGAGTGAAACGTGGTGATATCATAGGATATGTAGGCAGCACAGGAAGATCCGAAGGGCCACACTTGCATTATGAAGTACATAAAGATGGTAAAGTCGTGAATCCATTGAATTTTTATTATGGGAATATCTCGGCAATTGAGTATGTTGCCATTTCAAAATTGGCTAACCAAGAAAATCAGTCACTAGATTAATAATTTATAAAAAAAGTGGTCAGTGATCAGATATAGGAGCGAAAAAGTCTACATATAATAGTAGCAGAATTAAAAAGTCAAATAAAAATAATATGCATATTGAGCTTTCAAAAGATAAAAGATATTACAGCATTGGTGAAGTAGCCAAAGCATTTGATGTGAATGCCTCACTGATTCGTTTTTGGGATAATGAATTTGATATTCTGAAGCCTAAAAAGAATGCCAAAGGCAATCGGATGTTCACTCCTGAAGATGTGACTAATTTACAACTCATCTTTCATTTAGTGAAAGAAAGAGGTTTTACACTGGAAGGTGCCAAAACACATTTGAAAGAAGGCCAGAAGAAAACCTTGGATAAATTTGAAATTATTCGAAAACTGGAAACAATACGAACACAATTAACAAATATTAAAAATCAACTATAGAGGTTGGTTACCGATTTTATAAAAAAAACAATTAAACTTTAAATTAAACAAAAAATGGATTTTAAAAAATTTTTACCTTGGATTATCGCAGTAGTTGTAATTATTGGAATTTACAGCTGGGTTAAAGGGATTAACAATACCGCAGTAACGTTGAATCAAACAGTAGAACAATCTTGGGGAGATGTGCAAACTGCCTACCAAAGAAGAAATGACCTTATAGGAAATTTAGTAAATACTGTAAAAGGGGCTGCTGATTTTGAAAAATCGACTTTGACTGCTGTTATTGAAGCTAGAGCAAAAGCGACCTCAACTACAATTGACCCAACAAACATTACTCCAGAAAAATTAGCAGAATTCAATAAAGCACAAAGTGGCGTAAGCAGTTCATTATCTCGATTATTAGTGACAGTAGAGCAATATCCTGATTTGAAAGCGAATCAGAATTTCTTGAAATTACAGGACGAATTAGCCAGTACTGAAAACCAAATCCTTACGGCTAGAACCCGTTTCAATGAAGCAGTTAAACCGTATAACTCACACATTAAAACGTTCCCAAATTCATTATTTGCAGGAATGTTCGGTTTCAAAGAAAAAGCATATTTTAATGCTGTAGAAGGTGCAGACAAACCCGTTGAAGTAAAATTCTAATTCTCTCTAATCCTCGTAGGGGGAATTAAAAAAATACAAAAATGTCAAAAGTAGAAGATTTTTTAACCCAAGAAGAAGAACGTGCCATTGTTGAAGCTATTCGCGTGGCCGAAAAAAATACTTCTGGCGAGATTAGAGTACATATAGAAAAAACAACTTCCGAAGTTCCTTTTGACAGGGCTTTGGAAGTTTTTCATGAATTGAAAATGAACGAAACCCAACTTCAAAATGGCGTTTTAATTTATCTGGCTGTTGCCGATAAAAAATTTGTGATTTGTGGAGACAAAGGAATTAATGACACTGTTCAAAATAATTTCTGGGACACTACAAAGAACATTATGGGGGCTCATTTTAAAAATGGCAACTTCAAACAGGGTCTGGTAGATGGAATTTTAAGAGCAGGCGAAGAACTAAAAAAACATTTTCCTTGGTCCGAAGATGATACGAATGAATTATCAAACGAAATCTCAAAAGGATAATATAATTATGTATAAATTAAATAGCTCTTATTTTTTCAAACTGCTTATTTGTTTTTTTATTACACAAATAGGTTTTGCACAATTTAAAATACCGGAAGTTCCTAGTTTACAAACCTCGGTTTATGACTATGCTAACCTTCTTAGCGCATCTGAAAAAACACAATTAGAAGAAAAATTAATTCATTACTCTGACTCAACTACCACTCAAATAGTTGTTATAACTATTGAAAGCTTACAGAATGAAGATGTAAGCCAACTAGCTACTAAATGGGGCCAAACTTGGGGAATTGGAGGAACTGCAAAAGACGATAATGGTGTAATTATTTTAGTGGCTAAAGCCGAAAGAAAAATTGCCATTAACCCTGGTTACGGAGTGGAAGACCGTTTAACAGCGGGAATTGGAGGAGAAATAATCAGAAATATCATTACACCTGAATTCAAAACTGGAAGTTATTACAGAGGTCTTGATAAAGGTACAGATGCCATAATTGATGTTTTTAAAGGGAAATACAAAGGAGAACGAAAACAAAATAAAGGCCAGGATTTTCCAATTTTACCTTTTATCGTAATTATTGTAATCATTCTTATTCTTATTTCAAGAAACAAAGGCGGTGGAGGAAATTCTGGAAACAGAGGCGGTGGACCTAGTTTGCTTGATGTAATTATTTTAAGTAGCCTTGGCAGAAACAGCGGCGGAGGCGGTTTTGGCGGCGGTTCATCTGGTGGTGGATTTGGCGGCGGCGGTTTCGGCGGTGGATTTGGTGGCGGAGGCTTCTCTGGTGGTGGTTCTAGTGGAAATTGGTAGATTAAAACTAGTTGTCTTCCGTTTGCATCAATATTTCAAGATTACATTTGACATCCAAAAATCAGCACTACTTATAAAATTATAAACTAAAATAGTTTATGTTTGTTTTACTTTCATTTTTTTTAAATTTGAAATCGCATCCAATTTAAAAGTTACAATTTAAAATATATTAAAAATGCTTTCACATAAAGCCAAATATGCTCTCAAGGCATTATTGTTTTTAGCGCAACAAGACGATAATCACATTTCAAGAACTATTGAAATTGCTGAAGCAGCTAACATTCCAAAAAAATTTTTGGAACAGATCTTATTGGATTTAAAACGCGGACATTTTGTAGGGAGTAAACAAGGGAAATTTGGTGGCTATTATCTTTTAAAATCCAAAAACGAAATTACTTTAGCTGATATTCATCGATTATTTGATGGTGCAATTGCATTACTTCCGTGTGCATCATTAAATTTTTATGAGCCTTGCTCCGATTGCACTAGTGAGTCTGAATGCCTGTTACGACACGGGTTGATGACTATTCGAGACGAGACTTTAAAGGCCATGCAAGGCATTACAATTTCCTCATTAGTAAAAAAATAAAAAAATATTTTTTAAACTCTACTATTTTTATAGAATTAATTATATATTTGCATAGAATTTAACGCATAATTAACAATCCAATTTTAAACGTATGAAAACGTATTTAAACACGTTCGTTATTTTAAATGAACAAATAGGAAATAAACAAGTAATTGCAACTAAAGAAAAGAATAATCAAATGATGTGTATGTGCTAGTAAAAAAAATTTAATTTAAACTCTACTAATTACATATAATAAACATACAATGAAAAATTCTATAAAAAATATACTTACAATATTATCTATTTTAACTTTCTCAATATCATTCGCACAAAACATTGAAGGTCTAATTACAACAAACCAAAACATTCCGTTAGGAGCCGCAAATGTTGTAATAAAAGGAACTACTTCTAACACAACTTCCGATTCTGACGGAAAATTTATAATAGATACAAAAGGAAAACTTCCTTTAACTCTTTTAGTTCAATATGTAGGATACAAAACTGCAGAAATAGAAATTACTTCTTTACCAATACCTTCATTACAAATAACGCTTAATGAAGAAAACACTTTGCTTGAGGTTGTAGTTTCCTCCAGACGACGAATAGAAAAAGTACAAGATGTCCCGATCGCAATATCAGTTATAACTGGTAAACAGGCAGAACAATCTGGAGCTTTTAATGTTAACCGTATAAAAGAACTAGTTCCATCGGTGCAACTTTATTCGTCAAACCCAAGAAATACAGGGATTAACATTCGAAGTCTAGGTTCTCCTTTTGGACTTACCAATGACGGTATCGATCCTGGAGTTGGTTTCTATGTTGACGGTGTGTATTATGCTCGTCCAGCTGCAACCACTCTTGATTTTATTGATATAGAGCAAATTGAGGTATTACGCGGACCACAAGGATCGTTATTTGGTAAAAATACAACTTCTGGAGCCTTCAATATAACTACTCGCAAACCGAGTTTTACTTCGGGTGCCAACTTTGAAGTGAGTTATGGTAATTATGGATACCTGCAAGCAAAGGCTTCGGTTACTGGTGCATTGAGCAAAAAAATAGCAGGTCGTATCTCTTTTTCTGGAACACAACGTGATGGACTGATTGATAATGTTGCAACAGGAAGAGCCACAAATACGCTAAATAATCAAGGAATCAGAGGACAATTACTTTATAAACCGACAGAAAACACCAATATTATATTAGCAGCAGATATTACTACACAGCGTCCAGATGGATATGCCCAGGTTATTGCTGGGATTGCTCCTACGAAAAGAGCCGCTTATCGACAATTTGATGCAATTATTAAAGATTTGAATTATCAACTCCCTAGTTTAAATGCCTTCGATCGTAAGATTGACCACGATACGCCATGGCGTTCAGGACAAGATTTAGGTGGTGTATCCCTTAATATTGATACAAAAATTGGAAATGGAACACTTACTGCAACTACTGCTTGGCGTTTTTGGAATTGGGATCCATCAAATGATAGAGACTTTACAGGGTTACAAGTACTGGCAAAATCGCAAAACCCTACCAGACAGACACAAATAACACAAGAGGTACGTTATGCAGGACAACTTACATCTAAAGTAAGTGGTGTTGTTGGTGTGTTTTTTATTGATCAAACATCAAAAACAGACGGTACAGAAGAATCTGGAAATGCGCAATGGAGATTTGCACAAAGTACTACCAGCGCATTATGGAAAACTCCAGGTCTTTTTGAAGGATACGGAATAAAAACCAATGCCAGCATCAGATCTTCCAGTGCGGCAGTTTTCGGGCAATTAGACTGGGCAATAACAGATCGTTTACATGTATTACCTGGTATAAGATCCAATTTCGATAAGAAAGATGCTGATTACAGCCGTAAAACATACGGAGGCCTTCAAACTACCGATCCTGCTTTACTTGCTTTGAAAAAACTAGTTTATTCTGACCAAGCTTTTACATCAAATACAGATAATACAGACTTTTCAGGAAATTTAACCGTGTCTTTTAAAGCTTCAGACAAAATCAATGCGTATGCTACTTATGCAAAAAGCTACAAACCAATTGGCGTGAATGTAGCGGGACTTCCTACTCCGGCAGCAGGTCAGACTCTAGCCGACCTTGCGGTAGTTAAACCTGAAAAAATAAATCATTATGAAGTAGGAGTCAAAACATCTCCCTTTAAAAACTCGATATTCAATTTGACCTTCTTTAATACAGATATTAAAGATTTTCAAACCAATGTTCAAGCTGCCGAATTAGGTGTAAACCGTGGCTATCTTGCCAATGCAGATAAAGTACGGGTAAGAGGTGCGGAACTAGATGCCAGTTTTGTAGTTAACAGTCACCTAACCCTAAACGGAGCTGCAACTTATACAGACGGAAAGTATATTAAATTTACAAATGCACCGCTTCCGCTAGAAGAAACAGGAGCTTCTGTAGCTTTTAAAGATGTTTCAGGAACTGATTTACCTGGTGCTTCAAAATGGGCTGGATCTTTAGGAGGTGAGCTTTCTGACAATGCAAAATTCTTCGGAAATTCAGGTAAAATTTTCCTTGCCGTTGATTCTTATGCGCGTTCTGAATTCTCATCAAGTCCTTCTGCTTCAAAATATTTAGTCGTTCCTGGTTACGCTATTTTTAACGCTCGTTTAGGATTCCGTGCATCTGAAGGGTTTTCCGTTACCTTCTGGGGACGTAATCTTTTAAATAAGGATTATTACGAACAATTATTGCCTGCTGGTGGAAATGCCGGACAATATGCTGGTGTAATAGGCGATCAAAGAACTTATGGAATTACATTGAAATATTCGTTATAATAATTCCAAAAAGACTAAACTAGATTCGATTCTAAAAAAAATTACCGCAATCCATTTTATACGACTGCGGTGTTTTTTATTCCTTTTTGCTAAAATCTAATTATATTAAAAACTTAAAAAAAAAAAAAATGAAAACATATAAAGTATCATTAGTCGCCGTAATTATTTTATTATTGACGAATGCAACTACCACAAAAGTAGTCGCACAAGATTTAAAAGGAAACATAAGTATTTCCGGTGCTTTTGCCTTATATCCAATTACTGTAAAATGGGCCGAAGAATTCAAGAAAACGCATCCAAATGTCAAAATTGATATTCAGGCTGGAGGAGCTGGAAAAGGAATAACCGATGTATTATCCAAAGTTACCGATATTGGATTGGTATCTCGTCAACTGAATGCTGCTGAATACAAAAAAGGAGCTTATGCTATTGCTGTAACTAAAGATGCCGTAATTCCAACCATAAGCGCAACGAGTCCCTATAAATCCGTATTATACAAAACAGGAGTAAAAAAAGAAGCCTTCAATAACATCTTCATTACAGGAAAATACAAAACATGGAATGCATTAGGCTTCAAGAGTACTGCTCCTATACATGTGTACACAAGATCTGATGCGGCTGGAGCAGCCGAAACATGGGCTAGCTATTTTGGCAAAAAACAAGAAGATTTACAAGGTGTCGCCGTGTTTGGAGATCCTGGATTGGCGCAAGCAGTTCAAAGAGATCCATCTGGTTTAGGTTTTAACAATATCGTTTATATCTACGATACAAAAACCAACAAACCAACCAATGGAATTGTTGCAGTACCAATCGACCTCAACAATAATGGCAAACTTGATCCAGATGAAAATTTCTATAATGACATAGATCAATTGATTGCGGCTATTGTATCTGGGAAATACCCATCACCTCCCGCAAGAGATTTGTATTTTGTAACAACCGGTAAACCTAACAATACAGTTGTAAAAGCATTTATAAAATATATCCTTACTGATGGTCAAAAATTTGTTACCGAAGCTGGATACATTAAACTTTCAAAAGAAAAACTAAAAAAAGAATTAGAGAAGGTAAAATAATATTCTTCTAAATAAAACATCCACCCTAACGCAAATACTGAAAACCATGAGGGGTTTTAAAACAGTTTTTGTCAGGGTGGTTTACTACAATTAAATGAAAAATATAAGACTACTCAAAGATCGCCTCATTAGTAAAACATTCCTGGCACTTACCCTCTTGTCAATCTCGACAGTTGTATTGATTGCACTAGGATTGTTCTACAAATCAATGCCTATTTTAAACAGCACTTCACTTTATAATTTATTATTCTCCTCTGAATGGAAACCTTTTAAAGAAGCTTTTGGGTTTTATTCCTTTATTGTTGGTACACTTTGGGTAACTACAATTGCTATTATAATTGCTTTACCATTATCGATGCTCACCGCTATTTATCTTTCGGAATATGCTCACATACGGGTACGAAAATTAGTGCTGCCTTTAATTGAATTGTTATCAGGTATTCCTCCTGTACTTTATGGAGTTTGGGGAGTCTTGGTAATTGTTCCTTTGATACAAGATAAAATAGCGCCCCATTTTGTTGAATTTACAACGGGTTATTCTGTATTGGCGGGAGGAATTGTATTGGCAATAATGATTTTCCCTCTTATCATAAGTATTGTAATTGAAGTGTTTGACAATGTACCTCAGGACTTACGAAATGCTTCCTTATCATTAGGTGCTACACAATGGCAAACCACCAAGAAAGTGGTGCTACGAAAATCAATTGACGGAATTGTAGCGGCAGTGGTTCTGGCTATTTCCAGAGCTTTTGGAGAAACCATAGCGGTTTTGATGGTTTGCGGTAATTTGGCACAAGTCCCTCATAGTCTATTCGATTCGGCTTATCCATTACCGGCACTTATCGCAAATAATTATGGTGAGATGATGTCTATACCAATGTATGATTCGGCATTGATGTTTGCAGCTCTGCTCCTATTCGTCATTATCTTTTTATTCAATGCGCTGTCGAGAATCATTTTATACAGAATTGAAAAAAGAAACAATTAAACAGGCATCAACATGAGAAAAACAGAAGAAAATATATTCAAAATTTTGATGATACTAAGCACTATCATCATCAGTAGCACCTTGTTCATGATATTGTACACTCTCTTTTCAAAAGGGCTAGGTTCTTTGAGTTGGGATATGATTTCCAAAATCCCCGAGGGAGGTTTTTACATCGGTAAAGGAGGTGGCATTTTGAATGCAATAGTTGGATCTGTCTACATCACTATAGGGTCAACTTTATTAGGACTTTTAATAAGTCTTCCTATTGTCATTTACATTAATGTGTATGCCAAAAGAAATGCAACTTTGGCCACGATTACTAGATTAAGTTCTGACATTTTGTTTGGTATTCCATCCATTGTATATGGAGCATTTGGGTTTGCAATCATGGTCTATATGGGATTAAAAACCTCTTTATTAGCAGGAATCATTACAGTAACTTTGATGATAATTCCCATACTCATTCGAGCCATCGACGAAGTAGTTCGGGTGGTCCCTGAAGATATGAGTAACGCTGTTTTCGCACTCGGAGGAACACGTTATGAATCGGCAAAAATCATATTGAGACAATCCATTCCTGGAATTATAACCGCGATATTACTGTCGTTTGGAAGAGCTATTGGTGATGCTGCTTGTGTTCTCTTTACAGCAGGCTTTACTGACAGCATTCCAACTTCTCTAGACCAACCAGCAGCAACTTTACCGCTATCGATATTTTTCCAATTGAGCAGCCCTATTAAAGAGGTACAAAACCGAGCCTATGCCGCCGCCGTTATCCTAACCATCATTGTTTTAGTCATCAACATTGTAGCAAAAATAGCCAGCAAAAATCTTTCAAAAAATAAAATATGATCATTCAACCTCACATAAGCATCCAAAATCTAAATGTTCACATTGGTGAAAACCATATTCTAAAGAACATCAATCTTGATATTCCAGACAAAAAAGTAACCTCATTAATTGGTCCATCAGGTTGTGGAAAAACGACACTTCTTAAAACCATGAACCGATTACTCGACCGCCAAAATGATGTGCGTGTAGATGGAAAAGTTTTGGTAGATGGCGAAAACATTTACGACCCAAAAATAGAAGTAACCCACATTCGAAAAAAAATGGGTTTGCTATCGCAAAGACCTTTTCCGTTGCCAATGAATATCTATGACAATATTGCTTACGGACAACGCATTCACGGAAACCATAACAAAAAACAGCTGGACGAAATCGTAGAAAAATACCTTCGTGGCGTTAACCTTTGGGATGAAGTAAAAGACAGACTAAAATCTCCCGCTACCCGATTATCCATTGGGCAACAACAACGATTGTGTTTAGCTAGAGGACTTGCTATCGAACCGGAAATCATTTTGGGAGATGAACCAACATCAGCATTAGATCCAATATCAACGCAGCATATCGAAGAATTATTTCTACAATTAAAAGACAAATACACAATCGTATTAGTCACTCACATTCTACGTCAAGCCCGAAGAGTATCAGATTATATTGGTTTTGTCTATATGGGCGAAATTATTGAGTTTGGTCCTACCGAAGAAGTACTTCTGAACCCAAAAGAAAAACTAACAAAGGATTATGTAAAAGGTTTTTTGGTTTAGCGATAAAATAAAACCTATATATTTTATAGAGTTTATGTAAATTTGCCAAAAATCGAAATAAACTTCATGAAAACCATTAGAATTTTTTGCCTTTTGTTAGTATGTTTTGTTTCCAAAGCCCAAACCGAAAAAAATGTAGATCATCAGAGTTTACTTTGGACACGCTATTACAACCAATTGACCATAAACAATAAATGGTCTATACATACCGAAATTGACAATCGTATTTTTATAAATCCTATAGAGGAAAATTTATTTGCACTACGACTGCAGGGACGCTATAAAATTAACAATAATATAGAAGTTGGCGCGGGATATGCCTATTTTTCTGTAGCTACACAAGTTCCTGAAGTCACTTTTAATTTTAAAATACCGGAATACAGAGGACAACAAGACATAACATGGAAGCAAGAATTTGGTAAAATCATCATAAATCAACGCTTTCAAGTAGAAGAGCGATTTACACACAATACCAATAAAGAGGGGTTACTTTCAGGAAGCACCTTTTATTGGAGATTTAGATACCGTTTTCAAGGGGAATATTCCTGTTGGAAAAAAGAAAGTCAGTATTTGAAAGCAATTGTGTACGATGAATTAATGATTAATGGCGGTAAAAATGTTGTTAAAAACACCTTTGATCAAAACAGAATTTATACTGCTTTACAATATGGGATTAACAAAAACATTGCGTTAGAGTTGGGTTATTTAAAAAGTTTTCAACAACGTGCGAGTGGTGTTGATTATTTTGACAGGGATATTATTCGGTTTACATTTTTACATAAAATAAAACTAAAAGAAAGACATAAAGAACAGACCAACTAAGGTTTTGAGGAATCACTTTTCAAAGTCAAATTTAGTCCCTGCCTCTTTTACCACCGTCCGAACCATTGTGACATCCCCACTGCACTGATTGCTGTAGGAACAGTTTTAATTTTGATTTATTTCAAAAAAACAAGAACCCCATATTATAGGCATTGCAACTCTTTTGGGTGTTTTCCTCAAACTGTTATAATTCATAAAATGCAATCCTAAATTAACTCAAGGAATCACCCCAGTTTTAAGCATTGATTAATAATACATTAACTAAATTTTTAAGTTTTCTGGCGTAACTTTAATAAAAGATATAGCCATGAAAAATTTTGCAATCAAACTCGTGTGGTTTACCACCATTTATGTTTTGGTATTTGCCGGTTTATGTCAAACTAACGTTACTTTGCCGGTAATAATGACCCTATATTGCATTGGTATACCATTAATCTTGTTGATGGTATATACAGTTCTACATGATGATTACAAAACGGTAAGAACTTTTAAAGATTGGTATAGTGACTATCCAATGGAAACTTTAGAAGAAGAACAGTAATATTTATTAATATCAATTTTAAACAAAAAAAATCCCGATTGCTCGGGATTTTCTCTTATTTCTCTCTGATATAAATATCGATTGGCACTCCTGAAAAGTCCCAGTTTTCTCTAATTTTATTTTCCAGATAACGTTTGTAAGGTTCTTTAACATATTGTGGCATATTGGCAAAAAACACAAACTGAGGTGTTGGTGTTGGCAATTGCATGCAATATTTAATTTTCACATATTTCCCTTTTGTCGCTGGCGGTGGGTATGCTTCAATCACTTTCAACATAAATTCGTTGAATTTTGAAGTAGCAATACGTTGTTGTCTGTTCTCGAAAACTTTTACGGTTGCTTCTAATGCTTTCAACAAACGTTGTTTCGTTAATGCCGAAACAAAAAGAATAGGCACATCTGTAAATGGCATTAATTCTTCTCTAATTTTAGCTTCATAATCACGAGTTGACATCGTTTCTTTTTCGACCAAATCCCATTTGTTCACTAAAATTACAACTCCTTTACGGTTTTTCTCCGCCAACCAAAAAATACTTTGATCCTGACCTTCAAATCCACGGGTGGCATCTATAATCAAGATACAAATATCAGCATGCTCAATGGCACGAACCGAACGCATCACCGAGTAAAACTCTAAATCTTCCTTCACTTTCGCTTTACGACGGATTCCTGCCGTATCAACCAAGTTAAATTCGAATCCAAAACGGTCAAATTTTGTATCAATGGCATCACGGGTAGTTCCCGCAATATCAGTAACAATATATCTCTCTTTACCAATTAAGGCATTGATAAAGCTTGATTTTCCAGCATTAGGACGCCCTACAACTGCAAAACGAGGCAATGCCACTTCTTCTTGAGTTGGCTCTGGTTTCACTGGAAATGCATCAATCAATGCATCCAATAAATCTCCCGTTCCACTTCCTGAAATACTGGCAAACGTATAATATTCTCCTAAACCAAGGTTGTAAAACTCAATCGCATCTTTCTCACGCATCGCATTATCCACCTTATTTACTGCAAGTAAAACCGGTTTCGTCACTTTACGCAACAATCTCGCAACAGCATCATCCATTGGCGTAATTCCTTCTTCAACATCTACCACAAAAATGATAACATCCGCCTCATCAATAGCAAGTTCTACTTGTTTACGAATTTCGCCTTCAAAAACGTCATCCGATCCACGTACATAACCGCCGGTATCAATCACAGAAAATTCCTTTCCGTTCCATTCGCTTTTTCCGTAGTTTCTATCACGGGTAACACCCGAAACTGAATCTACAATAGCTTCTCTTCTTTGTATCAGCCTATTAAAAAGGGTTGATTTCCCTACATTAGGTCTTCCTACTATCGCAACAATGTTATTCATAATCCTATTTTCAAATATTTTGCAAAGGTATGCTTTTTGTTTAAGCTTTTAACTTTAAAGTTTTGGGAGCTATTTCCCGCTATGCGTTACAATCTTTTTATTTTTTAAAGAAAAAAATAAAAAGGATTTTCACTGCTATCGGGGCTAGGGCATTTTCAGATCAAATCGCTTTTATTTTCAAACGATTAAACAAATAACCGAATACACAAATCAACTCTTATTGGTTATACCCAAAACGCTTTAACATATTCGCGTTGCTTCTCCAGTTTTTATTCACTTTAACCACCAACTCAATGTGAATTTGCTTTCCAAAGAATTTCTCTAAATCAACACGCGCTTCCATCCCTACCTTCTTCAAAGCAGCACCTTTATGACCTATAATGATTCCTTTTTGGGTTTCACGCTCCACCATAATCAAAGAACGGATTCTAATGATGTTTTCATCCTCAAAAAACTCTTCGGTAACAATTTCTACTGCGTATGGAATTTCTTTGCTGTAATTCAACAAGATTTTCTCACGGATCGTTTCATTGACAAAGAAACGTTCCGGTTTATCGGTCAATTGATCTTTCGGGTAATACGCAGGAGATTCTGGTAATAAGGAAATGATTCTTCCAAAAACTTCTGGTACATTAAAATTCTGTAAGGCCGAAATTGGAAAAATTTCGGCATTAGGAACTTTCGCTGTCCAGAAAGCCACTTGTTCTTCCAGTTGCGCCTGATTTGAATTGTCAATTTTATTTAATAATAATAAAACAGGAATTTTGGCATGGATAATTTTATTAAAAAAAGCTTCGTCTTTCAACTCTTGTTCTCCAATTTCCACCATATAAATTAGGATATCAGCATCTTCAAAAGCGGACTTCACGAAATTCATCATTGATTCCTGCATTTCATATGCTGGTTTGATAATTCCAGGCGTATCCGATAAGATCATTTGAAAATCTTCCCCGTTTACAATTCCCAGAATTCTATGACGTGTTGTTTGTGCTTTTGATGTGATTATTGACAATCTTTCTCCAACAAAGGCATTCATTAATGTTGATTTCCCAACATTTGGATTTCCTATGATGTTTACAAAACCTGCTTTATGTGACATTTCTATTATAATTTGTTTTGCAAAGGTAGACATATCAAGTCAATAGACGAAATAAAACATTTTTTAAAATTTTCATTGGAAATACGGAAATTCGTTGTACATTTGCACCCGAAACAACGCGGGATAGAGCAGTAGGCAGCTCGTCGGGCTCATAACCCGAAGGTCACAGGTTCGAGTCCTGTTCCCGCTACTAAGGATTTTATTGAAATTACAAACGCACATCGCGGGATAGAGCAGTAGGCAGCTCGTCGGGCTCATAACCCGAAGGTCACAGGTTCGAGTCCTGTTCCCGCTACTAAGAGAAACCATCAATTTTTATTGATGGTTTTTTTATACCTAACAATTATGGATTAATTTGTTGTATACATTTTATATTCTGAAAAATTCCAAAAGAATTATAACTGGTTTTACTTCTAATTCAATAGAGCGATTCAGATCTCATAATCTTTTAGAAACAAAAGGTATACTTTAAAATTTGAACCTTGGAAATCATTCATGTTGAGTTTTTCAACTCAAAATTAGCAGCAATGAAAAGAGAAAAATATTTAAAATCCGGAATTGGGAGAGAATTTATTCAAAATCTTATCCAAAAGTTTTAACCCGAATGGACACCTATCCCCCACAGCTAACAAGGGTTCCAGTTCTATTCTCGCCCGCTACTAGAAAAGCTTCAGAAAAATCTGAAGCTCTTTTTATGCAACAACTTCAAATAATTTATTTGCATAAAAAAACCTGTGAAGCAACAAGCTACACAGGTTTTTCTAACTAAACTTATTAAACTAACTTATTTTAAAAAAAACTAAATCCATTTTCTTAAAGAGTTTTTAATCTCATAATTATTGCAAATACTAATCTTCAGAAACTATAGCTGAATTTTTATCAGTAGTAACATCTAACAAAACAGTAGCGCCCTTATCATTTATCATAGTCATATTTAATGCATCAAGTGCAGCCAAATCTTTAGTTACTAAACCATTAAACATATTATAAGAAATATTCATTTCTTTAAGATTATTCAATTTTTCTAGCTCTAAAGGCACTTGACCGTTCATTTTATTATCAAACAAACTAAAATTTTCAAGAGAAGTCATACGTACCACCTCACGACTTAATCCTCCACTAAGCTTATTACTGCTTAAAAGTAGGATTTTCATTGTTTTCACATCGTAAAGTGAGCTTGGAATTTGCCCTGTTATTTCATTGTTATATAATGACAATACTTCTAATTGTTTCAAGGCTCCAATTTGCATAGGCATCTCTCCTGAAAGTGCATTCATATAAAGTTCTAAGTCTTTCAAATTACTCAATTCGCATACAGAGGAAGGAATTGTTCCTGACAATTTATTGAAAGAAAGATTTAATACTTTCAAATCTTTTAGGTTTCCAATGAAAGAAGGAATCGCACCAGATATTTGATTTTTATGTAAGTCTAATTCTTGAAGACTAACTAAATTAACAATATCAGATGGTATTTCACCAACTAAATTATTATTGGCTAAGTTTACAGAAACTACTTTCTCACCTTCTAGCTTAACACCATACCAGGTTGATACTGGCATTGATAAATCCCATTTTATAATCCACTGGCTTCCATTCGTTGCTTTGTATAATTTAATAAGCGCTTCTTTATCTGAAGAAGCTACATTAGCAAACATAGAAAAAGAAAATAAAACGGTTAAAAATAGAGTAGTTATATTTTTCATAACTTGATTTTTTATTTTATACACATAAATCTACATACAATGTGGGCAACAAGCAAATAAAATCGACGAAACACATCAATTTATATATTTTATAGAGTTATATCCTACAATAAATTCAAATTACTGTTAAATAATAATAATTTACTAAATTTGATTTACTAACCTTTAAAAACTATTTTATGGAAATTAATTTTTTAGCGCTTTTAGTTGCAGCTTTATCTACTCTTTTAGTAGGGTTTGTTTGGTATCACCCAAAAGTTTTTGGAGCAATTTGGATGAAAGAAGCCGGATTAACAGAAGAAAGCATGAAAGGCAGCAATATGGTTGCAATTTTTGGTTTTGCAGTTTTTTACGCTTTCCTTATTGCTATAATTCTTCAGTTTTTAACGATTCACCAATGGGGTGCGTTTAGCATGGTTGGTGGCGATGCCACAAAAGCTTTACCTTCTTACGCTGCGTTTATGTCCGATTATGGAACTGCATTTAGAACATTCAAACATGGCGCATTTCACGGATTTTTATCTGGTTTATTTTTAGCATTGCCAATTATAGGCACAAATGCCTTATTCGAAAAAAGAAGCTTTAAATACACTTTAATATCTGGAGGTTTCTGGATTGTATGTTTTACAATTATGGGCGGAATTATCTGTGCTTGGATTTAAAAAAAACTAACAATAAAAATCTCGTCTCTTAAAAAAGATGAGATTTTTATTGTATTTGCTCAATCGCTTTTGCTAAATCAACATCTTTATCAGTAACTCCATTTGCATCATGCGTTGTTAACCGAATCGTCACTTTATTATACACATTGAATAATTCTGGATGATGATTTCTTTTCTCAGCCATCACCCCTACTTGAACTATGAAGCCCAATGCTTGCGTAAAGTTTAAAAAGGAAAACTTTTTCTCAATTCCATTATTAATAAATTGCCAATCCTTAAGTTCTTTTAATTCGGGTTGAATTGTTTCTTCTGAATAGGTTTTCATAATTTTATTTTTTATTTATATAAAGTTAGTTAATTTCGAATCAAAGATAAATACTTTAACTTTATTAACTATTTTTGATGAAATATTAAAATTCAACTTGAATACATCTTATTCTTTCAAAATTTATAATTCCACCGCCCAACTTCCAAAACAATGGGATGATTTAGACGTTTCAACTATTTTTTTATCGAAAAAATATCTGGAAGTATTAGAAAAATCATCTCCTGAAAATATGATTTGCAATTATATTGGAATTTTTGAAAATAAAGCTTTAGTTGGAATTGCTGTTTCCCAATTTCTAGATTTAAACAAATTAGAATCTTTTGGAGAACGAGACAAATGTATCAAAACAGCAATACGGAATTTTGCTTTCCGAAATTTCAGTTCTCATGTCCTTCTTATTGGCAATAATATGCTAACTGGGCAAAATTCTTTTTGTTTTTCTGACTCTACTGATAAAAAGAAAGCATTACAAGCATTAAAATTGGCTTCGATTGCTTTGAAAAAGAAGTTTAAAACTCAAGGAAAAAAGATTCATATTACGTCCTTTAAAGATTTTAACATAGACGAAATTCAAATTTTTGATATTCCGGAATTTAAAAACGATTATCAGTTTTCTACCCAACCCAATATGGTTTTCACTATCAATGAAAATTGGAAATCAGAACAAGATTATATTGACTCTCTTTCAAAAAAATATAGAGATCAGTACAAAAGAGCCCGAAAAAAAGCATTTGTAATTGAGAAAAGAAAAATGCATCTTGAAGAAATCATTGCATATGAAGATACCATTTATGATTTGTATATTCATGTTGCTAAAAATGCTCCATTCAACACTTTTTTCCTCCCGAAAAATCATTTTAGAATTTTTAAAGAAATCTTCAAAGATAAATTCCTCTTTTATGGCTATTTCATTGATGAAAAACTAATAGGTTTCAATACTTTAATAAAAAATGGCAAAGTGATGGACACTTATTTTCTAGGATACGACGAAAGCATTCAACGCGAAAAAATGTTGTACTTAAATATGCTATATGACATGATTGCTTATTCAATAAATAAAGGCTTTAAGGAAATCGTTTTTGCAAGAACCGCTTTAGAGATCAAAAGTTCTGTTGGTGCAAAACCCTTAAAAATGTATGGTTTTATTGAGCACAGCAATTCTATCGTTAATTCTTATATGCCCAAAATATTTAAATATTTAGAGCCCGAAACTATTTGGCAGGAACGAAATCCATTTAAATAATTTCGAGAATTAAGGAATTGCAACTTTCATTTGCTTGGGTAAAATTTCAATATCCAGTTTTGTTTCTTCCCCATAATATTCTCCATCTATTTGAAAACAAACAGGCACATTGGTAGTAATTTCAGCTCTATCAGTAGAAATTATGGCTACGTCCTCAGAATCAAATGGCATATTCCCCGTAATAATTTTTCCTAAAACAACTAAATCTAAGTTTTTCAAAATAACTAATTCAAATTTTCCATCATCCATAACACCATTCGGATTGATAGAAACTCCTGTCCCATATTTTTTAGAATTAGCAATCACAATCATCCTTGCCGTACATTCAATAGTTTCAAAATCACCTTTGATTGTCGCCGTAAAAGGATCGTTTAAATCTATCAATGTACTTACGGTTTGTAAAACATAGCCCCATTTACCACGAATAGTGCTTTTTTCATAGTTTTTAATCATTTCAGCATTAAGTCCTAAATCACTTAGATGAATACTTTTTTTTCCATTGATGGAAATCATATCTATCTCCATATACTTATTATGGAAAGCAATATCTAAATTTTCTTCTATTGTCGATGGTAAATTTAAATCCATAGCTAAACCATTAGCTGAACCTGCTGGCACAATTCCAATAATTACATCATTTTCTTCCATCGCCTCAGCAACCATCTTTATCGTTCCGTCGCCGCCAGCTACAATAATTCTTTCCGGATTATAACTTAAATAAAGTGATTTTATCTTTAAAATATCATCATCACCTGTAGTATTATAAAGCACAAAATTTAAATTTTCAGCCGCCGCTAAATGTGCTGCAGCAACAATAAATTCTGATTTATCTACATCTCCAGAAATAGGATTAACAATCATTATGATATTCTTTCTCAAAATTTAGCTACTTTTATTGGTACAAAATATAAAACGAATAATTCAACTCAAAAGTACTAAATAAATGAAGCCTATTTTAAAATTATACCGTGGCTATGCTAATGAGCAAGAATTAATTGTGATGGGACATGTTTTTAAACCAACAACGGCCAAAGAATACGACTTTCAGAAAAAAAACATCAAAAACGCAACTTCGGTGATTGGTATGTTTAGAATTAAAACACAAGCAAATGCGGATGTTTATCTGGAACATAATAAAATGAAAATCCATACCAAAACTTTGAATGACGGTTATTTTAAATTTTGTGTGCCATTAGACCAATTTACCCGTTATGGCTGGATTGAATATGAGGTGAGTATTGTTCATCAAAACGAAACCTTAACAACTAAAGACAGTTACATTCGCCCGCACAAAGGAAATTTAGGAATTATATCCGATATTGACGATACTTTTTTAGTTTCTCATACCTTGAATCCTTTGAAGAAATTATATGTTTTGTTATTCAAAAACATAAATAAAAGAAAAATTTACGAAGACGTTGTCACACACTACCAAGCATTAAGTACGGCTGGAAGAGAAAATAAAGAAGAATTCAATGCTTTTTTCTATGTTTCCAGCAGCGAATGGAATTTGTATCGTTTTATTATAAAGTTTACTGAACTTCATCAACTGCCAAAAGCAGTTTTGCTATTGAAAGATATTAAAACGAGCCTTAAAGATTTTTTTCTGACCGGAGGAGGTAATCACAATCATAAGTTTGACAAAATAAAACACATTTTAGAATTCTACCCCAATTTAGAATATGTACTACTGGGTGATGATTCACAACACGATGCGTTTTTATACGAAGCAATTTGCAAAATTTTCCCGGTCACCGTAAAAGCCGTTTACATTAGACAAACAGGTGACTCTAAAAAAGATAAAGTAACAGCTGTTTTGAAAAATTTAGAAACCTTAAAAGTATCCGTTTGTTATTTCAAAAACAGTAGTGAAGCCATTGCGCACTCTAAAATGATTGGGATTATTGTATAAAAAAGAGGCTGTCCGAAAAGTAATTTTCGGGCAGTTTTTTTTGTTTATTACTTTGATTCTTCGTATTTTTAAGTACCAAAATCAGCGATTATGCAGCCAGTTTTTAAACCTCA
>NZ_JBLNKT010000035.1:0-39375 GCF_048158525.1 Flavobacterium algoris
CCGAATGAGGTTTAAAAACTGGCTGCATAATCGCTGATTTTGGTACTTAAAAATACGAAGAATCAAAGTAATAAACAAAAAAAACTGCCCGAAAATTACTTTTCGGACAGCCTCTTTCTAAATAAATAATATTCTAAATTATTCTGGATCGTTCATTTTGAAAGTATCCATAAAAGCAGTTGTATAATCTCCTGCAATGTATCTTGGATCATCCATTAATTGTCTGTGAAATGGAATGGTAGTTTTTATACCTTCAATCACAAATTCATCCAACGCTCTTCTCATTTTGCTTATTGCTTCTTCACGAGATTGTGCAGTTGTAATCAACTTAGCAATCATGGAATCGTAATTTGGTGGAATGGTATAACCGGAATAAACATGAGTGTCTAAACGAACACCGTGTCCTCCTGGCATATGAAGTGTTGTGATTTTTCCTGGAGATGGACGGAAATCATTATAAGGATCTTCCGCATTTATTCTACATTCGATGGCATGCAATTGTGGCAAATAGTTTTTTCCTGAAATAGGTATTCCAGCAGCAACCATAATTTGCTCACGGATCAAGTCATAATCAATAACTTGTTCTGTAATAGGATGCTCTACTTGAATACGGGTATTCATTTCCATAAAGTAGAAATTACGGTGTTTGTCAACCAAAAATTCTACTGTACCGGCACCTTCGTATTTAATATATTCGGCTGCTTTTACAGCTGCTTCACCCATTTTAGCACGAAGTTCATCTGTCATAAATGGAGATGGAGTTTCTTCGGTCAATTTTTGATGACGTCTTTGAACAGAACAATCTCTTTCAGAAAGATGACAGGCTTTTCCATAAGAATCACCTACTACTTGGATCTCAATATGACGAGGCTCTTCGATTAATTTTTCCAGATACATTCCATCATTTCCAAAAGCTGCAGCAGATTCCTGACGGGCACCTTCCCAAGCTTTAAGCAATTCATCTTCTTTCCAAACAGCTCGCATTCCTTTTCCACCACCACCAGCAGTTGCTTTAAGCATTACCGGATAACCAAAATCTCTCGATAATTGCAAGGCTTGTTCATACGATTCTAAAATTCCTACTGAACCTGGAACACAAGGAACACCAGCTTCAATCATAGTTGCTTTTGCAGAAGCTTTGTCACCCATTCTATCAATCATTTCAGGAGATGCTCCAATGAATTTGATACCATGCTCTTGACAAATTTTAGAAAATTTTGAATTTTCAGAAAGGAATCCATACCCTGGATGTATTGCATCTGCGTTAGTAATTTCGGCAGCGGCAATAATATTTGACATTTTCAAATAGGATAAGTTACTTGGAGGTGGCCCTATACAAACCGCTTCATCCGCAAACTTTACATGCAGACTTTCAGCATCAGCAGTAGAATAAACAGCTACTGTTTTTATACCCATTTCCTTGCATGTTCTAATTACGCGAAGCGCAATTTCTCCCCTATTTGCAATTAATATTTTTTTAAACATCTTCTTGAAATTATAAATTATAATTATAAATTTTAAATTTTTTAAATGATCGAAAAACAATTTCTCATCCAAAATTCATCATTCAAAATTTCTTATGATGGATCTACTAAGAATAAAGGTTGGTCAAATTCTACTGGAGACATATCGTCAACCAATATTTTTACAATTTTACCAGATACTTCAGATTCAATTTCATTAAATAATTTCATTGCTTCAATCACACAAAGCACATCTCCTTTAGAAATTGTTTTACCTACTTCAACAAACATAGGTTTATCCGGTGATGGTTTTCTGTAGAAAGTTCCAATGATTGGAGATTTTATGGTAATATAATGGGAATTTTCTACTACTGGAGCTTCCGCAACAGGAGCTACTGGAGCAATTTGTTGTGGCGCTACGGCTTGTTGAAGTGTATTTTGAGCTGGCATTTGTTGAACATATGTGGTCTCAGTTACATTCCCTTCTAAAGTTGTTCTAATGGTGATTTTAACATCATCCATCTCTAATTTAACTTCTGCAACACCTGAATTTGCAACAAACTTGATTAGATTTTGAATTTCTTTTAAATCCATAATTATTTATTTTTAGTTTAAATTTATTTTTTATCGTATGCCCATTTTAAGTAAATTGAACCCCAAGTGAATCCTCCTCCGAAAGCTGCAAAAATAATGGTATCTCCTTTTTTGAATAAATGTTCAAAATCACTTATTACTAAAGGTAAAGTTGCAGAGGTAGTATTTCCGTATTTCTCAATATTCATTAAAACTTTTGAGTCTTCTAAATTCATTCGACTTGCAGTAGCGTCAATGATTCTTTTATTTGCTTGGTGTGGAACTAACCAATCTACATCGTCATTGGTCAAATTATTTCTTTTCAAAATTTGTTCACTCGCATCAGCCATATTCGTAACAGCATACTTGAAAACAGTTTTACCATCTTGAATGATATTGTGTCTATTTTCTTTAACCGTTTCTAAGGTAGTAGGAACCAAAGAACCTCCGGCTGGAATTTTCAAAAAGTCACGGCCTACACCGTCACTTCGTAAATATTCATCTTGCAACCCAAGACCTTCGTAATTAGGTTCGAATAAAACTGCTCCGGCACCATCCCCAAAAATAATACAAGTTGATCTATCTGTATAGTCTACGATAGAGGACATTTTATCTGCACCTATCAAAAGTACTTTTTTATATCTACCTGATTGAATATAAGCTGCTGCTGTTGACATTCCATATAAAAAACTGGAACATGCAGCTTGTAAATCATATGCAAAAGCATTTGTAGCTCCTATTTCGGTGGCCACATAAACACCTGTTGATGCAACTGGCATGTCCGGGGTAGCGGTTGCCATTATCAATAAATCTATTTCTAAAGGGTCAATATTTGCTTTAGCCAATAAATCTTTTGCAGCCATAATGGCTAAGTAAGAAGTTCCTTTGTCTTCATCTTTAAGGATTCTTCTTTCTTTTATTCCGGTACGAGAGGTAATCCACTCGTCATTTGTGTCGACCATTGTTTCTAGCACTTTGTTTGAAAGCACAAAGTCTGGCACATAGCCTCCAACAGCGGTAATTGCGGCTGTAATTGTATTCATTGTATTCGATTATTTCTTATCAAATGCTACCATTTGAAAAATTTTTAAAAGACCTGAAAATTACAAAAAAAATACTAAAACGTATTGATTTAGAACTTCTTATTTAATGAAAATTATAAACAACAAAAAAACTCTCACGATGTGAGAGTTCGAATATCATTTACAAAAATGTATTAAGCAACAGCTACAGATTTATCTATAACAACTTGCCCTCTGTAATACATTTTCCCTTCATGCCAGTAGGCTCTGTGGTATAAATGTGCTTCCCCAGTGATTGGGCAAGTAGCGATTTGTGCTACAGTAGCTTTGTAATGTGTTCTTCTTTTATCTCTTCTTGTTTTGGAGATTTTTCTCTTAGGATGCGCCATTTTACTATATTATTTATCCGTTAATAGTTGCTTTAATTTGTCCCAACGTGGGTCAATATTTTCTTCTTTTTCTTCTTGTTTATGCTCTTTTTTTTGTTCTTTTTTTGTTAGTTCTTTCAGTTTTATTAAGGCTTCAGTGTTTAAACTTCCATCTTTTATTCCTGGATGAACTCGTCTTAGAGGCACGGACAACACTATCATCTCATAGATATATTGTGCGATATCCATTTCAAACTCTCCATGTGGTAAAATCAACAATTCTTCATTGTCATTATTATACATTTCTCCAAAACGAACAACCAATTTCATTTTGCCTTTAATTGGCAAATCAAAATCTTCACTGGTAAGATCACAAGGAACATTTACAGTTCCTTTATGCTTTAAACTTAATTCCAGCATTGTACTTTTTTTCTCTAAAACTACATTTACTTTGATATCTGAATTTTGAAATTCATTATAATCAAAGATTTCAAAGAACGCATTACTGATTTGATATTCAAATTGATGTTTCCCTAGCTTTAATCCTACGAAAGGAATTAAATATTCTTTTGTCTTGTTCATTTCAACAACAATTTACCCTAAACTTCGGGAGTGCAAAGATATAAAATTATTACAAATCTAATAATGTTATTCACCTTTTTTTGTTCACAACTGTTTTTCTTTTGTTTTCAAAGGTTTTTGACTGATTTCCTTGTATTGATTTCTGGAATGAAAGATATCTATAGCAAGATAAACAGCCTCCTTAAATGAGTTATAATCCGCAACCCCTTTTCCCGCAATATCATAAGCAGTACCGTGATCTGGCGAGGTTCTAATTTTATCCAAACCCGCCGTATAATTCACCCCTTTCCCAAAAGATAATGTTTTAAAAGGAATTAATCCCTGATCGTGATATGTTGCAATAACAGCATCATATTTCTCATATTGATTACTTCCAAAAAAACCATCTGCGGCAAAAGGACCAAAAACCAAGGTTCCTTTATCAAATATTTTTTTCAATGCCGGCTTTATTATCAAATCGTCTTCTGTACCTATAACTCCACCATCACCGCAATGTGGATTCAACCCTAAAACAGCAATTTTCGGTTTGTTTATACTGAAATCTTGAATTAACGATTGTTTTATAGTTTCAATTTTTTGCTTAATTAACTCTTCTGTCAAATGTGATGCAACTTCATTCAAAGGGATATGATCTGTCAACAAACCAACTCTTAAATTATCCTGAACCATCAGCATTAACGCATTTCCTTCTAACTCTTGGTTTAAATAATCCGTATGGCCCGGAAATTTAAACGTTTCTGACTGTATATTGTATTTATTAATTGGCGCCGTCACTAACACATCAATCAGCCCTTCTTTTAAAGCTTTGGTTGCGGCAACGAAAGATTTTATAGCATATTCACCTATTTTCTCATCATTTGTACCTGGATTTAAATCAATACCTTCTTTCCAAAGATTCAAAACATTGATCTTTCCTAGAACAATTTGATCCAACCTGTCAATTCCATGAAGCGTTGAAGTAGATTCAAAACTCTTTTTTACAAATGACATTATTTTAACATTGGCAAAAATAACTGGCGTACAAAGTTCCAGCATGCGAGAATCCTCGAATGTTTTCAGTACCACTTCGCTTCCAATACCGTTCAAATCTCCAATAGAAATTCCTACGATTATATTTTCTGCTTTTTTCATCATGACCTCACGTTATTTATTGCTAATTTTGAAGTGCAAATTTAGTAAAATAAAATAAGAAATGTTTACAGGAATCATAGAAACCCTTGGCACAATCCAAGAAATAAAAAAAGAGAAAGACAATATTCATATTACAATGAATTCATCAATCACCAGTGAATTACAAATAGACCAAAGTGTAGCCCACAATGGAATCTGCTTAACAGTAGTTGCTTTAAATGACACTTTTTATACCGTAACCGCCATTGACGAAACCATAAAAAAAACAAATTTAGGGTATTGGAAAGAAGGCGACAGCGTAAATCTTGAGAGAGCAATGAAACTAGGAGACAGACTGGATGGTCACATCGTACAGGGGCACGTTGACCAAATAGGAACTTGTATCGTCGCCGAAGAAACTAACGGAAGTTGGCTTTATACTTTTGAATACGACGAAACACTCAATAACATTACTATTGAAAAAGGATCTATTACTGTAAACGGAGTAAGTTTAACCGTAGTAAACTCGAAGAAAAATCAATTTAGCGTAGCTATTATTCCTTACACACATGAACATACCAATTTCAATTCCTTTAAAGTTGGCACAAAAATAAATCTTGAATTTGATGTGATTGGTAAATACGTTTCCAGACTATACTCTAACAAATAGAAATTACATAAACCCTATAAAAACAAAAACTCCAATTTAAATTGGAGTTTTTGTTTTTAGCTTAAAGTCATAAATGATATAGATACCAAATAAAACCGCAATTATCATTAAAATGAAAATATTTTCATCAATAGGCAAACCAGGAGGAGGAGGAGGCTTTTTTCTTCCAAACGGAGATGGCGCGGGAGGATCACCCGCAAAAGCATTCATAATCCCAAAAAGGAAAATTATTAAAAAATAAAATTTATTTGATTCAATCTTCATGAGCCTCAAAAATAGCAAATTTACTGAAATAAAAAAACCTATTAAACCATAAATAAGAAATACTTCCCTTATTACAACAAAGATACGTATTTTAGAGCTTATTGGTTTTCACTATAACTGACAAAACCCTAAAAAACAAATGTTTTAAAGGGTTTTTCTGTGGTCCCACCTGCACCACCTATATTCTTGTCAAATTTCACTAAATCTTACTGTATTTAAGGGTTTAAGTCCTATAAACATTGATTTATAAACAAAGCTAAATTAAACGAAAAAAGACCAAATTAAAAAAATTCGTCCCCTCATTCGTCCCCTGTAAATCTTTTGTCATATCTTTGTTTCTATGGCACAAGCGAAATTTACATTAAAAGAACCGAGCTCCAAAACTAACACTTTAGTATATTTAATATACAATTACCAATATTCAAGATTTAAATATTCAACCAGTGAAAGCATAAATCCAAAATTTTGGAATCCAATAAGCCAAAGAGCTAAGGAAACAAAACAGTTTCCTGAATATCCCGAATTCAACACAAGACTTGATAAAATAGAAAATGCAATCAAAAATGTATTTAGAAGATTATTAAATGACGGCATTCAACCAAATAACACGCTATTAAAAAAAGAGATTGAAAACGAACTGAGCGACCATCGTTTAAAACCTAAAAAGAGATCTTTTTTATCTTTTGTTGAAAGTTACATCAAAGAAAGTGCTTTAAATAAGCGTGAGGGAACTATAAAAGTTTACAATACTACTTTCAAATATCTAAAAGAATATTCGTCAAAATATAAAACTATTGATTTTGAAAATATCACTTTAGAATTTTACAATCATTATACTGCTTTTCTCGCACAAGAACATTTATTATCCGCTAATACAGTAGGGAAACATATCAAGACTATAAAGTCATTTATGAATGAAGCTACTGAAAGAGGCATAAACGAAAATCTAGAGTTTCGAAAAAAGAAATTCAAGACTATCCGTGAAGAAGCAGACACCGTTTATTTAAGCATTAAAGAATTGGAACAATTTGAAAAATTAAAATTATCTGCAACTCCTCGATTAGATAAAGTAAGAGATTTGTTTTTGATTGGGTGTTATACTGGTTTGAGATTTTCTGATTTTACACAGATACAACCCGAAAACATAAACAATGACAACACAATGCTTTTTATTAGAACTCAAAAAACGAGTGAGCGTGTTGCAATTCCACTGCACAAAACGGTTAGAACTATATTAAAAAAATACAACAACAAACTTCCTAAAGCATATACTAATCAAGTAACAAATACTTATTTGAAAGAGGTCGCAAGTTTAGCAAACATAAAAGAACTAGTTGAAACAACCATAACACGTGGCGGAAAAGTTGAAAAATCAGTATCTCCAAAATTCAAATTAATTTCGACACATACCGCTCGAAGAAGTTTTGCAACAAATTTATATATTGCAGATATTCCCGCAATTTCAATAATGAAAATTACTGGTCATAAAACGGAGCGCTCTTTTATGCAGTACATAAGGATAACCCAAGAACAAAATGCAGACAAACTATTAACTCATGCTTTCTTTCAATAATGGAAATAATCAAACTTCAAGAACTTCAAGACAATTTTTATTCTGCAATCGAAAACTCTATAAATCAAAAATTTGATATTAATAGAGAAATGAACGAAATACAAGATTACATAAAAGATATTCCAAATTACAGCAGATTTAGAAAAGCTGTCAAGCCATTATTTAATAATAAAGCAAATAGAGTATTTAAAATAAATATTTCAGATTTACTAAGAAGCCAATTCAGTGATGCTTTTAATAGCTATATTAGAATTGGAAGCTACGAACTTAAAAGCTTTCATGCAGATACAAATGAAATGCATCAAATAAAAGAACATACAGCAAAACAGGCTTACGAGTTTTCTGAATACTACAAATGGCTAGATACACTTCTCACTTCTCCTCAGAAAGCAGAAAAAAAGAATGAAGGACTTAGTCATAAAGAAAAAATGCTTGCTCTTTATTATTTAGGTTTAGACATGAGAAAGTTTAGAAACAATCTACAATCAGCAAAAATATTATCCAAAATTCTTGACTTAGACGAATCCAACACCAAAGATAATCTCACTTACTTTGATGGAATAAATTGCAAAGTCAAAACAGAGACCAATTTAAAAAAAGTACTTGATCTCTTTGAACACAAGGATTTCAAAGAAATTCATGTAGCCATAACAAAAGACCTTGAAAAATAAAAACTAAATTTTAGGTCACCTCAGTGCCTACCTCAGGGACCACTTAAATTCATCTTTGCCATTATAAACTTAAATACAGTAAAATAATGGCAAATTTAACATTCACCACATTCGAACTATCAGACTTCGAAAACGCATTTAACAAAGCTTTTGAAAGAGCAATCAAAGAATTTATAAATCCTCCAAAATCTCAAGACAAGGATTTAAAATCAAGAAAAGAAACCGCTAGGATTCTCAACATTTCATTACCTACACTTCATCTTTTTACTAAAGAAGGAATCATTCGTGCTTATCGTATTGGCAATAGAGTTCTCTATAAACAAGACGATATAGAAAACGCTTTGAAAATTATTGTTACACCTAACCAAAAAGGACGTAATAATGGAAACTAAAAAAAATGATTACTCAGTTATTGTCTTTTTCGAAAACGAACCAAAACCTAAAAAGTGGAACTATGTTCATAAGCTAAATGGCTTTTCAATGTTTCTTAACAAAGAACACTCAGGATGGGCTTATATGAATGTTTACGAGCGTAGAACTGGTAAATATATCAAGCGGTTTCATAAGGGTAATTTTATACCGCCCTTTATTTAAGCACCACTTTTTTTTAACCTTTAAAATTAAAAACCTTTAATAATAACTTTTAATAAATAACCTTTTAATGGTTTTAATTAATGTACAACGATTCAGATTATGATAGTCAAAAACACATATGGCACAAGCGTCGCATTCTCGGTTCGAGAGTTCGGAATAATCCCAAAAGATGAGTTCACGGGTTCAGCATTGCAACGCAAAAAACAACCGCCAAAACAAAAACCTTCAAAAGAAGCAACAGCCAACAAACCAAAATCAGAAAAACCCAAAGAAGTCAAACTTCGATTTTTATCGAAACGTTCAAAGCAGAAGATTAGAAAGAAACTCATTTGTTTTGCAAGATGTCACAAGAAACTAAGTTTCGTAACCCTAACGTTCTTAAACAAAGTCACAGACGAACAGGCAGTAAACATCTTGCGTAAGTTTATCGATAATGTAAAAAAGAGAAGCGTAAACTTTCAATATCTGTGGGTGGCTGAACGGCAAACAAAAAATGATTTCTTTAAGGGAAACATCCATTTTCACATGATTACAAACAAATATTGGAAAATAGAAAAATGGTGGAATTACTGGCTTGACCTACAAAAGAAAAACGGAATAGTTCCGAGAGATGAGAATTACAAACCATCATCAGCATTTGATGTGCGGGAATTAAATTCAAATAACATCAGGTCAATCGCCTCTTACGTTACGAAATACGTTACTAAGAACAACGATAAATTTAAGTGTCAAGTTTGGAATTGTTCGAGGCAAGTATCAGAACTCTACACCGATTTTTACACTGACTCAAGTTATGTTGAGGAATTTAAGAAATTAGATGCTATACTCAAAGAATTTGAAGTAAAAGACCATAGCAATCGACTTATTATAAACGTAAAAATGATAAACTTAAATAGACAAACATTACCACTCTACAAAAGACTAGATGATAAAAACAAAGCACAAACCAAATAAGAAAACCATGAAAAACAATAAATCTAAAACTAATACATTACCAAAAGGAACCAAATTTTTAAAGTTCAACTCAGAGAATGAAGCCGACATCCGTTTAGAATTTCTTATTGCAAATTTAATTCACGAGGGAGCGTCTTTCAATGCATTAACGAAACCTATTGACCTAATGGAGAACAAAAAGGATAAAGAGGTAATGAGAACTAAAATCACTAATATCACTTTAGATTTTATAAATCGAAATCCTAAATCTGCTGAGGTATTAAGACAAAACAATAAAGCTCATGAATTTTTAAATAGTCTTGGTTTAGATTTCTATCACTAAAATCAAATACTGTAGGAAATGATGATATTCATTTCCTACAGTATTTTGTATTTTGTTAGACATTCATCAATTTAAGCTTAAACATTGATAATTTTATCATCACTAATCTCGATCGAATTTTTTAGTCTTAAAATAATATTTCTTTTATTTTTCAATTTAGACAAAAACGACGGAGGAATAGTAAAATTACTAAACGGCTCTCTTTGCATAGGAAGAGAACCTATTAAATAAGACTTATTAGTCTCTGCTATAACATTATTTTGAACATAATAATATCTTGTTTTATATAATTGCCTAATTGCGTACTCTAAATTTTTCGGGTTTCTTCTAGGCAAAGCACTATATTTTAGTTCACAAAACAAAACCCAAGAATCAGAATTTGAAGTTGATGGATAAAAAACAGCTTCACATTGACTTCTAGAATTTCCGTTCCCGCACACAAAACTTGAATTATCAAAGTCAATACCGTCAACATTAATTTTATTATCATTTTTTACTGAAAAATAGTCAATATCAAGTGGATGATTAGGACAAAAAAACTCTACACTTCTTTTCACAGGAAGCAATTTAGTTTGCTCTGTATAATCCGCAACAAAAAATGAATCAGAGAAAGAGCTTATTTTCCTGTGTTGATGAATATATTTTGTTTGAATATTAGTTTTTATCATTTAATAATGATTTAGCATTACATAAAACTCATCCATAACATTACGCATTTGATTGTCAAAAAAATTCTCTCCAATTAAACCATCTTCCTGCTGAATACTATTAATTTTTCCATCCTTAATTTCATAAATAGAAATAAGCTTAGGATCAATTTTAGAATCTAAGCAATTCAATTTTTCTTTTTCACTAACAGAAAGTTTATCAAAAACCAAACTTGCCATAATACAATTATTAATCGCATAAAGAATATATGGACTATGAGTAGTCAGAGTTAAATTATGATCTAAATCATTATTTATACTTTTCATCAAATAGTAAACCAACATTTGTTGTGTTGATGGAAATAAATTCTGTTCTGGCTCTTCAATTATTAATTTTGTACTTGAGGTCTTAAATAAATTATTCTTTGCAGCTGTATAGTTTAATGCACATTTCATAACTAACTCCTCCTTCCCTTCTAACCTTTTAATCATTAAATCACTCATCATTGTCTTCTCTTCAAAAGACGCTTCATCATAATCATCAAACAAAGGCTTCATTAATAACTCATTAAAAAGTATTCGAGTCGCTTCAGAAAGACTTTGTTTAGCCTCATAAGATAAACTTTGAGCATCTAAATAAATCTTTGTAGTTAAATAGTCAATCATTACTACCAACGGAGTTATAGATTGAACCCCACTTGAACCATTTGACAATAAAATATCGTATAACTGATTACTAACAATATGATTTTCCTTAGTACTTTCAGTATAATAATAATCCAAATTTAAATCCAAAATAGACAATTTATTATCCTCAGTATATATTTTCCTAGCATCAAACCAATCAAACAAAAAACTCCTAATATTATTGTTAGATAGCTCAATCTTTTCCATCTCAGGCAGGATAACAATATTCCTTTCTGATGGAATGTATGAAATTTTACTTCGCTTATATTCAAACTGTTTAACCCAAGAAATATCAAAATTATTTAATGAATAACGAAATTTAACAGTGTCACTTTCATAACTAATTACACTAGCATCATTAAAATACCCTTTCATTTTATGAAATTCTGCTAGTTTTTCAATAAAATGATTATTCTCTAATGAATAATTTTTAAATGATTGCTGGAGCGCTACATCCTTCTCTACCCAACTACAATAACTAATAATTTTAGAGATCGTACTCTTACCACTACTTTGCTCTCCCATAAATACGTTAACCCTATTTAAATCAAGCTTAACCTCCTTAATTGGACCAACATTATATATTTCAATTTTGCGATTTTTCATCTATTTTAATCTAATGCATTTAAAAGTGTAAATTTATATAAATTTACTATATAGTTTAATAAAAGAAATCAACACTACTAAAGAAAAAATTTCGTCCCCTCATTCGTCCCCTAAAAATAAAAAAGCCTTACAAACGCAATGTTTATAAGGCTTTTTAAACTTAAAATGTGGTCCCACCTGGGCTCGAACCAGGGACCACCTGATTATGAGTCAGGTGCTCTAACCAACTGAGCTATAGGACCGGTTAAGAGTTTGCAATATTACTACTATTTTTCATTCGCTCCAAATATTTTTGACTTAGATTTTCATATAGTTTTATTATTGGATGCTTTCAAATAGAAACTAACTGAATATTAGAATTATAAGTTTTTTTATAAAAAAAAACTATCTTATTTCCTGACATAACTCAATCAAAACGCCATTAGTACTTTTGGGATGTAGAAAAGCTACTAGCTTATTATCTGCGCCTTTCTTTGGAACCTCATTCAGGACAACAAACCCTTCTTTCTTTAAACGCTCTATTTCCACTACAATATCCTCCACATCAAAAGCAATATGATGTATCCCCTCCCCTTTCTTGGCAATAAATTTCGCAATAGGACTATCGGGATTAGTTGCGGCTAAAAGTTCGATTTTATTAGGACCAACATTAAAAAAAGAAGTCGTCACCCCTTCACTTTCCACTTCTTCAAATTTATAAGGAGCCGCTCCTAATAGCTTTTCAAAAATTAAATTAGACGTTTCTAAATCATTAACTGCAATCCCAATATGCTCTATTTTTTTCATTATTTAAATATTCTATTAGAAATTAATTGTAAAATTTAAAGGCAGAAAAATTGCATTTTTTTATAATTCATAAGCCTTAAAGTCTTGTAAAATTACATATTAAAAATCACAAAAGCAGGAAGAATTACAAAAGTAAGCTTAGTTAAATACCTCATAATAATTCGATAAAAAATTTCGATTACATTAATTATAATTGTTATTTTGTAGATTCTAATTTTGATTTGATATGTTGAAAAACAATTTAAAATATATTTCCTTATTTCTGCTTTTACTTATGATTGGTTGTGCAAAAAGAGGCAGCATTACCGGAGGCTTGAAAGATACTATTGCACCCGTTTTAAAAATGAGTTTCCCCAAAAATTTCAATACTAATTTCAAAGGAAATGAGATTAAATTAGTCTTTGACGAAAATATCAAATTAAAGAACCTAAACAAGCAGTTGATTATTTCACCTCCAATGAAAAATGAACCTTTGATTCTTCCAACAACTGCCAGTAAATTTATTACTATTAAAATAAAAGACACACTGCAGCCCAACACGACTTATAGCTTCAACTTTGGCCAGAGTATAGCAGATAATAACGAAGGAAATCCATTCAACCAGTTCAAATATGTGTTTTCAACCGGAGACTATATCGACTCTTTGTCTATTGGCGGAACTGTAAAAGATGCTTATGAAAAAGACGCAGAATCATTCGTTTCTGTTATGTTGTATGACGTAAATGACACTTTCAAGGATTCAATAGTATATAAAGAAAATCCAAGATATGTAACCAACACATTGGATAGTCTAAGAACATTCCGTTTGGAAAATCTTAAAGCAGGGAAATACCTTCTTGTAGCAATGAAAGACTACAACAGCAATAATAAATTCAATCCAAAAAAAGACAAAATTGGATTTCACAAACAATTCATTTCCATCCCAAACGACACTGTTTACAACTTAGCATTATTTAGAGAAGTACCAGCATTCAAAGCTTTCAAGCCAACTCAAGTATCTGGAAATAGATTAGTAATGGGATACGAAGGAAAGATTAATCAAGCCAATTCAAGACCTAAAATAATCTTGAAAAACAAGAATGATCCCGAAGCTTCGGGACTATCCACAATCGTCACTCAATTACCTAAAAAGGATTCCCTACAAATATGGTACAAACCTATAAAAGCAGATTCGTTAGTTTTGGCTGTAACTAAAGAGAAATACAATGTAAATTTTTCCTTTAAAATCAAAGACCAGAAAAAAGACACTTTAAACATCACAGCCGTACAAAATGGCGTATTAAATTTCAGAGATCGATTTACTTTAGAAACCGCTACACCATTAACAGGTTTTGACAATTCAAAAATAAAATTGGTTAATAAAGCAAATACTTCCATTCCTTTTACAACTGAATATGATGAATTCAACCAGAAATTACATTTCGATTTTCAAAAAGAACCTTTAGAAAAGTATACCGTTTCGATTCTACCCGGCGCATTGACTGATTTTTTTGAAAAATCAAATGATTCATTAACGTATAAATTAACCACAAAAAGCACCGCTGAATATGGAAATCTTAGTGTGTCTTTACAAAATGTAAAACAATTTCCGGTCATAGTAGAACTAACCAATACAAAAGGAGAAATTTTAGCTACCGGATACTCTGAAAAAAACACAATAATCGACTTTAATCTAATTGAACCCGCACTTTATACTCTTAGAGCCGTTTATGACGAAAACAAAAATAAAGAATGGGATTCAGGAAATTATTTAGAAAAACGCCAAGCTGAGGAAGTGATTTATTTTTCTAAGGAAATAGACGTTAGGGCTAATTGGGACGTTAACCAAGTTTTTGATTTAAGTCTTCCTTACATTCCTGAACCTAAGAAGAAAACGGATAAAAAGGATAAAAAACTATAATTTTTTTATTTCAAAAGCATCTCTATCATTCAAAAAACCTAGCTTTTGTCTGGTTTGCAACATCATTTCTTTATTTAATTCCGCAAAGAGAATACTTTCAGACTCTACTGGTTCGACAATGTAATTCCCAAGAAAATCTATCGCTTGCGAGTGTCCTATATATTGGTATCCATTATTGTCTTCCCCTATTCTGTTAACCCCAATAGCATAGCTCATGTTTTCTATGGCTCGGGCTTTAAGCAATGCATCCCAGGCATTTGTTCTTATTTTTGGCCAACTTGCTACATAAATAATCAAATCATAATCCTCAGAATTCCTGGAGAACACCGGAAATCTTAAATCGTAACATACTTGCAGGCAAATTTTCCAGCCTAAATATTTCACAATGATTTTTTGGGTTCCGCTTGCATACACTTTATCTTCTCCAGCAAGAGTAAATAGGTGTTTTTTGTCATAAAATTGAATTTCTCCTGACGGAAAAACGAATACCATTCTGTTATAGAAATTATTATTTTCTTCTATAACCAAACTTCCTGTAATAGCCGTTTTTTTGGCTTTCGCCAATGCTTTGAGCCACGTTACAGTTTCACCTTGCATTGTCTCCGCAACATTTTCTGGACTCATAGTAAAACCAGACGTAAACATTTCTGGAAGCACAATCAAATCAACATCATCATTAATTGTATTGATTTTATCTTCGAAATTAACTCGGTTGGCTTTTGGGTTTTCCCAAATTAAATCAGATTGTATAAGCGCAATTTTCATTTGAATGATTTTTATAAAGATAAAAAAAAAAAACGCATTCAACTTTTACATTGAATGCGTTTATTAATTTCATTTATTAGGTTTTATCCTTTCAAACTGGCTGACATATATTCTCTGTTCATTCGAGCAATATTTTCAAGAGAAATTCCTTTCGGACACTCTACTTCACAAGCTCCAGTATTAGTACAGTTACCAAAACCTTCAGCATCCATTTGGCTAACCATATTTAAAACCCTGTCAGTAGCTTCAATTCTTCCTTGTGGTAACAAAGCGTATTGAGATACTTTTGCAGCAACAAATAACATTGCCGATGAGTTTTTACAAGTTGCAACACAAGCACCACAACCGATACAAGCAGCTGAATCAAAAGCAGTATCAGCATCTTTCTTGTTAATTGGAATTGTGTTTGCATCAATAGTATTTCCAGATGTATTTACAGATATAAACCCACCTGCATGTTGAATTCTGTCAAAAGAACTTCTGTCAACAACTAAATCTTTTATTACTGGAAACGCTTTTGCTCTAAATGGTTCAATAAAAATAGTATCACCATCCTTGAACATTCTCATGTGCAATTGACACGTTGTAACACCTCTGTCAGGCCCGTGAGCTTCCCCGTTGATATACAAAGAACACATTCCGCAAATTCCTTCGCGACAGTCGTGGTCAAAAGCTACAGGCTCATCTCCTTTCATGATTAATTCATCATTCAAAATGTCAAGCATTTCAAGGAATGACATATCTGGTTCAATATGATCTATAGGATATTCAACTATTTTTCCTTCTGTAGCGGCATTTTTTTGACGCCATATTTTTAATGTAAGTTTCATCTTTTTTTAAGTATTAAGTATTAAGAGTAATCTTCAAGACTTTTCTCGAAATACTATTTATAACTTCTTTGAACTAATTTCACGTTATCAAATACCAACGGCTCTTTATGTAAAACAGCTTCACTTGGTTTTCCAGTGTATTCCCATGCCGCTACGTATGCGAAATTCTCATCGTCACGTTGCGCTTCACCTTCTTCTGTTTGGTATTCTTCACGGAAATGTCCTCCACAAGATTCATTACGATGTAAAGCATCTTTAGCGAACAATTCTCCTAATTCAAGGAAATCAGCAACACGAGTTGCTTTTTCTAATTCCTGATTGAATCCTTTATCAGTTCCTGGAACCTTAACATCTTTGTAAAACTCTTCACGTAAAGCCGCAATTTCTACAATTGCTTCATTCAGTCCTTTTGCGTTACGAGCCATCCCAACTTTGTCCCACATAATTTTTCCTAATTTCTTATGGAAATAGTCAACAGAATGTGTTCCGTTATTGTTCATGAATTTATCAATCTGGTCTTTAACCGCTTTCTCAGCAGCTACGAACTCAGGTAAATCGGTAGAAATTGTTCCCATTTTAATATCTGGAGCTAAATAATCACCTATTGTATAAGGCAATACAAAATAGCCATCAGCTAAACCTTGCATCAAAGCCGAAGCTCCTAAACGGTTGGCTCCGTGATCTGAGAAGTTTGATTCCCCGATAGAGAAACAACCCGGAATTGTAGTTTGCAAGTTGTAATCAACCCAAGTACCACCCATTGTATAATGTACCGCAGGGTAAATCATCATTGGAGCAGTATAAGGATCTTCATCCACAATTTTATAATACATTTGGAACAAGTTCCCGTATTTACTTTTTACAAGTTCAGTACCTAATTTGGTTACTAATTTAGTATCCTTAGTATCTAATCCTTTTACATACGCTTGCTCATTTCCGTAACGTTGAATAGCTGCGGCAAAATCCAAATAAACTGCTTCTCCTGTTTTGTTTACTCCAAAACCAGCATCACATCTTTCTTTGGCAGCACGAGAAGCTACATCACGAGGCACTAAGTTACCAAAAGCAGGATACCTTCTTTCTAAGAAATAATCTCTTTCCTCTTCTGACAAATCAGTTGCTTTTTTCTTTCCTTCACGAATCGCTTGCGCATCTTCTAGTTTTGCAGGAACCCAAATACGTCCATCATTACGCAATGATTCCGACATTAATGTCAATTTCGATTGATGATCTCCAGAAACCGGAATACACGTTGGGTGAATTTGTGTGTAACAAGGATTTGCGAAGAAAGCTCCTTTTTTGTGTATTTTCCACGCTGCAGTAGCATTAGATCCCATTGCATTGGTTGACAAGAAGAAAACGTTTCCGTATCCTCCAGAAGCAATAACAACAGCATGCGCAGAGTGTCTTTCTATTTCACCGGTAACTAAGTTACGAGCGATAATTCCTCTTGCTTTTCCGTTTACGATTACTAAATCCAACATTTCGTGACGGTTGTGCATTTTTACTTTACCACGACCAATTTGACGGTTCATTGCTGAGTAAGCACCCAAAAGCAATTGTTGACCTGTTTGCCCTTGTGCATAAAAAGTACGAGAAACCAAAGTTCCTCCAAAAGAACGATTATCCAACAATCCTCCATATTCACGAGCCAATGGAACACCTTGTGCCACACATTGGTCAATAATATTAGACGAAACTTCGGCCAAACGGTGTACGTTAGCCTCACGAGCACGGTAATCTCCTCCTTTTACAGTATCGTAAAACAATCTGTGAACAGAGTCACCGTCTCCTTTATAATTTTTTGCAGCGTTAATTCCCCCTTGTGCAGCAATCGAGTGCGCACGACGCGGTGAATCTTGAAAGCAAAAAGCTTTTACGTTATATCCTAATTCTGCTAAAGTTGCAGCAGCAGAACCTCCAGCTAAACCTGTACCAACTATAATTATATCTAAATTACGTTTGTTAGCAGGGTTTACTAAATTAATATGATCTTTATAATTTGTCCATTTGTCCGAAATTGGACCACTAGGAATTTTTGAATCTAATGCCATTATAATTTAATATTAATGATTAAAATGATGAAATAATGCAATGAAAATGAAACCAAAAGGAACTACAATTGCAAAAGCATATCCTAATGTATGCAAAGATTTTGAATACTTATTATTAAAACCTACCGATTGAAATGAGGAATTGAAACCATGCCACAAGTGCAATGACAACAATAAGAATGAAAGGCTATACAATCCTGTACGAACCGGACTTTCAAATTTTGCAACTAGTTCATGAAAATACCTTGCTTCATCTAACGGATTGCATTCTACATACTTGTAAACCATTTCCGGAAACCAAAAATCATAAAAGTGCAATGCTATAAAAGCCAAAACAACTGAACCAGATACAATCATGTTTCTGGAAGCCCAAGAAGAATTTGCGCCTCCGTTGTTCTTCGCGTAAGCAATTGGTCTTGCGCTTCTGTTTTTGAAATCCAAAACAAAACCCATAATAAAGTGAAAAACTACCCCTACAATTAAGATCGGCTGAATTACGAATTGAACTAATGGATTGTTTCCCATAAAATGGGATATTGAATTAAAAGTGTCGGCGCTAAATACCGATGTCATATTGATAAAAAAATGCTGTGCTAGAAACAACATTAAAAAAAGTCCTGAAAGTGCCATAGCTACTTTTTTTGCTATTGACGATTTCAATAATGCAGATTTTGCCATAAGATTTATATAATTTGTTTTAAAAAATTATACAAAAATAAAGCAATTAGACAGCAACTACAACCTTTTCGCTGTTATTTATAATGATTTTAAAGTGTTTTACACAAAACACCACGGAATCCTTAAAATTCAAACAAAATTCAAAAAACAGCAAATAAACGGTTAAACAAAAAAGAAAGAAATCTTAAATACGGCTTAATGAAATTTACCAAAAATCAATCTACAAGGCGACAAAAATTATTAATTCAATACTTTTTATTATTCTTTATTTCTAAATTAATAAAAACACCAAATACTTTGGTTTTATATGCCTAAAACAATTGCATCGGGACAATGCATTTTTAACTTTACACGTTAAAAATTGAATAATGAAAACAGGAATTGATTCCATCTCTTTTGATGTTGCTAAAATACACTTACCTATTACAACTTTGGCGAAAGCCAGAAACATTGAACCTGAAAAATTAGAAAAAGGTTTGGGTTTAATCAAAATGACATTACCGGATACGCATCAAGATACAGTGGTTTTTGCCGCAAACGCTTTGACAAAACTCATTCAGGAAAACAATCTAGATCTGAATGAAATTGCACGAATATATGTTGGAACCGAAAGCGCTATTGACAGTTCAAAACCAATCAGCTCCTTTTTAATTACCTTAATGGAACAAAAATTTGGAGAAAACACTTTGTCCGAATGTGATGTAGTCGATTTTACATTTGCTTGTATTGCCGGTGTTGATGCATTGCAAAACTGCATTGATTTCGTAAAATTAAATCCAACTAAAAAAGCAATTGTTGTCACCACAGATTTTGCGAAATACGATTTAAATTCAACCGGGGAATACACGCAAGGCGCAGGAGCTTTAGCCATGTTGATTACTTCAAACCCGCGAATTATTGCATTCGACAACAATTGGGCAACAAGTACAAAAGGTGTTTTTGACTTTTTCAAACCGTTTAGAACACTTTCAAAAGAAGAAATCACCGGAAACAAAAATAACGAATCCTGGTTTGACAATCTTGAAGCCGAAATAGAAATTCACAAAGACCAACCGGTTTTTGACGGACAATATTCCAACCAATGCTACATGGATCGTACTAGAAACGCCTATTTTTCATTCAAAAAATTAAAAAACACAACCGAAACTATCTATAACTCTTGGGAAAGCATCATCATGCATTTGCCTTATTCGTTCCAAGGACGCCGCATGTTATCTGAAATTTATGCTTTGGATGCTTCCAATAAAATTATCTCTGGGGACGAAGACGCTTCGGAATACCAAAATAAATTGAAGGGAATCAGCAAATCTGAAGAATACCAACAATTTGTAAATGAAAAATTAATGCCCGCTGAATTAGCTTCTTCCTTAATTGGGAATTTATATACTGGTTCCATTTTTATGGGATTACTTTCTACTTTGGCACATTTTTATGATACCAAAAAAGAAATTTCAAATTCAAAATTTGGTTTTTTAGCTTACGGAAGTGGTTCTAAATCTAAAGTTTTCGAAGGGGAAATTCAGCCCGATTGGAAAACTGCGATAGCTGGTAGTAAACTTTTTGAAACTTTAGAACAAAGTTTTGAAATTGATTTTGAAACTTATCAAAAACTGCATAAAAAAGAACAAAAACAAAGCATTCAACTTCCAAAAAACGAATGGGTTCTAGACCGAATAGAAAAAGAAATTCCAAATCTATTAGGAGCCCGTTATTACAAATGGGTAGATTAGATCCTCTAAAACTTATTTTATACAAACACAAAATACGATAGACTTCTGTTTGTTTTATTTTGTGTTTTTTTTATTTAAAATTTAACGAATTCATAATAAAAACCGATTTAAACTTAGTATTTTTGAGTAATTAAAAGTTTAAACTGTATTGCTATGAAATACCATCAAATTGACCGGGATTTATTTATAAAAAATCGCACCAAATTCATGGCTCAGATGAAGCCAAAAAGCGTTGCTATTTTCAACTCTAATGATATTTATCCAATAAGTGCCGATAGCACACTGCCTTTTGCACAACACCGCGATATTTTTTATTTAAGCGGAGTGGATCAAGAAGAAAGTATTTTGTTGCTTTTCCCGGATGCGCCTTACGAACATCAAAGAGAGATGGTATTCTTGAAAGAAACCAGCGAACACATTGCAATTTGGGAAGGGGAAAAACTGACCAAAGAACGCGCTTTTGAAGTTTCAGGAATCAAAACCGTGCATTGGCTACAGGATTTCGAGAAAATTTTATTCGAAATGATGACGCATTCCGATACGATTTACATCAACACCAACGAGCATTACCGCGCCACCGTGGAAACCGAAACCCGGGAAGCCCGTTTTGTAAAATGGTGGAAAGCCAAATATCCGGCGCATGCCGTTGCAAAAAGCAATCCGATCTTGCAACGCATTCGTTCTGTAAAAGAAACTGAAGAATTGGATTTAATCCAAAATGCCTGCAACATCACTGAAAAAGGATACAGAAGATTATTATCTTTTGTAAAACCAAATGTAACCGAATACGAAATTGAAGCTGAACTGATCCACGAGTTCATTTGTAACCGTTCCAAGGGTTTTGCTTACACGCCAATTATCGCTTCGGGAAATAATGCGAATGTGTTGCATTACATCGAAAACAACCAACAATGCCACGCAGGTGATTTGATTCTATTGGATGTGGCTGCCGAATATGCGAATTATTCGAGCGATATGACGAGAATGATTCCTGTTTCAGGAAAATTCACCGGTAGACAAAAAGACGTTTATGAAGCCGTTTTACGAGTAAAAAACGAAGCGACTAAAATGCTTACTCCAGGAACACTTTGGAAACAATACCATTTTGAAGTAGGAAAAATCATGACTTCAGAATTGCTTGGTTTAGGATTGCTCGACAAAGCCGATGTCCAAAATGAAAACCCGGAATGGCCCGCTTACAAAAAATACTTCATGCACGGAACTTCCCACCACATGGGATTGGACACGCACGATTATGGAATCCTTACAGAACCAATGCAAGCCAATATGGTTTTCACCGTAGAACCGGGAATTTACATTCCTGCCGAAGGTTTCGGAATCCGTTTGGAAGACAATGTAATCGTTCAGGAAACTGGCGAACCCTTTAATTTGATGCGCAACATCCCTATTGAAGTCGACGAAATTGAAACGTTGATGAACAGTTAATTACTTTCAAATACATACAACGAGAACGGCTTACAGCAATGTAGGCCGTTTTTTTTTAAACCATATAAGAAATATAAGGACATAGTAGTACTTCTTAAATGAACTTATATTTCTTAAATAGTTAAAAAATAAAAGTGCTATTTTTGTAGACTAAATTTCCATTTTGAAACAAATTCTCTTTAAAAACACCAACATCTCCTATTCCGATACCGGGAAAGGAAACGCTATTATCTTGCTTCATGGTTTCTTGGAAAACAAAGAAATGTGGGGTTTTTATATTCCTGAGTTTGCCAAAAAAAACCGCGTTATCACCATTGATTTACTGGGTCATGGCGAAACGGAATGTTTGAGTTACGTGCAAACGATGGAAGATAATGCCGATGCCGTTCACGCTGTTTTATCGGAATTACGCATCCGGAAAGCCATTTTTGTGGGACATTCTATGGGCGGTTACGTGGCTCTAGCTTTCGCCGAATTATATCCTGACACTGTAAAAGGATTAGTTTTATTAAATTCAACAACAAGAGCCGATAGCGAGGAGCGAAAAATAAATCGGGACCGAGCTATTAAAGCCGTAAAACAATCTTTCTTAAACTTTGTTTCACTGTCCATAGCTAATTTATTCAGCGAATCCAACAGAGAGAGACTTTCATCAGAAATTGAAAGAGTAAAAAAAGAAGCTTTAAAAACGCCACTTCAAGGAATCGTTGCCTCGCTCGAAGGAATGAAAACAAGAAAAGACCGAGAAGTATTATTGCACCTCACACCCTATCCAAAACTATTAATTCTAGGCGAAAAAGACCCTGTTTTAAACTACGAAGAAACTAAAGAACAACTAGAAAATACTACTGTACAATTCGTAAATTTTCCAGACGGACACATGAGTCATATTGAGAACCAAGAGGAATTATTGATCGTTTTGTTGGCTTTTTTCAAAAGTATTTAAATTATTTTCTCTTCAAAAGGAATATTCTGATCTAAAATTTCACTCAATAAAAGAACCATTTGCTCTAAATAATTACTCAAAATTTCTTCATTTATAATTGAATTTATTTCTTTGTCTTCTTTAAAGTTAAACGGAAGAAAACCTGCTTTTAAATTCTTGAAAGAAATAATTCCCGCTTCAATTGGCTTTCCTTTTGCTTCCTGCTCATACATATAAGCATACGCCAGCACCTGAATGATTTTATCGCTTTTAATATCATCGGTCAATCCTTTCCAAGATTTCAAAGTGACGCTTGCTTTTTCTACTTTACCCGTTTTGTAATCGATAATTCTAATGATTCCGTTACGCTCTTCAATTCGATCAACGTTTCCTTTTATCAATACCGGAAAAGGCAAATTGGGATGATTTAAAATTTTTCCAAAAGTTTGTTCCAAAGCTAGAATTTTTATCGCATCGCCGTTTTTAATACTTTCCAGTTCCACTTTTAGGAAATTCGAAACATTACGTTTGGCAACTTCAAACGCCAATAAATTTCGACCTTTTTTGATTTCGCCTTCTTTGTAAACCAATTTGAATTGCTTCAAAACCTCAGCGTCTATTTGTTTGAAACAATTTAGAATATCATTTTCCGAAATAAATTTACCAATGAATGGCTCATATAAAACCTTCAACGTTTCATGGATAATGGTTCCCAACGTATTCAAGGCAATATTTTCCTCGACTTCTTCGACTTCACTGATGCGCAAAATCTTCTGGAAATAAAACTGAATCGGGTTTCTAATATAACTCGTCAATGCCGATGGTGAAAATCCTTTTTCGGCAATTTCTTTCAACCGCATCATCACACTTTCCGATTTAGGAATTACCATTGGTTGGTACGCCGTTTCAGGTAAAACAGCATTATAAATTTCGTGTGACAAAGTATGATTGACCTGTTTTTCTACTTCCAATTGCGTGATGAATCGACTTTTTTCACCCGCATCCAATCCTTCACTTTCGGTATTATAAAGCAAGTAGATATTCTTTGCGCGTTGTAATAAATGATAGAAATGATAGGTATAAATAGCATCTTTTTCTTTGAATGTCGGCAATCCCAATTCGCGTTTCACATCATACGGAATAAAAGAATTTTGCGATTTCCCAGCCGGAAATTTTCCTTCATTCATAGAAGTAACAATTACAGTGTCAAAATCCAAAACACGACTTTCTAAAACTCCCATAATCTGCAAACCATTCAACGGTTCTCCTTCAAAAGAAACTTCTGCCAAATCAATTACTTGCTTGTAAATGGCATAAAGCGTTTCTATTTTATCAATATGTTCATGCTTCGAATAGTAATTAATTAGTTTATTAATCACTTTGAAAATAGCAAAAACAAAAGCTTTGGTAATTTTCTCTTCTTCGTTGTCGTTGCTTAAATTGTTTTTTATAGTCTGCAATAATTTAGAAATTGTCTCTAATACCGGAATTGAACCATTTTCCCATTTTTGAAATAATAAGAAAAACAACTCACTTGGATCAGTATTCAATTCCATCAATTTATGATGGGTAATAAATGTGTAATTGTTTTGATTGATAATTTTGACTAACACATTGGTTTTCGCATAAGGTTCCACCAAAGGATGTGTCAAAATATCCAATACATCTTTGTAATACAAAACATAGCTTTTGGCATTTCTGGACAAAGCATTCGTATGCATTTTAAACAATTTCGCAATCAAAATCTGGGCTGGATTATTCTTACTCGAATACCCCATAGTAATATTCAAAGCACCGACGCTTGATGGCAAAGAATACAAAAGCGGAACCAAAAGATTTTCCTCACCTAGAACCACAGCCACCTTATCCAGCTTGCCCTCTGGATTTTGATAGATGACATTTTCAATAATACTTCCGGTTATCTTGGCTTGACCAATCGTCTTTGGTGTTCCAACAACTCGAATATTTTTAGCCTGTGAAAAATCATTTACAATCCATTCAAACGGGTGTAGCTTATAATGTTTCCAACTTTCTTTGAAACGGCGTACAAACAACCCTGCATCATGATACGGGTCGTTTAGAAAGGTTTGATCAACATCCCAATATATTTTGGCTTGATCAGAAGCAATAAGATGCTGGATTATTTTTTCTTCGGCAGCATTCAGCGCATTAAACCCTGCAAACAGGAATTGCTTATTTTGAACTGAATTCGAAAAATGGTTTAGGTTATTTACCGCTTCACGGTAAATCAAACCTTGATAACCAATTCCTTTATTCAATAAATGAGTATAAAGTGATTGATAGTAATTAGGCAGTAATTTCCAAAAATCAATGTATTTTTCTAATAATTCAGTCTTATTTTCGACTTCAATTCCCCATTTTTTGATATCTTCAATATCTTTCAGATACGAAAGAACATGGGATGGCTCCAATAAATACCGGTCAATTTCATTAAAATCCTGTAATAATGTTTTCGCCCAATTGGCAAATAATTCAAATGATTGTTGGTTAGCTTTATCAGTAACAGACAGATAGACCTCATAGAATTCGAATAGTAACTCAATCGGATCAATCGTACGAATGCCTGCTATATCTTGAATAAAATCTTCAATACTAATAATTTCAGGAGAAAGTATATTTGAGGTTACCTGATTTTTCAGCGCTTCAATCAAAAATATTTTTGCTCTTTTGTTTGGCAAAACTACAATTGTATTGGAAAGATTGTCTGAATATTTTTCAATTAAAACGGCTGCTATTTTATCTAAAAAAGAAGTATTTGTCATTTTATAAAAATAAAAAAAACGCCCCGATAAATCGAGGCGTTTTCTAAAAAATTTTGAAGTAGATTATTTTTGTAACAATACTTCAGTTCTTCTATTTTGAGCTTTACCTTTAGCTGTTTTATTTGTTGCAACTGGTGTACTTTCACCAAAACCTACAGCATTTAAATTATCAGAACTAATACCTCTTTCAACTAAAGCATTTTTAACAACATTTGCTCTAGCTTCAGAAAGTTTTTGATTGTATGCATCTGAACCATCGCTATCTGTATGCCCTTCAATACTGAATTTAGCATTAGGATAGTTTTTAAGAATATTTGCCATAGCATCTAATCTAGCAGGAACGTCAGCTGTTTTAAAAGTAGCTTTACCTGAATTAAAGTAAACTGCTCTAGCTTGAATTTTAAGATTGTCTAAAGCTTCAGTAGTTACTTCAGGACATCCTTTGTTACTAACTGGACCCGCAACAGTAGGGCAAGCATCATCTTTATCTAAAACTGAATCACCATCAGTATCTGGCCAAGGACAACCTGCATTTTCTTTAGGACCTGCAACAGTTGGACATTTGTCATCTTTATCAGCAATTCCATCTCCGTCAGCATCTGGACAACCTTTTAAAGCAGCTAAACCAGCAACTTCTGGACAAGCATCATCTTTATCAGCAATTCCATCTCCATCAGTATCAGGACATCCGTTTAATGCAGCTAAACCAGCAACTTCTGGACAAGCATCAGCACTATCTTGAATTCCATCTCCATCAGTGTCAGGACATCCATTGAATTGTTTCAAACCAGCAACTTCTGGACAAGCATCATCTTTATCATATATTCCATCACCATCTGTATCTTTACCTCCAAATTTGAAGATAAGACCTGCAGTGTGTTGGAAATGAGAAGGAGAATCAATAACTCCATTAGAGTCATTTCTATCTCCAAAAGATTTTTTGTAAGTTGTAGTAAAAGAAAGTCCGATGTTTTCAGTAAACCAGAGGTTCAATCCAGCACCTGGATTAACAGTTCCAAAACTGTCTTTTCCTAAGAAAGTATAACCACCACCAACAGCAAGAGAAGGATCAATTACTTTAGATTTGATCAAGTTCATGAAACTGTATCTAATAGTACCATCGATACCATAATACATTAAGTCGCCTGGATTAGTTACAATGTAGCCACGAGAATCATGACCTGGAGCAGTTGGACTAAAATAAACTGCTTTTGTAATTTTATTTACTGATCCAGAAAGTCCAAATGAGAAATTATCTCCTATGTATCTAGATACACTTAAATAAGATACAGAAGGAAGAATATTCCAGTTGTCTTTAACAGCGAATGGCTGAGAAAAATGTGCATCTAGCCAATTATGCCCACCTCCAGCACTAGCTTTGGTGTCAACGGCATTAACTCCAAAAGAGATTGCCCATGGATTGTTACTGTCTTGTGCGTGAGAGCTTAGACCCATCACCATCATTACAGCAACTAAAAGTTTGTTAAGATGTTTCATACTTAATTTTTTTAATTACAATTTAGTTAATTATAGACAAAAGTAACTCGTAAATTTTTAACTACAAAATGAAATGTTAAAAAAAACAATAATATTAGAGGCAAAGTGGAAATTATATAACTTTCAATAAAAATTATATAACTTTTAACAAACGCCCAACTTCAACAAAAGCGCTAATTGCCTTGTCTATATGTGCTGTCGTATGTGCTGCAGAGAGCTGTACTCTTATTCTTGCTTTATCCTTAGGAACTACCGGAAAGAAAAAACCAATAACATAAATACCTCTTTTTAAAAGCTCATCAGCCATAGTTTGTGACAACTTAGCATCATAAAGCATCACAGGAACAATCGCAGAATTCCCGTCAATGATATCAAAACCTGCTTTTTTCATACCTTCTTTAAAATAGTTGGTATTCCACTCTAATTTATCCCGTAAAACTGTATCTCTTTCTAATATTTCAAAAACTTTGATAGAAGCACCTACAATTGCAGGCGCTAAAGAATTAGAAAACAAATATGGTCTGGAACGTTGACGTAATATTTCGATAATTTCTTTTTTGGCAGTTGTATAACCTCCCATTGCACCACCAAGCGCTTTACCTAATGTTCCTGTAATGATATCTACTCTTCCCATTACACCTTTTGCTTCAAGCGTTCCTTTTCCGGTTGCTCCTATAAAACCTGCAGCATGACATTCATCGACCATAACCATCGCATCATATTTATCTGCCAAATCACAAATTTTATCCAAAGGAGCCACAACACCGTCCATAGAGAAAACGCCATCAGTGACAATTAATTTGAAACGGCTTCCCGCCTCAACCGCTTTGATAAGCTGTTGCTCTAAATCCTGCATATTGCTATTTTCATAGCGATAACGAGCCGCCTTACACAAACGAACCCCATCTATAATAGAAGCGTGATTCAAACTATCAGAAATTATCGCATCATTTTCTCCTAACAACGGTTCGAAAACACCGCCATTAGCATCAAAAGCTGCGGCATAAAGAATAGTATCTTCAGTTCCGTAAAATTCAGAAATCTTCTTTTCCAATGTTTTATGAATATCTTGGGTTCCACAAATAAAACGAACCGATGACATTCCGAAACCGTGTGTATCCAAAGCATCTTTTGCGGCTTGTATAACCTCAGGGTGTGATGATAATCCAAGATAATTATTAGCACAAAAATTCAAAACTTTCTCACCTGTCGAAATAGTGATTTCTGCTCCTTGCGGAGAAGTGATGATTCTTTCTTTTTTGAAAATTCCATTATCTTCAATAGTTTGCAATTCTGACTGTAAGTATTCTTTGATTTTTCCGTACATTTTATGTGTTTATTAAAGCCGTTATTTATTCATTTCAATTAGTAACCTACAAATTTACTACATCGATTTCTTTCCCTATGTATACCAATGCCTTTTTAACTACTTTGTATCCCATTTTCTCAATAGCATCCTGATAATTCTCCAATTGTTGTTGGTATTTAACATTATGCGTTCCAGTTTTATAATCCAGCAACAATACTTCTCTGTTTTTCGTTAAAACCATCCGGTCCGGTTTTACTGTTTTTCCTTCTTTTTGAATAATAGTTTGTTCATTTAAAACTTCATTCCCTTCAGCAAAACAAATCTCTAGTTCACTATGATTAACAATTTCTTGAATCGTTTTATAAACCAATTCCTTTTGATTTAGCGTAATTAATCCGTTTTCAATAGACTTTGTAATCGCCAAATCGACATCGTTTTTAGTTTTTACAAAAGATAGAATTTCATGAATAACATTTCCATATTCGATAGCTTCTTGTTGGAGCGTCCCCCACATTAACGCTTCTCGCTGTGCTATTTTTATATTCTTTGGATTCAAAATTTCTGAAACTAAAGGAATCGTTTTTGAAGTATCGATGTGTTGTTTTGCTGAAGATAATTTATTTTCATTTCCAAATTCATACTCTAATTTATTTTCATCAAATTCTTCTTTGTTCGCCAAATAATTTATAAAAAAACTACACATATTGTTTTTGGGAATCTCCCCTTTACTGGACAAATTCATATTCGAAATCACATATAATTGTTCTTCGGCACGGGTTAAAGCCACGTACAAAACATTAATATTATCCAATAATTCTTCCTGTTTCTTTTGATTGTAAACTTCTGCAGCTTCGACTCCAAATCCTTCTACTGCACTACTATTATCAATTAAAACCTTTGGCAAACCAAAATCCTGTTCCTCAGCATTGAGCCACAATTTATCTTTAGGTTTCCTGTTGTAATCTTCTTCTGCGAAAGGAAAAATAACCACCGGGAATTCCAGTCCTTTAGATTTGTGGATCGTCATAATTCGGACTGCATTAGTTCCTTCAGGAGACGGAATGCTAAATTTCTCCGCATTTTTATCCCAGAAATTCAGGAAATCAGAAATTCCTGCTTGATTGCGAATGTCTCGTTCTAGAACAATATCCAGGAAATATTGAACGTAGGCATTCCCTTCTGCTTCGGAGGGTCCCGAAGCCTCGGGAGGGGCGAGAAACTTTGCTATTATAGTTTCCACTGCTTCATACAATGATTTTTTTCGAATGTTTTGAAACGAAAGCGAAACATCAAAACTCATCAACCACTCTTCGAAATCAGTTTCCTGAAACAACGCCATTCCTTGGGCAATAAAATCATGAATCGGTAATTTATCCTGACTGTTTTGTGCTAAATATTGAAGGAAATTTGCTTTGGATTCCAAATCTGAACTGTTTTTCAGATATTTTAATAAATGAATAATCAACCGGACTTCGGTGGCGTTTTGAATCATTAAGGTTTCCGACGATAAAAGTGGAATTCCTTGTTCTGTCAAATAATTAGCAATCGCAATTCCCTGACTTCTTTTTCGGGTAAGAATCACAATATCTTTGTATTGAAACCCTTGTTTTAACGATTTTTGAATCGTATTTAAAGTCGCTAAAACATACAAATCCGTTTTGTCCAAAGCTTCCTCATCATCTTCCGAAGTTTCTACTTTTGGAATGAAAGAAATATTTACGTAGCCACCAGTTTTATCATTCGTTTTTTGATGACTGTGATTTTCATACAAATCTTTATAATCTAAATGTTCGAATTCATTCGATAACAATTTGAAAAAATCATTATTGAATTCGATTATCTGCGAATAACTGCGGTAATTTTTATCTAAATGTTCGAGTCTTTTATCGGGATTATTGAACGGATTTTGGTCTTTACTCAATTCAATAAACTGTTCCGCTTTTCCGCCACGCCATCTGTAAATGGATTGTTTTGGATCGCCCACAATCATCAAAGTCCCTTTTACACCAAAATCATCCTGACCCGAAAGCGCATTATCAATCAGCGGAATTAAATTCTGCCATTGCATTTCGGAAGTATCCTGAAATTCATCAATAAAAAAATGACGGTAGCGCTCGCCCAATCGTTCGTATATAAAAGGAGCCGGTTGATTTTGAATTTCCCTGTGAATTATTGCATTAAATTCGGAAATAGAAAGAACGTTTTGTTCTTGTTGAATTTTAGCTAATTCATTACTGACCGTATTTAGCAATGACAAAGGGGTAATGTTTTTTAAGAACGCTTTATAGAAATTTATCTTTTCGAAGGTTTTATACACCTGATCCAAAAACTGCAATAAATCAGGGATTATGTTTTCAATAATCGCACGGTCTTTGGCTGTTTTATTAATTTTTATGTCATCAAATTCGTGATAGGTTTTGTTTTTCGGATTGAATTTTCCTTCTTGAATACTCGACAAATGCTTTGGAAAATGTCCCGCCGAAAATGATTTCGTGTCAATTCCGTTTTTATCGATCAGTGACAAGGCTTCTTCCGCAAAAACGACACTTTCTTTTTCCAAAGCTTTACAAGCTTCGGATAATTTGGCTTTGATTTCGACAAATTCAGCGATGGATTTATTCTGAAAATGCGTAATTTCATTTCTATTATTTTCATTTAAAACCAACCGACCGGTTTCGAGAATTTCACGAGAAATATCCCAAGATTTGTCATCATCCGTTTTTTCCATCGTGAAATCGATTAACAGCTTGGTTAATGTTTCATCTTCTCCAGCTTGCGCGATAATAGCATCGACGGCTTCAATCAACAAATTTTCGGTATCCAATGTGACTTCAAAAGTCATGGGTAAATTCAAATCGTGTGCAAAAGCACGAATGACTTTATGCGTGAATTTATCAATGGTCGAAATATCAAAAGCGGCATAATTATGAATAATGTGCTTGATGATTTGCTGTGATTTTGTTTTTATTTCAATGATAGAAAGTTCCGTATCTATGGACAAATCCTGCATTAAATCCTGTGCTTTTGAACTTGGCTCGTCTTTGGCAAATTCGGATAAACTGCCTACGATTCGGCTTTTCATTTCGTGTACCGCTTTGTTGGTAAACGTAATGGCGAGAATGTTTCGATAGGCGTCATTCTTTTTGGCAACAAGGATAATTTTCAGGTATTCTTTGACAAGCGCATAGGTTTTTCCGGAACCTGCCGATGCGTCGTATATGGAGAAGGAAGGTCTTTGCATTACGATTTTAGATTTCTGATTAACGATTTTAGATTTCTGATTTAGAATTAGCGTTCTAATTTCCCAAATTTCCTAGCCCTGATGGAAACGGCATCCTTTTTATAAGGTGATTTTTCATCACCTTATAAAAAGATATAGTGAACAGCAGGAAATAGCTTCTAAAAACAGAACTATTAATAGGTTACTTTTAAAATTTGTCCCGAAACTTCGGGATAAAACTTAAAAGTAGTATTTTTGCAGCATGGAAACAAATAGACAGAAAAAAATAGGTGGGGTTATCCAAAAAGATTTGGTTGACATTCTGCAAGGTGAAGTGAGAAAAAACGGAGTAGCTAATTTAATTATTTCGGTATCCAAGGTTACGGTAACTACAGATTTATCAGTAGCGACAGTGCATTTAAGCGTTTTTCCTCAGGATAAAGCCAAAGAAATTTTAGAGGCGGTGAAGTCGAATGCTAAAACCATAAAACATGATTTATCACAACGCGTTCGTTTGCAATTGAGAAAAGTTCCCAATTTGGTTTTCTTTATCGACGACTCTTTAGATTACATTGAAAAAATTGACAATGCCTTAGCGAATAGGGATAATCCTATAGAAAACAGAGATCTTTTGGACAAACGTAGATTTCAATAAAACTTGAATTTCCCCCTTTACATCGCCAAACGCTATATTCGCAGCAACAGTAAAAACAATGCTATCAACATCATCAATCGGATTGCCAGCATGGGAATTATTGTTGGCGCAATGGCTTTGTTTGTGGTTTTATCTGTTTTTAGCGGGTTGAAAGTTTTTAGTCTTTCGTTTACGAATGACATTGATCCCGATTTAAAAATAAGCAGTACTTTAGGGAAATCATTTCTTGTTTCTCCAAATCAGGAGATCCAAATCAAGAAAATCGACGGCTTGGTTTCTTATACTAAAATAATAGAGGAGCGGGTTTTATTCACTTTTGACGGAAAACAGGAAGTTACGTACTTAAAAGGTGTTGATTCTAATTTTAGCAAAGTAAATGCTATTGAAAAGAAACTTTTTAACGGACAATGGCTTAAACCAGATACGTATCAAGTGGTGGTTGGTTACGGAATTGCCCAAAAATTCTCGATGGGATTACTTGATTTCAATCGTCAATTGGAAGTTTTAGTTCCAAAACCAGGGAAAGGTGCAATTGAAAATCCAGAACAAGCTTTTAATAAAACCGATCTAATTCCTGTTGGAATTTATGCCATCAGCGAAGATTTAGATTCGAAATATGTTTTTGCCGATTTAGGTTTAGCACAAGAATTATTGGAATACAAAACCAATCAGGTTTCGGGAATTGAAATCAAAGAAAAAGCTGGTGCTGATGAAAGTGCTATCACAAACCAACTTCAAACCATTTTCAACAATAAAATCACTGTAAAAAACAGGGCGCAACTCAACGAATCGCTTTATAAAATGTTGAATACGGAGAATATTGCGGTGTATTTGATTTTTACTTTGGTAATTGTTGTGGCACTTTTCAACTTGATCGGCGCACTGATTATGATGATTTTGGATAAAAAAGGAAACTTGAAAACCCTTTTTAATCTTGGAACTGAAATCAAGGATTTACGAAAAATATTTCTGCTTCAAGGTACTTTATTGAGTGTTTTTGGCGGAATTATCGGGTTGGTTTTAGGGATTGTAATTGTGTTGCTGCAACAACATTTTCAACTGGTTATGATTACACCTACACTGGCGTATCCCGTTGTTTTCTCCCTTGAAAACGTATTGATTGTTATGGGAACGATTGTCACTCTTGGCTTTATTGCTTCGCTGATTGCGAGTAGTCGCGTGAGTAAAAAGCTGTTGGAGTAAGATTGAAGATTAACGATTTTTGATTTCAGATTTTAAAAATAAAACACGAATTCCACTAATTTACACGAAACAATTTGTGCTAATTAGTGGAATTTGTGTTTGAAATATCTAGTTAAACAACCTCATATCCCGCATACGCTTCTTCGATTTCATTCAAAGCGGCGAACAACTCTTCAGGTCGATCTAGCGTTACTAATTGTTGTTTGTACGGTTTAAAAGAGTGAATTCCTTTGAAATAATTGGTGTAATGTGGTCTTGTCTCTACAATTCCCAATCTTTCTCCTTTCCATTCCATTGCCCAAGTGAGGTGATTTCGCACTGCTTCCACTCTATCAACAACGGTTGGTTTTGGCAAATGTTCTCCTGTTTTGAAGTAATGTTTGATTTCGTCAAAAATCCAAGGATAACCGATGGCAGCACGACCAATCATGATTCCGTCGATGCCGTATTCATTTTTATAGTGCAATGCTTTCTCCGGAGAATCGATATCCCCGTTTCCAAAAATAGGCATCGTAATTCTAGGATTGTTTTTTACACGGGCAATGTGCGACCAGTCGGAATGGCCTTTGTACATTTGGGCACGCGTTCTGGCGTGAATGCTCAAAGCGGCAACACCAATGTCTTGCAAACGCTCCGCAACTTCATCAATATTAATGGAATTATCGTCCCAACCCAAACGGGTTTTTACTGTTACCGGCAAATGGGTACTATTGATAACCGCCTGAGTCAAACGAATCATCAAATCAACATCTTTCAAAACACCGGCTCCGGCACCTTTGCAAACGACTTTTTTGACAGGGCAACCAAAATTAATATCTATTAAATCCGGGTTTACAGCAGAAACAATTTTGGAGGACATCGCCATGGCTTCTTCGTCTCCGCCAAAAATCTGGATTCCGACAGGGCGTTCGTAATCGAAAATGTCTAATTTCATTCGGCTTTTGATAGCGTCGCGAATTAATCCTTCGGAAGAAATAAATTCCGAATACATTAAATCGGCACCATGGGCTTTGCACAATCTGCGAAAAGGCGGATCGCTCACATCTTCCATAGGGGCGAGAAGTAAAGGGAATTCGGGTAATATTATGTTGCCAATCTTGACCATCATCATTTAATTTGGTGCAAAATTACGTTTTTTAGATGAAAGGATAAAAGAAGAAAGAAGAAAGACTTAGTATTAAACCGATTAGTTTGCGAATTCGGGACTTTGAAACTGTTGAATTTAGCTTATATTTGCAGATTAATTGTCGCTGTTTGGCGATTGCGTGAGGGATTGCAGTGAAAATCCTTTTCCTTTTTTCTTTAAAAAGGAAAAGATTGTAGCGGAAAGCCCGACCCTTGTGGTCACGCCCTGAAATAAATTCAGGGTAAACCCAAATAAATTTGATATTATTTAGAACATGAAACATATTAGGAATTTTTGCATTATTGCACATATTGATCACGGAAAAAGTACGCTTGCTGACCGTTTACTCGGTGCTACACAAACGGTAACTGCTCGTGAAGAAAAGGCGCAATTACTTGATAACATGGACCTAGAACGCGAACGCGGGATTACGATTAAGAGTCATGCGATCCAGATGGAATACACGTATAAAGGACAAGAATACATCCTGAATTTGATTGATACTCCGGGACACGTGGATTTTTCGTATGAGGTTTCTCGTTCGATTGCGGCTTGTGAAGGGGCACTTTTGATTGTAGATGCAGCGCAAAGCATTCAGGCACAAACGATTTCGAATTTATATTTGGCTTTGGAGAATGACTTGGAAATTATTCCTGTTTTGAATAAAGTGGATTTACCAAGTGCCAATCCTGAGGAAGTGAGCGATGATATCGTGGACTTGTTAGGTTGTAAACTGGAAGATATTATTCATGCTTCGGGTAAAACTGGTTTGGGTGTTGAAAATATTTTGGCAGCGATTATCGAACGAATTCCACCTCCATCAGGAAGTGTTGACGAGCCTTTACAGGCCTTAATTTTTGACTCACATTACAATCCGTTTCGAGGAATCGAAGTTATTTTCCGTGTAAAAAACGGACAGATTAAAAAAGGCCAAAAGATTAAATTCATGGCTACCGGAAACGAATATTTTGCGGATGAAATTGGGACTTTGAAATTAAATCAAGTTCCGAAACAAGTTATTTCAGCAGGTGATGTTGGGTACTTAATTTCTGGAATTAAAGAAGCGAAAGAAGTAAAAGTAGGAGATACGTTGACGGATGCAAAAACGCCAACAACAAATATAATTAAGGGTTTTGAAGATGTGAAACCAATGGTTTTTGCGGGGATTTATCCTGTGGATACCGAAGATTATGAGGAGTTGAGAAACTCTATGGAAAAACTGCAGTTGAATGATGCTTCATTGGTGTTTTTACCGGAAAGTTCTGCCGCTTTGGGATTTGGTTTCCGTTGCGGATTCTTAGGAATGTTGCACATGGAGATTATCCAAGAGCGCTTGGAAAGAGAGTTTAACATGACCGTAATTACTACCGTTCCCAACGTTTCGTATTTGGCTTACACCAAAAAAGATCCTACAACGCCGCTTATCGTAAACAATCCTTCGGACTTACCGGAGCCTTCTCGTTTAGATCATGTGGAGGAACCTTTTATTAAAGCAACTATTATTACTAAATCCGATTATGTTGGAAATGTAATGAGTTTGTGTATCGAAAAACGGGGATTGATTACCAATCAAACGTATTTGACTACGGAACGTGTAGAGCTGACTTTTGACATGCCATTAGCAGAGATAGTATTTGACTTTTACGACCGTTTGAAAACTGTTTCTAAAGGATATGCTTCCTTTGATTATACGCCAATTGGGATGCGAACTTCTAATTTAGTTAAAGTTGACATCTTATTGAACGCAACGATTGTTGATGCTTTATCATCCTTGATGCATGCAGATAATGCATATTCAATTGGAAAAAAAATGTGTGAAAAACTGAAAGAATTAATACCACGCCAACAATTTGACATTCCTGTTCAAGCTGCAATTGGGGTAAAAGTTATTTCGCGTGAAACGATAAAAGCATTGCGTAAAGACGTTACCGCCAAATGTTATGGTGGGGATATTTCCCGTAAACGTAAATTATTGGAAAAACAGAAAAAAGGTAAAAAACGTATGAGACTGGTTGGAAATGTTGAAATTCCACAAGAAGCGTTTATGGCGGTGTTGAAATTGAATGATTAGATTTTTTTAGAGCAAAGAAGTAAGAATAAAGAGAAAACCTGATGATGAAAATTGTCAGGTTTTTTTGTTTCTATTTATTCTTCAACCATTCAAATAATCGTTTGGCATCTTCGAATTTAAACAATTGGGTTCCTTCGTTCATCGTTGCTGCTGAACCGCAAGCGACTCCCCAACGAATAACTTCTTTCAGATTTTTATTTTGCGAAAGCGCCCAAACCATTCCGCCAACCATACTGTCACCGGCACCTACAGTACTTTTTTTGGCAACATTGGGAGCAGGAACAAATTCGTAAGCATCTTTTGTAACCAATACTGCACCTTGTGGACCAAGTGAAACGACTACAATTTCGGCGCTACCTTTGGCTATTATTTGTTTTGCAGCTTCGTTTACTTCTTCCAGTTCCAATCGCTCCACACCAATTAATTTTGCGAGTTCCCCAACATTGGGTTTAATCATATAAACACCAATTTCTAATGCTTTTTTTAATGATTCCCCAGAGGTATCTATAATTAATTTTGCATTTGATTTTTTAGCGATTTCCGCAATTTTCAAATAAAAATCTGTTGACAAACCTTCATTCAAACTCCCGCTGGCTACCAAAAATTTTGGGCTTAAAGCTGCGATGGTTTCTAATATTTTGTTGCTTTCTTCTTCTAAAATTTTTCCGCCTGTAAACCCAAATCGGTACTGTGAATTGGTATTATCATCCACAGCGACAAAACTTTCCCTTGTCCAAGTTTGAACTTCGATTGCTTTAAATTCAACTGATTCTTTAGCCACCAATTCTTCCAGCATTTTACCCATTGGTCCACCTGAAGTAAACACAGCGAGAGAAGTTCCTCCCAGACGGGAAATTGCCTTAGACACATTGATTCCTCCACCTCCTGCATCATATCGAGGCTCATCACATCGGATTTTTTGTTCTGGGACTAATCCTTTAAAATGAGTGCTTTTATCTAATGCTGGATTAACGGTAAGGGTAACGATATCAAATGACTTCATTTTTCACGAATTTAATACTCTAAAGATCGGATAAAATTGATACAATTTGATAGAATTCAAGGCGAATATTTCTTCGTATATTTGCAACCTCAAAACAATTAAAATAATGATCGAAGATAAAACCCCACAACGTACAAGTATTGCTCAACTAGGAGAATTTGGATTGATAGACCATTTGACAAAAAACTTTGAAATCAATCAACCTTCGACTTTAAAAGGAATTGGGGATGATGCTGCTGTTTTGGATTTCAAAGATAAAAAAATAGTCGTTTCTACTGATTTGTTGATTGAAGGCGTGCATTTTGATTTGGCATACATGCCCCTAAAACATTTAGGCTATAAAGCTGTCGTGGTCAATGTTTCTGACATTTGCGCCATGAATGCCAAACCAACACAAATAACAGTTTCCATTGCCGTATCCAATCGTTTTCCTTTGGAAGCATTAGATGAATTATTTGCAGGAATAACGCATGCTGCACGGGAATACAATGTAGATGTTATCGGTGGAGACACTACCTCATCACAAAAAGGATTAATCATCAGTATAACTGCTATTGGCGAAGCTGATGAAGAAGAAATCGTATATAGAAATGGCGCCAAAGAAACCGATTTATTGGTTGTTACCGGAGATATTGGAGCAGCTTATATGGGATTGCAAGTTTTAGAAAGAGAAAAGCAAGTTTTTCAGGTGAATCCAAATTCACAACCAGATTTAGATGCGTATACGTATTTGATAGAACGTCAATTGAAGCCAGAAGCCAGAAAAGATGTCCGTACTTTATTGCACGCTTTAGAAATAAAACCAACTTCAATGATTGATATTTCGGATGGATTGTCATCGGAAATTATGCATTTGTGCAAACAGTCCAAAGTGGGCTGTAATTTATACGAAGACAAATTACCAATCGATCCGCAATTTATTAATGTTTGTGAAGAATTCGATATCGACAGTACAACTGTTGCGATAAACGGAGGAGAAGATTACGAACTGCTTTTCACCATTGCCATGGAAGACTTTGAAAAAATAAAAGGCAATCCAAATTTTACTATTATTGGCCACATGACACAAGAAAGCGAAGGTATTCATTTAGTTACTCGTGCTAACACAAAAATTGCTTTAAAGGCCCGTGGTTGGGATGCTTTGAGTGAATAAAGCATACAGTAAATCAATAAAAGAGGTTGTCTGAAAAGATAGCCTCTACTTGTTTTAAGGAATACCTGATTTAGCAGAAATTTATTAAAAATTGAAAATATTGCCTTAATAATTGTTCTAAAAGTTTGTTTATTG
>NZ_JBLNKT010000036.1:0-37506 GCF_048158525.1 Flavobacterium algoris
TGAGGTTTAAAAACTGGCTGCATAATCGCTGATTTTGGTACTTAAAAATACGAAGAATCAAAGTAATAAACAAAAAAAACTGCCCGAAAATTACTTTTCGGACAGCCTCTTTTTTTTATTCAAAAATTTCACCCTCTATTAGTACAGCGTCAATAAGATTACTGCCAAAAGCATAAGGCAATTGATAATAGGAGGGAATAGGCTTTGTAATGATAAGGTTTGCTTTTTTACCAATAGTTATACTTCCGTGGGTTTCTGAAATTCCCATTGCATATGCTCCGTTTATTGTAGCAGCATTTATGGCTTCTTCAGGAGTCATTTTCATTTTTATACAAGCAGTAGCAACCACAAAGTTCATATTTCCAGATGGAGTAGAACCAGGATTATAATCCGTTGCTAATGCCAATGGAAGTCCCGCGGCGATTATTTCTCTTGCTGGAGTATAAGGAATACTCAAGAAATAAGAACAGGATGGTAAAGCAACAGGCATTGTTTCAGTACTTTTTAAAGCATTAATATCCGCAGTTGTCATAACTTCAAGATGATCTACAGAAAGTGCATTATACTTTATTCCAGCTTGAATTCCTCCAATTGAGTTGAACTGGTTGACATGGATTTTTGGCTTTAAGCCAAAACGAATTCCGGCTTCCATTATTTGTTTGGTTTCATCAACAGTAAAATAACCAGTTTCACAAAATGCATCTATAAAATCGGCCAGTTTATTTTTGGCAATTTCAGGAAGCATTTCGTTAATGATTAAATCAATATATCCTTGATGGTTTCCTTTATATTCTAATGGGAATGCGTGAGCACCCAAAAAAGTTGCTTTTATAGTTATTGGGTAGTTGTGAGCTAGGCGTTGAATAACACGGAGCATTTTTAGTTCTCCATCAACTGTCAATCCATATCCAGATTTGATTTCGACAGCACCAGTACCTAAACGCATGACTTCTTTCAGTCTAGCTTTTGATTGATCGTAGATTTCTTCTTCAGTGGATTCGTTGAGTTTTTTTGCCGAATTTAAGATTCCGCCACCACGATTTGCAATTTCTTCATAAGTCAAACCATTTATTCTATCAACGAATTCCTGTTCGCGATTACCAGCATAAACAATATGGGTATGACTGTCACACCAGGAAGGTAAAATTATTTTTCCTGTTACATCAATAGTTTTATCAGCATTTATTTTAGGCAAATTATCCATCGAGCCAAAATCAGCAATTAAGTTATCTTTAATTATTAAAAAAGCATTTTTGATTGTTGGGAGAATAGCCATTTCAGAACCGGAAACCTTAGCAATAGCTGTTTTCCGAACCTGAAGTAACTCCTTTATATTGATAATGAGTGTCGTCATTTGCAAAATTATTCTGAAACCGTTATTTCAAATATTTTATCCCAGTTTTTACCAGTAACAAATATGGTTTTAGTTTTTGGGTTGTAAGCGATACCGTTCAAGACTTCGGCTGTTTTATTTTTTACAAATTTTCTCAAACCTGACATGTCCAAAATACCTTCAACAGCTCCATTTATAGGATCTACTACAGCGATAGCATCTTTTTGCCACACATTCGTGTAAATTTTTCCATTAATCCATTCTAATTCGTTAATACTTGGAATTTTTGATTCTCCAGAATAAACATTGATGTAGCCTATCATTTTTTGGGTGTTCGGATCCATTTTCCAAATTTTTTCCGTTTTGTCTGTTTGATAAATGTATTTTCCGTCATTTGTCATTCCCCAACCTTCAATATCTTTATCGTAAGCGAACGTTTTTTCAAGTTTTAATGTTGTTGCATTGTAGATAAAACCTGTTTTTTCTTGCCAAGTCAATTGATACATTTTATTATTCAGGAAAGTGATTCCTTCTCCAAAATATTTTGCATCAAGATTAATTTGTTTAAAAACTTTTCCTGTTTTATAGTCGTATTTTCTAAAGTATGAATTGCCTTTTAATCCTGTGCTTTCGTATAAAGTGTCTTGGTAAAACTCTAATCCTTCGGTGAAAGAAGTTGTGTCGTGAGGAAATGTATTCACAATCTTGTATTTCAATAATTTTGGTCGCACATTTGAAACTAATTCCACTCTTGCAGTAGCTTCTGAGTTTTCTCCTTCGTAGTAAACTAAAGCTTTAAGGTTTTGGTACCCTAATTTTTGGTCTTTGAATTCAAATGTTAGTTTGTCAAGTCCTTTTTTAGAAGCTATTTTTTTATCATTTACGTAGTAGATAATACTGTCAACTGCTTTCGAATTTGGGTTCGAAATCCCTAGTTCTATAGCTTCTTGTGGCTGATATTGTTCCTTAAATTTAGAAATATCGAAGGTAAATACTGTATTTTCACCTTTTTTTGTATCGTTGCAACTTGCTAAAGTGATTCCTAATAAAATGAAAGATAGGAAGTTATAATTTCTCATAGTTTGATTTTTTGATGCACCAATATACAACGTTATTTTTATAGGTACAAAGCACTTGCAAAAATATAAAAAGTTTGTATATTTGCACCGGCAAGTCCTACACGACCAGCTCCTGCAGACTCCCCCAGGATGGGAACATAGCAAGGGTACGTGGTTGAGCGGTGCGATGTAGGTCGCTTGCCATTTTTAAATTTGAATTTATTTCAAATTCTTTTCAAAATACACAGAAATAAGTAGTCTTCCTTCGGGAGGATTTTTTTATTTTGGACCTTTCGTATAATAAACATCAATAAAATGGATAAAGTAGTTTTAATTACTGGAGGTTCCTCAGGAATAGGAAAATCTATTGGCGAGTTTTTGGATCAAAAAGGTTTTGTCGTTTATGGAACCAGTAGAAATCCGGAACGAATTTTGAATTCGGTTTTCCCTTTGGTCGCTTTAGATGTTCGGGATACGGATTCGATTCATGCGGCTGTTGCCAAAGTTATTGCCCTATCCGGAAGACTAGATGTTGTAATCAACAATGCGGGTGTAGGAATTACTGGACCGCTTGAAGAAATTCCAATGTATGAGATTAGGAATAATTTTGAAACTAATTTCTTTGGACCAATTGAAGTCATGAAAGCGGTGTTGCCACAAATGCGTTCCCAGCAATCTGGTTTAATCATTAATATTACTTCTATTGCTGCTTATATGGGTTTGCCTTATCGAAGTGTTTATTCGGCTTCAAAAGGTGCTTTAGAACTAATTACAGAAGGGTTGCGTATGGAAGTGAAGTCCTTTGGTGTTCATATTACAAATGTGGCTCCGGGAGATTTTGCCACTAATATTGCTTCGGGACGTTTTCATGCTCCGGTTATAAAAGGATCTGCTTATGAAAGTCCGTATGGAAATACTTTAAAAACTATGGATGAACACGTAGATAGCGGTAGTAATCCAAATGAAATGGCAGAAGCGGTCTATAAAATTATCCAAACCCCGAATCCTAAAATTCATTATAAAGTAGGTGTTTTTATGCAAAAATTTTCGATTGTCTTGAAGAGAATTTTACCGGATAAAGTATATGAAAAAATGCTTATGAATCATTATAAGTTGTAATTTTGCATCAAATTTTAGTAGCGTGAGGGATTGCAGTGAAAATCCTTTCTAGTCCTGAACTTATTTGATGATCCTGAAACAAGTTCAGGACTACAAAGATTGTAACGCAAAGCCCGACCCGAAGTTTTTCACGAAGGGTCACGCCCAAATTTTAATAACACACAAATTAAATTATATATTATGAAGTTTTTTATTGACACGGCTAATTTAGCTCAAATTAAAGAAGCACATGCATTAGGCGTTTTGGATGGGGTTACAACCAATCCATCATTGATGGCAAAAGAGGGTATCACAGGGAAAAATAGCATTTTGAAACATTACGTTGATATTTGTAATCTTGTTGATGGTGATGTAAGTGCCGAAGTAAATGCATTGGATTTTGACGGAATGGTTAAAGAAGGTGAAGAATTAGCGGATTTACATGATCAAATTGTAGTAAAATTGCCAATGACCAAAGAAGGTGTTATGGCTGCTAAATATTTTTCGGATAAAGGAATTAAAACCAATGTTACTTTAGTATTCTCTGCTGGTCAGGCTTTATTGGCTGCAAAAGCGGGTGCTACTTATGTTTCTCCATTTATTGGTCGTTTGGATGATATCTCTACAGACGGTTTGGCTTTGATTGAAGAAATCAGATTGATTTATGATAACTATGGTTATGAAACTCAAATTCTTGCTGCTTCAGTTCGTCACACAATGCACATTGTAAACTGTGCAAAAATTGGTGCCGATGTTATAACTGGACCACTTTCGGCTATTCACGGTTTATTGAAGCACCCATTGACTGATATTGGATTGGCTCAGTTTGTTGCTGATTTCGAGAAAGGAAATAAATAAAAAAATTTCAGAGAGCTATTTTCAGTCTTAGTTAATTAAATAAAAAAATCCTATTAGCCGCGGCTAATAGGATTTTTTTTTGGTTTGTATTATATTGTATTAAAATTAGTGTCCTCCACCAACTTCTATTTCGTGTCCGATTCCTTGTTTTTCAAGTATTCCAATTACTTTCCAACCGTAGAATGCTATAAAAGCAAAACATAGCACTGGGATTGCATATGAGGCGTGAATTCCAATGATATCAGCAAGTTTTCCTTGTAATGGAGGAATAATTCCACCACCTAAAATCATCATTACTAAGAATCCAGATCCTTGAGATGTATATTTTCCTAAACCTGCAATTGCTAGTGAGAAAATACATGGCCACATGATACTTAAAAATAAACCACCACTCATAAAAGCAAAAATAGCGATTGTTCCTGTAGTGAATAAACCAATTAACATGGCAATCATTCCCATTAAACCAAAAATCATTAAGGTTCTTGAAGGTTGATCTTTACCTAAAAAGAAACCAGCAATTTGGAATATAATTACGAATGCGTAACCATATAATGGCGTAACATCTTGTCCTGAAATAGCATTAGCGGCTAAAACTACACCAAAAGCTACATAAGGAATAACGATCAATAATATTTTTTTAAGTTGAGATGATGGGTTAAAAACAGAAATTGCACCTGCCCAACGACCAATCATTAAACTTCCCCAATACATAGACATATAAGGCGCTAAAGCCGGCCCTGTAATTTTACCAAAAACATCAGTTTCTAATAATGAACCAAGATTACTACCAATAGTTACTTCTACACCTACATAAGTGAATAGTGCTAACATTCCTAAAACTAATTGAGGATATCTCATAGCACCCCAGCCTTCGGCATTTTTTTGTGCAGTTACATTAGAGAATAATAATCCAATAACAACAACTAATAATGTTGCTACAGATAGACCTAAACCTAAATAATCTTTTTCTTTATTATCGATAAAACGAGTTATAAATTCAGGATCTTCATAACGGGAGAAGATATAAGCAAAAATAACTACTAATATTACTGTAATGGCAATAAGTGTTTTCATTGCATTACGAGCAGTTTCAAAAGAAGAATCACTTTTTCCTGACGGTAATTTTTTAGAAAAATGGAATAATGCTGCAGCCAATAAAAAAAGTCCGCCAACAAATACATATAGAATTCTCATAGAATCCAATGAGTTTGCTTTTTGAGCGAATTCTTCAATACTTACTCCAGAAAAAACGCCAAATAAAGCGAAAGAAACAACTATTGGTCCTATTGTAGTTCCAAAAGAATTGATTCCTCCGGCAAGATTCAATCTGCTTGATGCGCTGTGCGGCTCACCTAACGAAGCAGCAAAAGGCTGTGCGGAAGTTTGTTGTAAAGAGAAACCTAAAGCAACTATAAATAAAGCACCCAGAATGAATAAATAACTCCCTTGTGTAACAGCTAATATCATTAAAGCAGCTCCAAAAGTACTAATCAATAATCCGTATATAATTCCTTTTTTGAATCCCCAAGCATTAAGAATATCGTTTTTGGCTAAACTACTAAAAATAAAAAGGAGTAAAGCTCCTATGTAATAAGCACCATAAAAAGCAAAATCGATAAGTTGGCTTTGAAATTGGTCTAAGCCAAATTTGGCTTTACAGAAAGGGATAAAAACACCATTTGATGCTCCAATAAATCCCCAAAAGAAGAATACTGTGATTAAGGTATAAAGAGCCGAATTATTCGACTTCGTCTGTTCTGAATTCATAATTTTTTTTTGGTTTTTTTAGTTTAATTATTTCTTTTTTTTGCAGTAAGACGGTAAATATATTTGTTAAGTAAATTAAAAAAAAATTATTTAGAATAAATATTCTTAAAATTATAGAATAATCACGTTTTATTAAAAAATGATGCTTTTTTTTTAGATTTTTTGCAATTTCAAATAAAATATTGAAATCACTTTTATTCTAAAATTTTACTTTTTACATCTTTACTGTAATTTCGTCCTATAGGCAAAGTATAAGAAAGTATTTGGATTCGGTTCCCCTCAATAGATTTTATTTTGTCAATGGCAATAGTGTATGATTTATGGATTCTTACAAATCGATCCAATGGTAATTCCTCGGATAAAGAAGTTAATGACTTGTGTGTAATATAAGTTTTATCAATAGTCACAACCTTTATGTATTCTTTCATTCCTTCGATAAACAGAATTTCATCTATTGTTATTTTTACCATTTTTTTATCTACTTTGATAAAAATATGGGGTTCGATTCGATGCATCTCTGTTTTAATATTATTCTTTAAATTGATTTCTGTTGAAATCCTATTGATGCATTTAATAAATCGGGGTAATGGGATTGGCTTTACTAAATAGTCTAAAACGTCTAATTCATAGCTTTCGGCAGCAAATTCCCTAAAGGCAGTGGTGATTACAATTTTAGTTTTATACTCTATTAATCGGATCAATTCAAAACCTGTCATCATAGGCATGTTGATGTCGAGAAATACGGCATCTACACTATTGTTATTGATGAACTCCAGTGCTTCCAGTGCATTGCTAAACGTGCCAATAATTTCAAAATCCGCAAAATTGGTAAAATAATTCTGAAGGACTTTTATAGCTAATGGTTCATCATCTACTAAAACACATTTAATCTTCATTATGAATAGGTATTTGTAAAGAGATGATATAATAATTGAACTTTACTTTATGTTCGAAAGTGTATTGGTTTTTGAAAATTAATTTTAACCGCTTCTTAGTATTTATTAGACCGATACCTTTTTTTGTTTTTGTATGCTGTGAAAGTACAAAATTATTCAGAATTTCAAAACTCAAGACAGTTCCATTAATGACTTTACAGTTGATCTTTATTTTAAGGTTGTCATTATTTATGCCACCATGTTTAAACGCATTTTCTACAAGAGATATAAAAAGTAAGGGCGGAACTTTAATTTCATCAATATTAGAATCTATATTTATGGCTACTTCTACGTTTTCAAAACGAAGTTTTTCGATTTCAATATAATTCTGAATATAATTAATTTCATTTATCAAAGGAACAAATTTAGTTCCTTCAATATCGTATAGAACATATTCCATCAATTTTGAAAGCTTTATAATCACATCAGGAACTTTATCAGAGGATTCAAGCGATAAAGCGTACAAATTATTTAAAGTATTAAAGAAGAAATGAGGCTGAATTTGATTTTTCAAATATTTTAATTCAATTTTAGATTGATTTTCTTTTATGGCTCTATTTCGTTCCCTTTCCTTAAGCCAGATTAAAGTTAAATATACCGAAGATGCGATTGCAAGCACATAAATTTCACCAATGCATACAGCTACAATATGATTCAATTCAAAAGGTTTGTATTCTCTGTTGGCTTCTGGCCAAATATTTTCAGAAATGATATAATAGGTTAATTCAGTTTTCAATAAATAAACTACCATTAGACTCAATAGTAATCCTAAACTATATTTAAAATATTTTGAAGTTAATACATAGCGAGGTATAAGGAAATATAGATTGAAATATACTAATGGGATGTGAAGTGAAAATTCTAAAATATTAGATTTTAATGAATATCCATAGTCATTAAAATAAGCGCCCCAACGAAGAAAGTTCATTAAAAAAAACAATCCCCAAAACCAAAAATGGTTTTGAAGTCTGATATCGAATTTTATTTCTTTTTTTTTACGCACTTTTTTACTTAATAATTAATGGTTTATGCATTAAAATAGGGGTTCTTAATTTTTTTACAACTTTAATCAATTTGACAATAAAAAACACCTTTTTTTAAATAAAAATATCAAAAAACAGAATACAGGTAAAAAAAACACATAAAAAGCGTACTTGAAAAACGTATTGTTGACAAAATTATGTCGTTGGTTTAAAATAAAGTACAGTTGGTATAAATTATTTTTTTTAGAATACCCTTAAAGATAAATTTACCCCATAACTAACAAAAACCTTTCAAAATGAAACAAATTATCTTAATCTTTATGATTATTTTTACTTCGCAAGTTATGCTTGCACAAGTAAAAACTGTCAAAGGTTCAGTGACCGATGCTGTCGGTTCACCATTGCCTGGGGCATCTATTACAGTACAAGGAGAATCAAAAGGAACTATTACCGATTTTGATGGTAATTTCTCTATTGAAGTGCAAAAAGGAAAGACCTTGGTGATTTCTTACCTTGGCTCAGAAACCCAAAAAGTTATAGTGGGTGACGATAGTACTATTAAAGTACAATTGAAAGAAGCTGCTTCTACAGCACTTACTGAAGTAGTGGTAACTTCTCTTGGTATCAAGAAAACCAGAAAATCATTAACGTATTCTGCTCAAGAATTAAAAGGAGAAGAATTAACTCGTGTTAAAGATGCAAATATCATTAATACAATTGCGGGTAAAATTGCTGGTGTTGCCGTAACAAAAAGTGCCGGTGGTACGGGTGGTTCTACAAAAGTAGTTATTAGAGGAAATTCTTCTGTGAGTAACAACCAACCACTTTATGTAATTGATGGTATTCCTTTGTTTAATGGAACTTCAGGTCAACCTAATGCTGCTTTTGGCGACACTGCCGGTGGAAACCGTGATGGAGGAGATGTTGTGTCTCTTATTAATCCAGATGATTACGAAGGGATGACAGTTCTTAAAGGAGCTGCTGCATCTGTATTATACGGAAGTCAAGGTGCAAATGGAGTAATTTTACTTTCTTCTAAAAAAGCAAAAGAAGGAAAATCAAATCTTAAAGCTTCCTCAGTAACTACTTTTGAGTCGGCTGCATATTTACCAAAATTTCAAAATGAATATGTTGCTGTAGCAGGAGGCGAAGAAACTTGGGGAGCAAAAGGAGCTTCTAATGACCATGTGAAAGATTTCTTTGATACCGGAAACACACAAATTACTTCATTGGCTTTTTCTTCGGCTTCGGCAATATCATCTACTACTTTATCTTATGCTAATACTAGTGGATCTGGAATTATACCAGGAAGTGGTTTAAAGAAAAATAATTTTGGGATTCGTCAAACAGCAAAATTTTTCAATGATAAATTGAATGTTGCCGCGAATGCAAATTATACTACTCAAAAAGTCATTAATAGACCTGTAAATGGACTGTATTTTAATCCCTTAACCGGCGTTTATTTGATGCCAAGAGGGAATGATTTTAATGCCTACAAAGAGAACTTCGAAGTTTTTGATCCTTCAAGAAATATGATGGTTCAAAACTGGATGACTAATAGAGACATTCTTCAAAATCCATACTGGGGAATCAATAGAAATAAGTCAGAAGATACTAATCAATTTTTTAACGGATCGATTGCTTTAGATTACAAAGTAAATAACTGGTTAAGTGTTGCTTCAAGATACAGTTACAATCGTGTAGAAAGTGGTTTTGATAAAAAGATATACGCCACTACACAAGGTACTTTATCTCACACAAACGGAAGATATATAAACGTGAATACTTTAAGCACGCAGCGTTATGGTGATTTGATTGCTACAATTAATACTAAATTCAATGAAGATTTTAGTTTTAATGCTAACGTAGGAACAAGCATTACCAATACAATTGGAAATCAAAGAACAACTTTGGATTCGGGTATTGGTGGAGGTTTACAAATTGCAAACTGGTTTACATTGGGTAATTTTGTGAATAATGCAGGAAATTTACAAACGTTAGATTCTTCGAAAGAAGTACAATCTGTTTTTGCGGCTACTACTTTTGGATATAAAGATATGTTGTTTTTAGATCTTGCAGCAAGAAACGACTGGTCTTCAACATTAGTCAATACAAATAATTCCGGTTTCTTTTATCCATCTGTGGGTGTAACTGCTATTATTAGCGAAATGACAACTTTGCCAGATTTTATTAATTACGGAAAAGTTCGTGCAACGTATGCACAAGTGGGTAATGATATTTTTCCTTTTGTTACTTCTCCAACTAATGGTTTTACTTCAGAAGGTAATAAGCCTGCTATTGCAGCTCCAAAACCTGGAACGTCATTGCGTCCGGAATTAAAATCAGAAGTTGAAATTGGTACAGAATGGAGAATGTTTAATAACAGACTTGGATTCGAATTGTCTTATTATAACTCAGAAACCAAACATCAATATTTACAAATTCTTGCTCCATTAACGAATCCGCTTGGTGTAAAATACTACGGTATTAATGCAGGTAGTATTAAAAACGTAGGTTTTGAAGCTGTTGTTACCGGAAAAATTGTTAAAACGGATAAGTTCTCTTGGGATGCAACGGTAAATTATTCTCAAAATAAAAATACGGTTAAAGAAATTCCAGCTGAATTAGGAGGAAAAGTAATTTTGACTGAAGCTGGAGTGAATAACTACCGTTACGTTTTAGAACAAGGAAAACCCTATGGTGTTATCGAAGGTGTAAATATCAAAAGAGATGCTCAAGGCAGAGTACTATTAAATGCTGACGGAACAATTCAAAAAACAGGTTTTGAAGAAGTAGGAAATTCAAATCCAGACTTTATGTTAGGTTTTTCTAACTCATTTAAATTTGGTTCTTTCTTTGCAAATGTACTTATCGATGGAAGATTTGGTGGGAACGTAATGAGTTTAACTGAAGCTATAAATGACGAATTTGGAGTTTCAAAAGCTACAGGAGATGCTAGAAATGCTGGTGGAGTTGCTATTAATGCAGTTTATCCTGATGGTTCTGCTTATGCAGGAAAATATCCGGCTGAAAGTTATTACAAACAAACAGGAGGTAGAGCAGGAACAACAGGAGAATATGTTTATAGTGCTACCAATGTAAGCTTAAGAGAAGTTTCAATAGGGTACACCTTTAATACTAAAAGATTACCTTTCTTACAAACAGCCAGCTTGTCATTAATTGCCAGAAATTTAGGTTTTATTTACAAAGATGCTCCATTTGATCCTAATATTTCATTAAGTACAGGGGAAGGTTTACAAGGTATTGATGTTTACGGAATGCCATCTACAAGAAGTATCGGTCTTAATTTAAACGTAACTTTCTAATCAAAAAATCATGAAATTAAATACTATAAAAAGAACAGCTATTTGTATTTCCTTGCTTGCTGCAGTGAGTTGTACAGATAATTTTGAAGAAATAAATACTAATCCAAACGGTATTACCCAAGAATTATTAGAACAAGATTTTAATCATATAAAAGGTTCATTTGGACCAATGTTCAATAATATAATAGTTCTTACACCAGAATGGAAATACCAAGTCCAACAAGGATTACAAGGAGATATTTGGTCAGGTTATATGGCTACAGGAACTGCATTTAGAGGAGGAACAAACAACACTACTTATGATCTTGTAGACGGTTGGAATGGTTTTGCTTGGGGATCGGCTTATGGAGATGTAATGTTTAATGCTTACAATGTAGAACAAAAAGCAAAAGGGAAATACGATCAATTTTATGCGCTGTCTTTGATTTTGAAAGTTGAAGGAATGCATAGGATAACGGACACTTATGGACCTATTGTATATTCAAAATTTGGAACTACTGATCCGGTAATTGCTTATGATTCTCAAGACGAAGTTTACAATCAAATGTTCAAAGAATTAGATATTGCAGTTGCTGAATTAACAAAAAGAGTGGATGCAAATGAAGCTTCTACATTTGTAACCACTGATCTTTCATCTTACAAAGGGGATTATAAACAATGGGTTAAATTTGCCAATTCATTGCGTCTAAGATTAGCCATGCGTATCGTTAAAAAGAATCCAACTTTGGCGAAAGCAGAAGCAGAAAAAGCTATTACTCAAAAATACGGAGTGATGACTGTAAATACTGATACTTTCAAAGTGGTATCTCCTACATACAACAATCCAATAGCTACAATTAGCACAGCTTGGGGAGACATTCGTATGTCAGCAGATATGGAATCAATAATGGGTGGTTATGCTGATCCAAGGTTGCCAATTTTCTTTAATACATCAGTTCAATTTCCTGGTCAGTTCAAAGGAGTTCGTACTGGAATAGAAATTGCTGCTAAAGCTGATCATGTTGATTTTTCAGCGATTGGTCCAATTGTCAATTCAAAAGAGATTGTTTTAATGAATACAGCTGAAGTATATTTATTAAGAGCTGAAGGAGCTTTAAGAGGTTGGAATATGGGTGGGACAGCTCAAAGTTTGTATGAAATGGGTATAACTGCTTCTTTCGATCAACATGGAGTTTCAGGCGCCACGGCTTACATTGCTGATAATGTGAAAACAGCAAAAGCGTATGTAGATCCTAATTTTCCAGCAAATAATGGTGCAGCATTAAATAATGTGACTGTTGCTTGGGATGTTGCTGCCACAAATGAAGTGAAGTTGCAAAAAATCATTACTCAAAAATGGATTGCTGGTTTTCCGGAAGGACAAGAAGCTTGGTCAGAATATAGAAGAACAGGATATCCAAAATTATTACCGGTTCTTAAAAACACAAGTGGAGGTAAAATTGATTCTAATTTAGGGGTAAGAAGGGTAAACTTTGTACAGTCTGAAAAAGATGGAAATGCTGGTGGGGTAGCCACTGGACTAACAAAACTTGGTGGAGCTGATACTGGAGGAACTAGACTTTGGTGGGATACTACCGGACCTAACTTCTAAAAAGATAAGTATAGACTGAAAAATAGAAATGGTGTAAGTAATTCCTATTATTTACGCCATTTTTTATATCAGATTTTTTTTAATAAATGAGTCTCTATTAAAGAATTTAAAATTAGGCGTTATAAAATTAGGCATATTTTTTTAAAACGCATTATTGAATAAATCATGTCGTTTGTTTAAATTTTTTGACTGTTGGTATATTTTATTTTTTTAGGAAAAACGTTTTAGTTAGCTTTATACCATTATTAAGGAAATAGAGCCAAAATCAATAGATTCTGTCAAAAAAATATCTTTTTTTAGTTTATAAAAATATATTAGGAATAATTTAAATAAGTTTTTGTAAGAAGAATAAATCAACAGTTTATATTTGTAATACAATTAATATCAACGAAGTAAGTAAATCGAATAAATAAAATAAAAATGAAAAGTGCTTTAGAAATTAAACCAGACATTAGCTATAAAAGTGCCGGTAAATTTGAAGAAACTAGATTTGAAAAAATTCACAACGAAATTTTCAAAAACTCAAAAGAAGCTTCCATAATTGTAGCTCAAGAAATTGCTGAATTAATTAAATCCAAGCAAGAGAAAAATAAATCTTGTGTCCTTGGTTTAGCTACAGGGTCTTCGCCTATAAAAGTGTATGAAGAGCTAGTTAGAATGCATAAAGAAGAAGGACTTAGTTTTAGTAATGTAATCACTTTTAATCTGGATGAATATTATCCAATGACTAAAGAGAACAATCAGAGCTATCATTATTTTATGCATCAGCATCTTTTTAATCATATTGATATTAAGCCTGAAAACGTACATATTCCAGACGGAACTGTAGCTATTGAAGAGCTGAATCAATATTGTATTGATTATGAAATGAATATTAAAAATGCTGGCGGACTTGATTTTCAATTATTAGGTATTGGTCGTACAGGTCACGTTGGGTTCAATGAACCTGGATCCCATATCAACTCAGGTACTCGAATAATTACTTTGGATCACATTACAAGAGTCGATGCTTCATCAGATTTTAATGGGATTGATAATGTTCCTAAAAGAGCCGTTACCATGGGGGTTTCTACGATTCTTAGATCTAAAAGGATTGTATTAATGGCTTGGGGGCAAAATAAAGCCGATATAATAAAGAGGACGATTCAAGGCGATATTAGCTCTGAAGTTCCAGCTACATTTTTGCAAAATCATACTAATGCCACTTTCGTTTTAGATCAATCGGCGGCTTCAGAATTAACCCGTTTCAAAACACCGTGGTTAGTTGGTGAGTGTATTTGGACTCAAGAATTAAAAAGCAAAGCGATTGTTTGGCTTTGTCAAAGTACCAATCAATCGATTTTGAAATTGACCGACAGAGATTACAATAATAACGGAATGTCTGATCTTTTAGCATTAGAAGGATCTGCTTACGACTTGAATATAAATATGTTCAATGTATTGCAACACACCATAACCGGATGGCCAGGGGGTAAACCTAATACTGACGATTCTCATAGACCTGAAAGGGCTAATCCTGATAAGAAAAGAGTGATCCTTTTTAGTCCGCATCCTGATGATGATGTGATTTCTATGGGAGGAACTTTTTCGAAATTAATAAAACAAGGGCATGATGTTCATGTGGTTTATCAAACCTCTGGAAACATAGCAGTAACAGATGATGAAGCACTAAAATTTGCCGAAGTTAGTAACGATTTTATTAGAGATGATAAAACTAAAATTAATTTTCAAGCAGTTATAGATTTTTTAAATAATAAATCTGAAAATGAAGTTGACTCGGTTGAGGTTAGAAAATTGAAAGGATTGATTAGACGCAGAGAGTCTTACGCTGCTACAAGATATATTGGATTAAAAGATGAAAATACTCATTTTTTAGATTTACCATTTTATGAAACTGGACAAGTAAAGAAAAACCCTTTAGGTCCAGAAGATATTGCTATTGTTCAAGATATTATTGCTAAAATTAAACCTCATCAAGTTTTTGCCGCTGGAGATCTTGCTGATCCACATGGTACCCATGAGGTTTGTCTGAATGCTATTTTTGCTGCTATGGCTGCATTAAAACCACAGCCATACATGAATGACTGTTGGTTATGGTTATACCGCGGTGCTTGGCATGAATGGGATATTCACGAAATTGATATGGCTGTGCCATTAAGTCCTGATGAGGTTTTACTCAAAAGACATGCTATTTTATACCATCAATCTCAAAAAGACAGAGTGATGTTTCAAGGGAACGACTCTAGAGAATTTTGGGTAAGAGCTGAAGACCGTAATAAGAGTACGGCAAAACTATATGATGATTTAGGTCTTGCTGAATACGAAGCTATTGAAGCTTTTAAGCGTTTTGACTATTAAAAAATACTTTTAAAAAACGGATAAAAAATATGAAATTCATTCTAATCCTATTATTCACTGCTTTTGTTTCTAATGCTCAAATACAAAAGGAACAATTAGATCTTATGCCGTGGCCACAAAATATAAATTTGACAGCCGGTACTTTTGCTTTAAGCAAAGGATTTAAAGTAAATATTACCGGTAATCCAAACCCTCGAATATTTGTAGGAGCAACTAACTTTTTGCGAAGATTAGACGGTAGAACAGGTTTGTTTTTTGAGCAAGGTTTTTCGACAAAAATAAACGAAAATCCAGAAGCCGAATTGCAAATTAATTGTGTTCGCAACGGAAAAATAGGATTGTATGAAGATGAGAGTTATCAACTTAGTATTGAATCCAATAAAATAAAAATTAATGCTACAACTGATTTAGGAGCTCTACATGGTTTGGAAACATTATTGCAATTATTGCAAAATAATAGTAAATCATATAATTTCCCAACAGTTGAAATTACAGATTTACCACGGTTTACGTGGAGAGGATTGATGATAGATGCTGCAAGGCATTTTCAGCCTATAGCTGTGATTAAAAGAAATCTCGATGCTATGGCTTCAATGAAAATGAACGTTTTTCATTGGCATTTAGTAGATGATCAAGGATGGCGAATAGAAATGAAAAACCATCCAAAGTTTACACAAATGGCTTCAGACGGAGAGTTCTACACTCAAGAAGAAATCAAGAATATTGTAAAATATGCCGGAGATAGAGGAATTCTGGTAGTTCCAGAAATTGATGTTCCAGGGCATGCATCTGCAATACTAACGGCGTATCCGGAATTAGGCAGCAAAGTGCTGGATTTAAAATCTAATTCAGTTGAAAGTAAAAAGCAAAGTGCTGCAATTGCAAATTATGCAATCGAAAGAAGATCAGGAATTTTTGACGCAACATTAGATCCAATAAATCCCAAAACATATCAATTGTTGAGTGAAATTTTTGATGAAGTTTGTCCTTTATTCCCTGGGGATTATTTTCATATTGGTGGAGATGAAAACAATGGAAAAGAATGGGATGCGAATCCTAAAATACAAGAATTCAAGAAGAAAAATAAATTAGCAAACAATCATGATCTGCAAACGTATTTCACCATGCAGTTGGTTCCAATGTTAAAAAAGCATAACAAAAAATTAATGGGATGGGAAGAAATAATGACTGAGAATATGTCTAAAGATGCCATTATCCATGCCTGGAGAGGAACTAATGAAGGGCTTTCAGCTGGTGGGTCATTAATCAAAGCCGCAAAAAATGGTTATAAAACAGTTTTGTCAAATGGCTATTATATTGATTTGATGTTAAGTGTAGAAAGTCATTATCTAAATGATCCAATCCCCAAAAACAGTATTCTTACTCCTGAAGAAAAAGCAAGGATTCTAGGTGGAGAAGCGGCTATGTGGAGCGAACTCGCAACACCTTTAAACATAGATTCAAGAATTTGGCCAAGAACAGCTGCTATTGCGGAACGATTGTGGTCTAATGAAAATGTTACCGATATGAATAGCCTTCATAAAAGACTAAAAACGGTTTCTTTTAGATTAGAAGAACTTGGAATTACACATGTAAGGAATAAGGAAGTAATTTTAAGAAACATTAGTAACAATCAACAAACTAGTGCTCTGAATGATTTTTCAAATGTTTGTGAGCCTTTGAAAATATATACCCGCAATAGTCATGGAATAAAATATCGCATGTATTCTCCTTTCACACTATTTGCTGATGCATGCACAGCTGATGCATTAGATGTTTTTGATTTTGATACAGCAGTAAACAAATATTTAGAGAATAAAAGCTTAGAAAATCAAACTGTAGTGACTAATTATTTAAAAAAATGGATTGCCATGAATGCTGACTTAATAACTTTAAGCGCTAATGCTCCATTAATTCAACCGCTTTTACCTTTGTCTAAAAGTTTAAGTGATATTTCAGAACAGCTTTTACTCGTTATCGAGAAAAAGCAAACTGTAAATCCAGCTACAATGAATGATTTATTAGTACAATGTAATTCTAAAAAGAATGCTGATGTAGAATTAGCAGTTTACAATAGTTTAAAAAAGTTACTTTAAGTTTTAAATCGATATAAAATATTAGTTTCTTTTCTATTTGGTTAATGGTTTGTTTTAAAGAAAATTAATATTGCAATCCTGACAGGTATGATTCTGTCAGGATTTTTTTGATTAGCACTTTAATGTTAAGCAAATTACAATTCATAAAAATGTATTTTCCGAATAAAAAAAATCAGTATTTTTTTCGTATTTTTGCAAAAATTTTATAAAAAATAATATTCATGTTAACAGTAAATAATTTATCAGTTCAGTTTGGCAAACGAATTTTGTTTGACGAAGTAAATACTACCTTCACGCACGGTAATATATACGGAGTTATTGGAGCCAACGGTGCTGGAAAATCTACTTTTCTTAAAATAATTGCTGGAGAAATGGATCCTACATCAGGACATATTCATTTAGAACCAGGAAAACGTATGTCGGTTTTAAACCAAAACCATAATATGTTTGATGAGAGTACCGTTCTTGAGACCGTAATGATGGGTAATAAAACGTTGTATGCCATCAAAAAAGAAATGGATGCTTTGTATTTAGATTACAATGATTCAAATGCAGACAGAATAGGGGAGTTGCAAGTGCAATTTGAAGAGATGAATGGTTGGAATGCTGATTCTGATGCCGCATCAATGTTATCCAATCTGGGTATTACCGAAGAGCATCATTATACTTTAATGGGAGATCTTGAGGGTAAAATAAAAGTTCGTGTTCTTTTGGCACAAGCACTTTTTGGAAATCCTGATTTGCTTATTATGGATGAGCCTACCAATGATTTAGATTTTGAAACCATCGCCTGGTTAGAAAATTTCTTAGCAAATTATGAAAATACAGTAATTGTAGTTTCTCACGACAGGCACTTTTTAGATTCGGTTTGTACCCACATATCGGATATTGATTTCAGTAAAATAAATCATTATTCAGGAAATTATACTTTTTGGTATGAATCAAGCCAATTAGCAGCAAAACAACGCGCACAACAGAATAAGAAAGCCGAAGAAAAGAAACAGGAATTAGAAGAATTTATCCGTCGTTTTAGTGCGAATGTAGCCAAATCAAAACAAGCTACTTCTCGTAAAAAAATGATTAGTAAGTTGAATATTTCTGAGATAAAACCTTCAAGTCGTCGTTATCCTGCAATTATTTTTGACCAAGAGCGTGAAGCTGGAGATCAAATCTTGAATGTACAAAATTTAAGTGCTTCAATAGATGGGGATGTCTTATTTAAAGGGGTAGATTTGAATATGGCCAAAGGCGATAAAATTGTTCTTTTCTCAAAAGATTCTCGCGCTACAACAGCTTTCTACGAAATTTTAAACGGAAACCAAAAAGCGGATTCAGGAACTTACGATTGGGGAGTTACTACAAACCAAGCGTATTTGCCAGTTGAAAACCATTCTTTTTTTGAAAGTGATTATTCGCTTGTAGATTGGTTGCGTCAATGGGTAAAAACTGAAGAAGAACGTGATGAGGTTAACATTCGTAGTTTCCTTGGGAAAATGATTTTTTCAGGAGAGGAAGCCTTGAAAACGTGTAGAGTATTATCTGGAGGAGAAAAAGTACGTTGTATGTTGTCTCGAATGATGATGGAAAGAGCCAATGTCTTAATGCTTGACGAACCTACGAATCACTTGGATTTAGAGTCCATTACAGCCTTTAATAATTCATTGAAAAACTTCAAAGGATCTGTGATTTTCACTACTCATGATCATGAATTCTCTCAAACGGTAGCCAATAGAGTGATTGAATTGACTCCAAATGGAGCTATTGACCGTTACATGACGTTTGATGATTATCTTGATGATGAAAAAGTTCAAGAATTGAGAACGAAAATGTATACCGTATAAAAATAATACTATTCAATATTTTAAAAATCTCCCGCTATTGTGGGAGATTTTTTGTTTAATTGATTATTCTTACAATTTAAATGCAAATTATTATAATCTACTTTTTACCAAAGATTTTACTGATAATAAAAATTACGATTGCTATTACAGCAATCACTATAAAGATCCCTACACCCATTCCTGCTTTAAATATTCCTTCTACTACAGAACAGCTTGTAAATGAAAGTAATATTATAAAATATACTAATACTCTTGTTATTTTTTTTTGCATGATTTTATATTTTTTTATTATCATAAAAGTATAGAAATTGAATAACGATTAGTTATATAATTTCTGTAGTTTCTTGCAAAATTTTTATTATTATCGAAAAAAATAACAAAATGTTAGTTTGTAATTAGTAATTATTTTTTTTTAAACTAATTTTCATGCCAAAAAAAATATATTTTTGAGTTTTACTATTTCTATTTAACCCCAATTTATAAAATGACTAACATTGACTTTAATTTAAAAGTTCCTCGAATAGATGTAGTTGATGCCTTGCGTGGTTTTGCAATTATGTCAATTATGTTACTTCATAATGTAGAACATTTTAAATATTATTATTTACCGGAAAATTTTCCAGCTTGCTTTGCTTCATGGTCAAATGTAGCGTTTACGTTAGTACTCGTTTCTACTTTCGTTTTACTCTATCAAAAGGATTCAGTTAATAAAGTCCTTGTTAAATTGATTCCTTTTGGAAAAATGAGTTTGACAAATTATATCATGCAATCCATGATTGGGGCTTTTATTTATTATAGATATGGCCTTGGTCTTTTTGAATATACAGGAGCTACATGCTGTTTATTAATAGGGTTTGTATTGTTTATTATCCAATTGTCTTTTTGTACTTGGTGGCTTAAAACCCATAAGCAAGGGCCTTTAGCGCATATTTGGCACAAAGGAACATGGATTTCATTCGGTAAATAATGAGTACAATTATTTTCTCGCTTTATATTTATAAAATCATAAAGTGTAATTCGTATATTTGCAAAACCAAACAACACACTTTAACATGAGTCAAAAAGTATTACTTACTGCAAAAGAAGTTACTATCATATTACATCGTTTGGCCTGTCAGTTAATTGAAAAACACTTAGATTTTTCAGACACTATTTTGGTAGGGATTCAACCAAGAGGCATTTTTTTAGCGGAACGTTTGAAAGAAATTTTAGAAAAAGAATACCAAACCCCCGAAATCAAGCTTGGTTATCTGGATATTACGTTTTTTAGAGATGATTTTCGTAGAACAGATAAACCATTAGAAGCAAATAAAACCAAGATTAATTTTATTGTCGAAAATAAGAAAGTTATTTTTATTGATGATGTTTTATTTACTGGGAGAAGCATACGCTCTGCCTTAACTGCTATTCAATCATTTGGGAGACCTTCTGAGATTGAACTACTGGTTTTAATTGACAGACGTTTCAGTCGTAATTTACCCATTCAACCGGATTATAGAGGAAGACAGGTAGATGCCATAAATAACGAAAAAGTAAAAGTGAGTTGGAAAGAAAATGATGGTGAAGATGGCGTGTATTTAATTACAAGTTAGATAACATTATATTTGAAATCTAACTATTAAAAAAACTAATAATCGTAAAAAAGAAATGAAAGAATTAAGCGTAAATCATTTATTAGGAATAAAATACATCAACAAGAATGATATTGACTTAATTTTTGAAACTGCCGATCATTTTAAAGAAGTCATCAACCGACCAATTAAGAAAGTACCTTCTTTACGAGATATTACTATTGCCAATATTTTTTTCGAAAACAGTACCCGAACAAAACTCTCTTTTGAATTAGCACAAAAACGTTTATCTGCCGATGTGATTAGTTTTTCGGCGGCACAATCTTCAGTGAAAAAAGGAGAAACACTAATCGATACTGTAAATAATATACTTTCGATGAAAGTGGATATGGTAGTGATGCGACATGCTAATCCTGGTGCAGCTTATTTTTTATCTAAAAACGTAAAAGCCAGTATCGTAAATGCCGGTGACGGAGCGCATGAACATCCTACACAAGCTTTATTAGACAGTTATTCAATTAGAGAAAAATTAGGAGAAGTGGCAGGGAAAAAAGTAGTCATTGTAGGGGATGTATTGCATTCCAGAGTAGCATTATCTAATATATATGCTTTACAAATGCAAGGCGCGGAGGTAAAAGTTTGCGGACCAAAAACGCTTATTCCAAGACATATTGAATCCCTTGGAGTTACTGTAGAACCTAATTTGAGAAAAGCGCTTGAATGGTGTGATGTAGCTAATATGTTACGTGTACAAAACGAAAGAATGGATGTTAATTATTTTCCTTCAACAAGAGAATATGCCCAACAATATGGAGTTGATAAAACATTACTGGATTCACTGAATAAAGAAATCATAATCATGCATCCGGGACCTATCAACCGTGGTGTCGAAATTACCAGCGAAGTAGCTGATTCCAGTCAATCAGTTATTTTGAATCAAGTAGAAAATGGTGTGGCGATTAGAATGGCTGTTATTTATCTTTTGGCTTCAAAAATTCAGTAATTACAAAGAAAAACTTAGTAACTTAGCTACTTGGTAACCTGTCTGCCGTTATGCAGCTTCTGAAACTTAAAAAAATGAAAGTAGATCAAAAAGGCCACACAATTACAATTAAAGATACTCAAGGTGATTTTACTTCTTTTTTGATGAAAGTAACACATCAATACAAAACATTTGAAAAGCATAACTTAATTATTGATCTTTTACTTTACAAAGATTTATCTACAGACAGTATAAAGTTATTTTTGCCATTATCAAAACAACAAAAAAAAGGTAAAAAATCATTTGTTATTGTTACTTCAGATTTTGATTATAATGCAGTTCCTGCTAAATTAACAGTAGTTCCTTCCTTGTTAGAAGCTCATGATATAATTGAGATGGAAGAAATTGAAAGAGAATTAGGTTTTTAAATTAGTGTATTCGGTTATTTGTTTAACCGTTTAATTGATTTAACCAAATATGCTATAACCCATACACAAAAACTTGAAACTAACAATACTTGGTTGCTATGCCGCAACACCTCGAACGTTTACCAATCCTACTTCACAGATTTTAGAAATAAAAAACAGACTTTTTCTGATTGATTGTGGTGAAGGAACTCAAGTGCAATTACGTAAAAACAAAATTAGGTTTTCTAAAATAAATCATATTTTTATTTCGCATTTGCATGGAGATCATTTTTTTGGATTAGTAGGCTTAGTTTCCACTTTTACTTTACTAAACAGAGTCACTGAATTACATATTTACGGACCCAAAGGAATTCAAGAAATCATTAAATTACAATTGCGATTGTCCAATTCTTGGACTAATTACGGGTTGTTTTTTCATGAATTGGAATCTCTTGAAAGTGAAGTAATTTTTGAAGATGAAAAGGTTTTGGTGAAAACCATTCCATTAAAGCATCGTGTTTATACCAATGGTTTTTTATTCCAAGAAAAAATAGGGGAGCGGAAACTAAATTTAGATGCTGTTCAAAATTATGAAATTGATACTTGTTATTATCAGAAAATAAAAAACGGGAAAGACATTACTCTGGAAGATGGCAGAGTCATTGAGAATGATAAATTAACATTCGATCCTATTCCTGCTAAAAGTTATGCTTTTTGTTCTGATACTGCTTATCATGAATCCATTCTTCCGATTATTGAAAATGTAGATGTATTATACCATGAATCTACTTTTTTGCAATCAGAAGAAAATCTGGCAAAAAAAACATTGCACTCGACTGCAAAAGAAGCTGCAATGATTGCTTTGAAATCTAATGTGAAGCAATTAATTTTAGGACATTATTCTACCAGATATCAAAACATCGAACTGTTTAAAGAAGAAGCCGAAACTATTTTTCCTGAAGTACTTTTAGCCGATGATGGAAAAAGTTTTGAGTTTTAAAAAAGACAATTCATTTGTTAGGCTATAAAATTGATACTATATTTTATACGATTATTCTATTTCGAATAATCGTATAAATAGAACAATCTTAAAATAAAAAAAAATGAGTGATTTAAGCAATTACAGAAAATCCTACGAAAAGAGTGAGTTACTGGAATCCAATATTCCAGAAGACCCAATAAACCTATTTAATAGATGGTTTCATGAGGCAGAAGATTTTGGCGCTAACGAAGAAGTTAATGCCATGACGGTCTCTACAATTGGTTTGGATGGCTTTCCAAAGTCCAGAGTTGTTTTATTAAAAAAATTCAATGAGGAAGGATTTATTTTTTATACCAATTACAATTCAGAAAAGGGTAAGGCTATTATCGAAAACCCTAAAGTATGTCTTTCTTTTTTTTGGCACACAATGGAACGTCAAGTTATTATAAAAGGGATTGCCCAGAAAACTTCAGAAGCCATTTCAGATAATTATTTTGAATCCAGACCTGATGGGAGTAAGTTGGGAGCGATAACATCAAACCAAAGTGAAGTTGTGCCTTCACGAGAATTTTTAGAGGAAAATCTAAAACAATTAGAAAAAGATTTTGATAGTATGGTTATTCCAAGACCCAAGCATTGGGGAGGATTTCTAGTGACCCCTTTAGAAGTTGAATTTTGGCAAGGAAGACCCAATAGATTGCATGATAGAATTAGGTACACAAGTCAAGAAGATTTCTCTTGGAAAATCGATCGATTATCACCTTAATGTAAGAAAAATACATATATAAAAATATTTATTGTGCATTTCGTCGATTTTATTTGGTAGTTTAGCGATAAAATGTGTATTTTTAAAATATAATTAAAGCACAATATTTGTAAATACATTAAAGAAGTTTGCCCCACAATCTACTTTAAACTTAAACTACTACTATTATGAAACTAAAATTACTTCGCGCATTATTGCTCGTGGCTGTGATATGCGCTATGAATTCTTGTTCCTCTGATGCTTCTGAAGCGACAACAGTAGATACTACATCTCAAAAGGTAGTTAATTATTCTTACAATACTTCCGAAATTGAAACTATGGATTTAATAAATGCATATAGAGTAAGTATTGGTTTAAATTCTTTAGAAAAAATTAATCACATTTCTTATAAATCAGAAGAGCATGACAATTATATGATTACCAATAATGTTGTTAATCACAATGATTTTGTTGCTCGTTCTGAAAACATAATTAAAGTATTAGGTGCTAAAACCGTAAGTGAAAATATAGCTTATAATTATAGCACTCCGCAAGCTGCTTTAAATGCATGGTTGGCAAGTCCTGGACACAAAGAAAATATTGAAGGAGATTTTACTCATTTTGGTATCTCAATTAGAGAAAACCCGGTAACAGGAAAAAAATATTATACAAATATCTTTGCAAAAATATAAGTTGATTTTTTGTTTATTTTTGGTATTTAGAGGCTGTCTTTCCCCCAAAAGGCAGCCTCTTTTTAATTAAGAAGATAACGATCTAAAAAGAGTAAATTTTAAAATATATTGCAATTTAGGGAAAAGTCTAATGGAAATTATTTCATTACACTTTTTTTATTTTGAAATTGTATAGTTCTAATTAGCTGTAATGGCAAACGTGTATTTAAAGTGAATTTTATTTATTAGGTTTTATAATAACATTTTGCATATATAAGTCTATCTTTTTTATAAAAAAGAAAGCTGTCTCAAATGGCACTTTCTTTTATAAAGCAGTAATTATAAATTCGCTTCGTCTGTTCAGTTGATGTTCTTCTTCAGTACATTCAATAGTGTCACTACATTTATTCACTAATTGTGATTCACCGAATCCTTTTCCGGTCAATCTGCTTGAATCAATTCCATTTTTGATTAACCAGTTTATAGTAGATTTAGCTCTTCTGTCAGATAAAGCTTCATTGTATTTAAAAGTTCCACGACTATCAGTATGGGAGCGTATATCAAGTTTCATAGTTGGATATTGACTCATTACATCTAATATTTTTTCTAAATCGATAGCTGCTTCTACTCTGATATTAGATTTATCAAAGTCAAAGTAAATCATTTTTATACCAAAGCATTTACCTAGATCGTCACCAACTGTTACTTTACATTTTTCTTTTTCCAATGCAATCGGTAAGTATGTTTTTCCTTTATCGCTAGCAATAGTAATTTTTTGCTCTTTGGTAGTATATTCTGGTTTTTCAGCTCTTACATTGTATGTTTTTCCACATTCAACAGTAAAAGAATAATTTCCATTTACATTAGAAGTAGTAGTGCTCACCAAATTAAATTGACTGTCGTATAGAGTGATTTTAGCATCTGAAAGTAATTCTGCTGTTGTTAAATCTGTAATTTCACCATATAAAAGTTGTTCACAAGTAAGTCTTTTTGTTTCTAAGAATTTATAAATATCATCGTATCCTTGTCCACCATCTCTATTGGAGCTAAAAAAACCTCTTCTTGATTTTGTATCTATTAAATAAGCAAAATCATCTTTAGGAGAATTAACATTTTCTCCTACATTTTGCACCTCACTAAAACTTCCGTCAGTATTTATTTTGGATACAAAAACATCTAATCCTCCAAGACCGGGATGCCCGTCTGAGGCAAAATAAATTTCATTTTCATCATTTACAAAAGGAAAGGTTTCTCTTCCTTCGGTATTGATTGTGCTCCCTAAGTTTTCTGGAGTACCAAAAGTACCATCATCATTTATTTTTACTTTATATAAATCAGATTGTCCTAATGTTCCCGGCATATCTGAAGCAAAATATAATGCCTTCCCATCAGGGCTTAAGGCAGGATGTGCTGTACTGTAATTGTTACTGTCAAAAGGCAGTTCAGTTATATTTGACCATTTATCATTTTCTAAACTGGCTTTATATATTTTTACTAGAGTAATTTCATTTCCATCTTTTCCTTTTTTACCATCAAGATAATTGTTTCGGGTAAAATACATGGTTTTTCCATCATTTGTAAAGGCAGGGGTAGATTCATGAAATTTAGAATTTATAGTCGCACCAAACTTGTGAGGGGAGCCTGGAGTCATGTTATCTCCTAAATCAGCAGAATATAAATTAGTGAAATATTGATTTGTCCATGTGTGTTTTCTGTGTCCTAAACTTCCGGTATCTCTAGCTGAAGCAAATACTATTTTGTTTAAATAGATTGTTGTTCCGTAATCAGAGTATTTAGAATTAATACCCGCATCTTCCACTTCATATCTTCCTGAATTGGCTTTAATGGCTTCTAAATAATTGGTGTTTTTTTTGAAAAGTTTTCCTCTATTATCGTTTCCTAGTTTTTGATTGAATAACTCCAACATTTCATTAGCTTTATCATTTTGACCAATAGATCTCAAAGACTGGGAATAACGATAGTAGTATTCAGGTTCTAAATCAGGGGTATTTATGGCAAATAATTCTCCATACCATTTAGCGGCTTTGTCTAATTCGGCATTGAAGTAATAAGCGTTCCCTAATTTTTTAAACATATCAGCTGATTTATACCCTTTTTCGGCAACCCTTTCATAGGTTTTTATGGCATCTACATAGGCATAGTTGTCATATTTTTTATCAGCTGTAGCCAATTTTGCTTTTTGAGAATAAGTATTAAAAGAAAAAATACTTATTATTGTTAAGTAAAGGAGTATATTATTTTTCATAATAATTATTTTTTAGAAGAATTTTGGAGTTGTGATTTTATCGTTATTTTTGATTTTTTTTCTCTGCTATCGCTTCTGATTTTTGTTTTAGTTTCACTAACATTTCATTGGCTTTGTCAATTTGACCAATAAATTTTAAAGACATAGCATATTGATAATAATATTTAGGTTCTAAATCCGTGTTATTCATGGCAAATAATTCACAATACCATTTAGCGGCTTTGTCTAACTCTGCATTCTGATAATATGAATCTCCCAGTTTTTTAAATAGATCTGCTGATTTATATCCTTTTTCTGCGACTCTTTCATAGGTTTTTATGACATCTACGTAAGCATACTTATCATTTATTTTATCAGTTACATAAAATTTTGAATTTTGTGCATACCCTTTAAAAGAAAAAAAAGTTATAATTGTTATGTAAATAAACCTGTTTTTTTTCATAAAATTTATTTTTAAAAGAATCTTGGGGTTGTAATTTTATTGTTATTTTTGAATAATTCATAGCGCAAGAAAATCTCATGAGAACCAGAATTATAGTGGTCTAAATTAGTTGTGTCATGATCATATCCGTATCCAACATACAAACCTTCAGAGACCTGAAATCCAACCATGGCACTTAGCGCAGCACTCCATCTATAAGCTACTCCCACCACAAACTTGTCATTGAACATGAAATTTCCTGATACATCAACTTGAAGTGGAGCACCTCCTACCATTTTTGTAAGTACCGCAGGTTTGAATTTTATATAATCATTCATATCAAATACATAACCTGCAATTAAGTAGTAATTAATTTTTTCTTTAAAAATAGCTACTTCATTATCATCATATCGATTGGTTTCTATAAAATTAGGAACTGAGAATCCTACATAGGCTTTATTAGAATGCAAATATACACCTGCACCAATATTTGGAGTGAATTTATTACTGAAATCATGCAAGCTAGGATCATCATCAACAGGATTTAAACGAGAGACATCCAGATCAAATATGTTTGCTGTTGCTTTAATTCCAAAAGAAAGTTTAAAAGTCTCCGAAGTAGGAATGGTATAGGACAGATCAGCGGAAATGGTATTCTCATGGGTTGGACCAATTTTATCATTTATAATTGATACCCCCAATCCCAGATTACTTCCGTTGAGTGGTGTATTGATGGATACAGCGTTAGTTACCGGTGCTCCGTCAAGCCCCACCCATTGTGTACGATGTAATGCAAAAATACTAAGAGCACCTCTAGATCCTGCATAAGCAGGATTAATATTGATTGTGTTGTACATGTATTGAGTAAATTGAGCATCTTGTTGCGCAAAACTTACAATGGCTGTAAACATCAAAACGAAAGAAAATAATTTTGTTTTCATAGTAGATATTTATTATTTTAATTGTCTATCGCACTTCAAAGAGTTCGGCAGGTCAGTTGATAAATTTGATTAGAGTTTATCGCTCAAGAATTGGCTTTTACTGTTATTTTCATTAGACCTGAGGACTCTTTATTGTCATCAGGGATTTATTTTTACCTATTAAGGTACAAATATCCGTCTTTTTTATTGGTTTGAACTTTACCATTACCGTCTATAGAAGTATAATTTAAGATATAAAAATAGGTTCCAGTAGGCAAGCCAGACGATTGGCTAATAGTCGATCTGCCTTCAGAGAAGCCTTTGAACGCTTTGGTTGTGTTATTATAGCCTTGTGCATCAAAAACTAAAACTCCCCATCGGTTGTAAATTTCAACAGTATTATCAGGATAACAATTTGTATCGTCAATATTGTCGATAAAAAATACTTCATTAATTCCATCTCCATTTGGAGAGAAGGCATTATGAACTATTATCGTTCCACAAGACAATACAATACCACCACAACCAGTAGTTACAGTTATTGTAATTTTTATCGTTCTGGGACAAGTTGCATCGTCAATTTTATATTCAAATACGTAATCACCAATTGCAAGACCTGTAGTATTAAGGACAGTTCCTTGTAAACCACTTGTGTTATTTAAGTTTGTCCAAGTTCCGTTTGTAGGTGTTCCAGCAGGTAATAGGCTCGATAAATCTACCGTTGTAATTTCTCCATCGTTGCAAACAGTACCAGTTATTGCTTGACTACTATCTGTAATATTGACATTAATGATTTGAGTAAACGTAGATTCATTTCCACAGCCATCAGCCACAAACCATTTTCTTACGAGAGAGTAGGAGCTTTGTACCACATTAATTTTTTCTTCAGTATATTTTATTAAAGTAGCTGTAGAGCAATTGTCAATAAATACGAGTTCAGGTTTTACAGGAATCGCATCACAATTGACATCGATAGTTGCATTAAATTCAGTAGTTGCGGTAGGACCAGTGGTATCTTGAATATTGATGGTTTGTGAAGCTGTAGCAGCATTTCCACAAGCATCGGTAGCAGTCCAAGTTCTGGTTACAGAATAAGAACCAGCACACTGACCATTAGTTGTTACATCCTCAGAAGTCAAAGTTACAGCTGAACCACATTCGTCAGTAGCAGTTGCTTGAGTAAACTCAGGTGTTGCAGGACAAGAGACAGTTGAAATTTTAGGAAGAGTAGCAATAACTGGAGCAGTAGTATCGACTACATTAATAGTTTGTGAAGCTCTAGAACTGTTTCCACAAGCATCAGTTGCAGTCCAGGTTCTGGTTACAGAATAGGAACCAGCACACTGACCATTAATTGTTACATCTTCAGAAGTCAAAGTGAAAGTAGAACCACATTCGTCAGTAGCAGTTGCTTGAGTAAACTCAGATGTTGCAGGACAAGAGATAGTTGAAGCTTCAGGAAGAGTAGCAATAACTGGTGCTGTAGTATCGACTACATTGATAGTTTGCGAGGCCGTTGCAGTATTTCCACAAGCATCAGTAGCGGTCCAAGTTCTGGTTACAGAATAGAAACCAATACATTGACCATTAGTTGTTACATCTTCAGAAGTTAAAGTGAAAGAAGAACCACATTCGTCAATAGCTGTAGCTTGAGTGAACTCAGGTGTTGCAGGACAAGCGATAGTTGAAGCTTCAGGAAGAGTAGCAATAACTGGAGCAGTAGTATCGACTACATTGATAGTTTGCGAGGTCGTTGCAGTATTTCCACAAGCATCAGTAGCGGTCCAAGTTCTGGTTACAGAATAGGAACCAGAACATGCACCATTAGTCGTTACATCTTCAGAAGTCAAAGTGAAAGTAGAACCACATTCGTCAGTAGCAGTAGCTTGAGTAAACTCAGGTATTGCAGGACAAGAGATAGTTGAAGCTTCGGGAAGAATAGCAATAACTGGAGCTGTAGTGTCTACTACATTGATAGTTTGCGAGGCCGTTGCAATATTTCCACAAGCATCAGTTGCAGTCCAAGTTCTAGTTATAGAATAAGAACCTGCACACTGACCATTAGTTGTTGTATCTTCAGATGTCAAAGTTACAGTTGAACCACAATTATCAGTAGCAGTAGCTTGAGTAAACTCAGGTGTTTCGGAACATGATATAGTTGTTGTTTCAGGCAGTGGGGCAATAACAGGAGCTAAAGTATCAATCACATTAATGATTTGCGAAGTATAAGATGAATTGCTACAAGCATCAGTAAATGTCCAAGTTCTAGTAATAATAAACGAATTGGGACAGTCACCTTGAACTGTTGTATCAATTCCTTGAACAGTGATTTCACCATTGCAATTATCAATAGCTGTAAGTAAAGTTATAGCAGGAACATCAGTTGCGCAAGCTACTGTTAGATTTTCTGGAGCCAAAGGAGCTATAGGAACACTAGTATCTTTGACACTAAATGTAGCAGATGTTGAAGAGCTATTTCCACATGCGTCTTTTGCGGTAAATATTACTGTTACTGCAGCCGAGCAATCGTTCAAAAGTGCATTAAAGTTGTTAGACCAAGTTACAGCAGAACAATTATCAGTAGCACTTGCTCCTCCATTATTCGCTAACCAATCAGCAATGGAATTTTGATTTCCTTGACCATCACACTCAACAATTATATTTGAAGCAGTAACTATAATAGTTGGCGCAGTAGTATCTTCAATAGTGATTACTTGAGTAAATACTTCAGAAGTGTTTCCACAACCATCTTTTACGGTCCAAGTGTTAGTATAAGTTCCAGCATTTGCACATCCTTCAGAAGCTACAAATTGACCGGTTACTTTTGTAATATTTGTTACATCCGCATCACATAAATCAGTAGCTGTTGGAATCAATCCTTGCGCTTTAGCTAAAGCTTCTGTATCGCTACATTCCACAGTTTTATTTAAAGTGTTAGCTTCGGTTGACCAAGTTGGAGCAGTTGTATCTTCAATAGAGATTACTTGAGTAAATACTTCAGAAGTGTTTCCACAATCATCTTTTACTGTCCAAGTATTAGTATAAGTTCCAGTATTGGCACATCCTTCAGAAGCTATAAATTGACCGCTTATTTTTGTAATATTGGAAACATCTGCATCACAATTGTCTTTAGCTATTGGGAATAATAATTGGGCAGCTGCCAAAGCTTCGCTATTACTACATTCGATAGTTGTGTTTAAAGCAGTTGCTTCAGTAGTCCAAGTTGGAGCTGTAGTATCAACTATTTTAATTACTTGATCAAATCCTACAGTATTTTTACAAGCGTCGCTTACTGACCAATGTCTAACAATCACTTTATTATTTTTACATAAACCGGCAGGAGTTAAACAAACACTTTTGAAATAAATAGTACCAATTGCAGTTCCATCCTTTCTTGCATAAATAAACCAATTTCCATTCATGCTACCGGTAAATTCTTCAAAACTTGATACATATGAAGTTAAACCGATGATGGTATTTGTAGAAGAAAGGGCTCCATATGGCGTGAAGTTTTGAATAACATCAGTTTGTATAGGATTGTTGTTATCCCATTTCGGATTGGCAGAACCATTAGGGTAAAATACGGGTAAATATAATTCTGGATTACTTGGTGATGCGGTATCGCAATTTCCTCCGGCACAATATGGAGCTACTAAAATAATTCCTTGTCCACTTGGCGAAACTAAAGTAAATTCAACTCTACCTTTTCCTTGATTTGCTTCAAATGCAAGAGCAAGTTTTTCAATATTACTGGCCGTTATATCATCAAAACCTGAAACAGTGAATGGGAAATAATTACCACTTCCGGTATTTATGGATGTATCTTCTGAGTTTCCAAAACAATCATGATCTACAAATGTAGCTGTTGGATTTGGATCACAGTTATCTTGAATGTTTGTTACTGTTCCAGTTGAAGTTGTACTAATATCGGCAAAACAATTTTCATCACTAGTAAGTGTTATGCTAGATGGTGGAGTAAAAGTTGGAGGAGTTGTATCTTGAACTTTTATTGTTTGGGTATATGAAGTTTTATTTAAACAAGCATCGGTAGCGGTCCAAGTTCTTAAAATAGTTGAAGAGCCTGAACAAGTCCCAGCAGTTTGTGTTTCTAAAAAATCAACTGAAGCAATACTACAATTATCATTAGCAGTCAATATTTTAGCAACAGGAATTACACTACATTCTACCGTTATGTTAGCTGGTAATGATTCATTAAAAGTTGGTGGTGTATTGTCAATAACCATAATAGTTTGAACAAAATTGGCACTGGTATTTCCGCAACCATCGCTGAAGTTCCATGTACGCACTCTTACATAGGCATTAGCACAATTAGCATCTGCAATGGTTACATCGCTCACCAAATTTTTAGTTGGGTTTACCGTACAATTATCTGTAGCTGAAGGAGATTCGGCCAATGCTGAAGTTATTCCGGCAGTATTGTTGCATTGTAAAGTATGGCTAAGAGAACTTGCAGTAGTGGTTACTACCGGAACTGTATTGTCAATAACAGTAATTGTTTGTACAAAGTTGAGACTGGTATTTCCACAGCCATCACTGAAGTTCCAAGTACGCACTCTCACATAGGCATTGGCACAATTCGCATCAGCAGTGGTTACATCACTTACTAAATTCTTAATTGGATTTACGGTACAATTATCTGTAGCTGAAGGAGCTTCTGCAAGTGCAGAAGCTATTCCTGCATTATTATTACATTGTAAAGTGTGATTGAGTGAACCTGTAGTAGTGCTGATTACCGGAACCGTGTTGTCAATAATGGTTATAGTTTGTACAAAATTGGCACTGGTATTTCCACAACCATCACTAAAGTTCCAAGTACGTACTCTCATATAGGCATTGGCACAATTAGCATCAGCAGTAGTTATATCACTTACTAAATTTTTAGTTGGATTTACCGTACAATTATCCGTAGCTGAAGGAGATTCGGCCAATGCAGAAGCTATTCCTGCTGTATTGTTACATTGTAAATTGTGATTGAGTGAACCTGTAGTAGTACTGATTACCGGAACTGTATTGTCAATAATTGTAATGGTTTGTACAAAGTTTGCACTGGTATTTCCACAACCATCACTAAAGTTCCAAGTACGTACTCTCACATAGGCATTGGTACAATTCGCATCAGCAGTAGTTATATCACTTACTAAATTCTTAGTTGGATTTACCGAACAATTATCTGTAGCTGAAGGAGATTCGGCCAATGCAGAAGCTATTCCTGCTGTATTGTTACATTGTAAATTGTGATTGAGTGAACCTGTAGTAGTACTGATTATCGGAACCGTATTGTCAATAATAGTGATAGTTTGTACAAAGTTGGCACTGGTATTTCCACAGCCATCACTAAAGTTCCAAGTACGTACTCTCACATAGGCATTGGCACAATTAGCATCAGCAGTGGTTACATCACTTACTAAATTCTTAGTTGGATTTACCGTACAATTATCCGTAGCTGAAGGTGATTCGGCCAGTGCAGAAGCTATCCCTGCGGTATTGTTACATTGCAAGGTGTGATTAAGTGAACCTGTAGTAGTACTGATTACCGGAACTGTATTGTCAATAATGGAGATAGTTTGTACAAAGTTGGTGCTGTTGTTTCCACAACCATCGCTGAAGTTCCAAGTACGCACTCTTACATAGGCATTGGCACAATTCGCATCAGCAGTAGTTATATCACTTACTAAATTCTTAGTTGGATTTACCGAACAATTATCTGTAGCTGAAGGAGATTCGGCCAGTGCAGAAGCTATTGCTACAGTATTATTACATTGTAAAGTGTGATCCAATGTGCCTACGGAAGTGCTGATTACCGGAACTGTATTGTCAATAACCGTGATAGTTTGCACAAAATTAGCGCTGGTGTTTCCACAGCCATCGCTGAAGTTCCAAGTACGCACTCTCATATAGGCATTGGCACAATTTGCATCAGCAGTGGTTACATCACTTACCAAATTCTTAATTGGATTTACGGTACAATTATCTGTAGCTGAAGGAGATTCTGCAAGTGCAGAAGCTATTGCTACAGTATTATTACATTGTAAAGTGTGATCCAATGTGCCTACGGAAGTGCTGATTACCGGAACTGTATTGTCAATAACCGTGATAGTTTGCACAAAATTAGCGCTGGTGTTTCCACAGCCATCGTTGAAGTTCCAAGTACGCACTCTCACATAGGCAGTGGCACAATTTGCATCAGCAGTGGTTACATCACTTACCAAATTCTTAATTGGATTTACGGTACAATTATCTGTAGCTGAAGGAGATTCGGCCAGTGCTGAAGTTATTCCTGCAGTATTATTACATTGTAAAGTGTGATTGAGTGAACCTGTAGTAGTGCTGATTACCGGAACTGTATTGTCGATAACTGTGATCGTTTGCACAAAGTTCGCACTGGTATTTCCACAGCCATCACTAAAGTTCCAAGTACGTACTCTCACATAGGCATTGGCACAATTCGCATCAGCAGTGGTTATATCACTTACTAAATTCTTAGTTGGATTTACCGTACAATTATCCGTAGCTGAAGGAAATTCGGCCAATGCAGAAGCTATTCCTATAGTATTATTGCATTGAAGTGTGTGATCCAATGTACCCGCTGAAGTACTGATTATCGGTAATGTATCATCTACAACTGAAACTGTTTTTGTACAAGTTGAAATACAGCCATGTGAATCTGTAATTGTAGAGGATAAAGTAAATGTTGTATTGCAACCAGAGCCTGCTGTTACCGAAACAGTTTGAGAATTCGGACTTCCTGCTATTGACCCATTTCCAGAAATACTCCAAGAGTAAGTTGTGCTGGCTGGGGCTGAATAAATATTAGAAGAAGAGGAAGGACATAAAGGGCCATTTGAACCAGTGATAGAACATGTTAATGGTTGATTTACTGTTATAATCACATCGTCAGATACTGTACATTGTGATCCTGAGCCCACTATTGGCGCTGTTACTACAGTAAGTCGAAATGTTGCAGAACTTCCGGTTATACTTACATTTGAATTTAGATTTGTAGGATCTACTATAGTTGCAGTTCCACTTACTACAGACCAAGTTTTAGATATAACGGTATAACCATCACTAGGAACTGCTGATCCTTGAAGCATGTATGAAGACCCTGCACAAACAGTATCGTCATCTCCCGCGTCAGAACTTCCAAGGGTGAGGTTATCGATAGGAAGTGGGTCAAAAAAGTCTTTAATGGCTGCAGATGAGGATGTAGAAGTTTTAGATTTAACAAAAACTGTTTTTATTTTAAGACTTGTACAAGGATCAATTGTCCCTAATACTTCGGTTAAATTTACGGCAGATTCTATAAATGTATTTTGAAGATAGTTATTAACTCCAAATGCCTGAAAAGGTACAGGAACAATAGTAGAATTTCCTGCTGCGTATACTGAGTTGGGTAGAAGTGATGCAAAATAGGTTTTGTATTCCCATATACTTCCATTAAGTTCCCATCTTTGAATATCAAATTTAGCAACACCACTTTCAAAGTATACTGTCAATAAAAAATCTCCTGCAGTTCGTCCTCCAGTTGAGGCAGGAGCTGTAGTTGCAAAACCGCTACTAGTTTTTGTTATAGCTGTTTGAAGAAATTCAAAATCAACATAAGCATTACCGCTATTACTTAAACGATCGGCAGCAAAAATAACCCATACATTCCCATTACTATCTGTCGTTAAGTGAATTAACGCATTATTCATGTCGGTTTTATTGTTTGCAGTTCCTGGTACCCAAGTCATACTATTTGGATTATCACTCACTTTATCCCCACCTCCAAATATATTGTCTGATGAGTTGTTATATGGGTCATATAAATGATAAGTAGTTCCTGAATTTAAAGGTACTCCCGAATTTGCAAGTATAAACCCACCTGTACCTGTTCCGTCCGTCCAATCTCCTACAGCTGTATTTGCAATAAGTGTTCCGTCAATATTGAATCCACCGGCTGGCGAATTAACGGGTGCAGTACCTGGACCAATTTGTGCAAGTATTACTGTTGGAAAACATAAAAAACTTAATAAAAAAATAGCAAATATTCTTGTCGAATTAGTAAAAGTTGATTTCATATTGATTTGTTTTAAATCGTTAGAAAATGAAATGTTTGTAAATAGCAAAATTCATTTTAGAACGTTGCTTGCAAATTGATGGATGAATCGTTCTCAACGAACATTCATTCATAATAAGATTAGAAGAGATATTTATTGTAAATACACTTAAAGAGTTAATTATTTGATTAAAATAAATATCTATTAAAGATGGAAAAGATTCAATTTGATCAAGGTTATTCCAATACACCAGACCATAAAATCGAGAACTTAGATTACTCACAAACTTGAAGAAATCTAATAAATGGAAAGTAATTTTTGCATTCATACAATCAAATTTTAAGTTATCATTTTTAAAATTGATTTTGTGGTATTCTTTTTAAGCTTAATTATATTATATAAAAATATTTAGGTTTATCTAAATAGTATATAATTACTAAGGATCTTTTTCTAATTAGAAATTAAAATATAAGCATATTAAAAGGCCTAAATTTTACTGTAGCTGAAGTTTTTTTCATATTATTTCTACTGTTTAATTAAAAATAAAATGATTATGATTTGTCAAACAATTGAATTTTTAATTCAATTTATACTTGTTTGAATTTTTTAAGTATTTAAATTATTTAAAAAGGTATATTTTAAATTTATTTAAATAAGTTCAATTTGTGAAATATTGTCCAATACTTTTTTGAATTAAAAAATTATTTCAAAAAATTAACAGTCTAAAAATTTAGATTATTTCTAAATTTTTCAGGGATGAAAGTTTTCTTTTTTTGGGGTTAAAAGAAACTTTTCCTCGTAAATAATTATTTGATTTAGGTTCTCAAATAATTTTAAGTCTTTTATTATATGATATCAAAGTTATAAAGAATTAGTAATATTGATTTTTTTTTTCTACCAATAACCTAAATACTCGTTTAAATGTATATTCTTAATAAAAAAAATAATTTTATTGTTCAGAAATTTTAACGTTTGTTTTGTAGTTTAATAAAGTGTCAATAAATAATTTTAAATTTTTAGCAATTATATTTATAATTAATTAATAAAAAAGTATTTATTGATATGTTTTTTAACTAAGGAATTTAAAAAATGATAGTTTAAATATGCTATTAATATTTAAAATTAAAGAGGTTGTCTGAAAAGATAGCCTCTACTTGTTTTAAGGAATACCTGATTTAGCAGAAATTTATTAAAAATTGAAAATATTGCCTTAATAATTGTTCTAAAAGTTTGTTTA
>NZ_JBLNKT010000037.1:0-35994 GCF_048158525.1 Flavobacterium algoris
TAATTAAAATGAGAACCTATAAAACAAAAAACAGTAGTAAACCGGAGCTTACTACTGTTTAAAAATTGTACTTTTATTTTTTATTAATCCTGTATCGTTTTTTCAGGACTAGACAAAACGGTGTACTTATATTTTGAATTTTTTATTGTTTAAATTACTTAGATTGATAGTATTTTTTTCTTAACCAAAAAGCCACATTTACTAAAATTATCAAAGCCGGAACTTCTACTAATGGTCCAATGACTCCGGCAAATGCCTGTCCGCTATTGATGCCGAAAACTCCAATGGAAACTGCAATTGCCAATTCGAAATTATTTCCCGATGCAGTGAATGAAAGTGCTACGGCATCCCGATAATTAGCTCCAATTTTTTTAGAAACAAAAAACATCAGAAAAAACATAATGGTAAAGAAAATGACAAGTGGAATGGCAATTCGAATTACGTCCAGCGGTAGATCAACAATCATTTCGCCTTTTAAACTAAACATCACTACGATTGTAAAAAGCAAAGCAACCAGCGTAATTGGAGACACAAAAGGAATGAACTTTTGATTGAACCATTTGTCACCCATGTATTTCTTGATTGCATAGCGGCTCATTACCGCTAATGCAAATGGAATTCCTAAATAAATCCCAACTGTTATAGCAATTTCGGGAACCGTAATATTTAATTCTAACCCTTTTATTCCAAATAAAGGCAACATGATTTCCAAATAAAAATAAGCATATAAACTAAAAAAGAGCACTTGAAGCAAACTATTAATCCCGATTAATCCTGCCGTTAATTCTCTATTTCCCTCAGCTAATTCGTTCCAGACAATTACCATCGCAATACAAGGCGCAATCCCAATTATGATTAAACCGGTCATGTATTCCGGATAATCTTTCAAAAAGAAAGTGGCTAATAAAAACATCAAAAACGGACCCACAATCCAGGTGATTATAAATGAAGCGGTCAATAATTTTGGTTTTTCAAACATTACAGGAATTTTTGAAAAATCAATTTTAGTCAATGGTGGATACATCATCACTATTAATCCAATTGCCAAAGGAACATTGGTCGTTCCGCTTGAAAAGGAATTGATAAATCCGCTGCTTGACGGAATAAAATAGCCAATGGAAACGCCAATGATCATGGCCAGAAAGATCCAAAGTGTAAGATAGTTGTCAAGAAAGTTTAATCTTTTTTTAGCTGCCATTTTATGATTTTATTTGGGAGAATATATAGCACATTTCGGTTGCAATTTGCAAACTGCGTTCCTGATATTTTTCTGCTTGTTGTGGCGTATTGTCAAACGCTTTTGGATCTTCAAACGGGATCGGAATGCGCATTTCAGCACCTGCAATAAATGGACAGCCTGTATCAGCCTGTGAGCACGTTAATAGAGCTGCAAATTCACTTTGGGGATTAAAAGCATCATCATAGGTTTTAGAAAAACCAATAACAGGATGTTCGTTTCCAGCATATTTTATCGCATAAACAGGATTTTTTCCTGTTGTAATGGTTTTAATTTTGAAGCCTGATTGTTCCAATGTTTGGGCAACCATGGGAAATAAAGCCGTTGCTTCTGTACCACCAGAATAACAAAATACATTTTTGATATTGAAGTGTGCGGCAGCTGTTTGTGCCCAAACTTGCGATAAATGGCTTCTTCTGGAATTGTGTGTACAAATCAAATTCAGCCTAATTTCCTGTTGGTTGGTGGCTTTTTTTTGGATAAAATCAATAAGCGGCTGCAAAATAATTTTGCGTTCTGCTGTGATGGTTTCAAAATCAAAAGCACGGATTGTTTTTTCGATTTCTGGAAATAGGATGGTTTTTGTTAAAGTCATTTTATGGTTTTAAAAAATTAGCAACAGCTTCCTCCAGGAGTACAACAGCTTGATTGCGTCTGGATTTCAGATAATTTTACTTTTTGTTTTTCTTCAGGAATACCACATTGATCTTGCGCTAAACAAGCCGTTTGTTTGTTTAAAAGAGTAAATGCTGTTCCGTTGAAAACCAAGTCGTATTTTCCAATAGTTTCGGCTTGATATTCTACTTCAATTTCGTGATCTTCGATTCCTAACACTTTTTCTGAAAGGGCAATAATGTCCAAAAGTTTTTGCGGTTTTAGGCGGTGATCGAAGTCATTGGCATCCCATAATTGGAAATTTACTACCGTTTCTTTTCGAACTTTTCCACCACAATCAATAAATTTTTTAGTGATTAAACCCACTTCGGTGACGTGAAAATGTTCGGGTACAGAAGTGCCGTTTGGTAATACAAAAGCAACGTTTTCTAACGCAACCAACTGTTTTTTAATTTCGGAGAGTTTCATTTTTTTATAATTTAAAAATTAACAACAGTCATTTTTCTTGTTTTCTAAATGGGTGTTAATGTGCTGAAAGAAGTCTTTTATTTTATTAAAACCTGCTTCGTTAAGGCAATAACAAATGGCATTTCCTTCAATAGACCCTTTTATAAGTCCGGCATTTTTAAGTTCCTTCAAGTGTTGCGAAACGGTAGGTTGGGCTAGCGGCAGTTCATTTACAAGATCACCGCACACACAACTGTTTACTTTTATGAGGTGTTCTATTATGGCAATACGTGCGGGATGGCCTATGGCTTTCGCCAATGTTGCCAATTCGTTTTGCTGGTCTGTGAAATATTCTGATTTAGTAATTCCCATCGCTATATATTTATATTGCAATATTACGATATTTGTAAATAAAAACCAAATTTGGAACATTAATTTTGTTTAAATTTTTAATCGGCTAGTGCCAAAATACTACAAGCATCTGAAGTTGGTGCTTGTAAAGGAAATGGTTTTCAGGTAAAATTTAAAATGTATTTGATCCTACAAATTCTAAAGAAATGGTTTCTAGTCTTTTTTTTTGAAAAAAATGCTTCTAATTTACATCCATTTCGATAGAAAATCAATCAATTCTTCTCTCAATTCTTTAAATAATTTCTCAAAAACGGTCATACTTTCTCGATGCTTTTTATGGTCTGAAAATTTTTCAGTATCAATACCGTTAGGATTATCGAGCGCTGCTGCTTCAAGATATGCTTCGTGACTTTTAATATCATGGGTTAAGATGTCAATTTGTTCCTTTTGAATGACTAGCAGATTATTAAAATGATCGGCTAAGGAGCGTACCTCATTAGAAGTGTTTTTTTTTGCCACTTCCAAAATTCGGTTATCCATAATTTTAAGTTCGTCTTTATAAAAGGAAAGTTTGTTTAACCACGTTTTGTGTTCTTCGTGTAGTTGATAAATTGTTTTTTTAGTTTCCATTTTTTTTCTTTTTAAATAGTTTTAGATTAATTGAATCTGCGTTATTTCAAAATATTAAAGCTCAAATAAATCTTTTGGAATGGCGTGAAAGCCTACTGATTTTACTTTGTTTTCAATATCATTAATCAATACCATTTTGGAGGTATGAACCGTGAATTCTCTTGGAAATATTTCAGCATTCAACAGCACATCTTTTATTCCGTCTAATTTCAATACGCTGGCTTTAATTTCGATTAAATCCATTTCTTCTATAGCATTTGTTCCAAAAATTTGACCATGATTTCCTGGAATTACATTGTCTTTTAATGCGCTCATATTTTTATTTTTTAAAAATTAGGAATGTAGTTTTTTTTTAGAATTTAAAAATTATTAAGTAGTTTAAAGTTAGTGATTTATGTTGTATTAATGTAAAAAATGGAATAGAAAAATATCACTTTTGGATTTTAGAGTAAACATTTGTTCACAGTGTATTTTATTAAATCCACTGATTCCAATAGTCATTTTATCTTTGAAAAATAAAGCGACTTCTTGCGCAGAAATAACTTTGTCTTTGTAACTTTGAAATCTAATGCTGTCCAACTTCACAATTGGGTTTTTGGTGAAAAATAACCAAAATCAATTAGTAGAATAAGACTTAAAGATTATTTAATTTTAGTGAAATTAAGAGTTGAATAAATATCGTAATAAGTCATAAAAATAGTCATTTTACTCACATGGGTTTATCGGAAACTTTAGAAGAGAAATATTATATAAAAGAGGTTGATACCGACAAAAAAAGTATTTATTGCCACCATGATTTGATGGGTGAATTAATGATTCCAACCCACAAGCATGAAAAAGCTCAAATGTTATATTCTGAAGGGGGTATCGTTCATGTTACCACAGAAACCAAAACTTATTTTCTTCCTGCACGTCATTTTATTTGGATTCCAGGCGGAATAAAACATAGTATTCATCCCAATTCGGAGCATGTTATGATGCGGAATTTGTATTTTCCGATAGATTCAAATGAAGATTCTTTTTATGAAAAAGAAGGCATTTATCCCATTAATGATTTATTACTGCAAATGATGCTTTTCACCAACCGATGGAATGGAAACTTGGAAAAATGGAGCAGGAATTTTAGTATTGCCAACGCGATAAAAGCCATTTTGCCAGAAATTTGTCTCACTAATTTACCGTTATCGTTGCCTTTACCAAAGGATGTCAGGCTCAATAAGATCATCAGCTATCTGGATAAAAACTTGGGAGAAATTATTTTATTCTCTGATTTGGCTAATCGATTTGGTTTTAGTGAGCGCTCTTTGTATCGTTTGTTCCAAAAAGATTTAGGCATGTCCTTTATTCAATATTTCACGATTCGAAGAATTTTAAAAGCAATAGAATTGTTACTCGAAAAAAAACTATCTGTTAACGAAGTGGCGCAAGTAGTTGGATATAATAGTGTGCCCACTTTTAGTAATACTTTTTTTAAGATTTTAGGACAACGCCCTTCTGATTATTTAAAAGGCGTTGAAATATTAAAAAAGTAATTTTTTGTAGCACACATTTTCTGCAATCGTTATAGTAGTTTTATTGTTTTATATTTGTCCGAAATGAATAAATAATTGGCTTTAGTTGATTTTAAAGCATAAATTAAATTAGGGAACTTTGCACCCTATTCCTTTATCTATATTATGTTTCTTAAAAAATGGGTTCATTTGAACCAATCGAAAATTAATTTTTCAAAAAATGCAGTGTTATTATTCCTCTTCTTTCAAGGAATGACTTCAGTACAAGCACAACAAGTTACCGCTATTTCTTTAAATGATGCTTTAAAAATCACTAAAAAAAATAATAAGACGATTCAGAAATCTCATATCGAACAGCGCATCTCAGAAAAAGAAATTACCGAGACAAAAAATCTTCGTTTGCCGGAAGTTAATTTTAATGCGATGTATTCCCGATTATCAGATTTGACGGAATACGAAGGCGGTTTTTTCTCGGACAAACATACCTACACTCCAGAACCTGGGACCGTAATATATGATGCGATTACAAAATTTGATATACCGCTTTATGCAGGTAATAGAATCAATAATGCGATTAAAAAGTCGAAAGAGGAAAACGAAATTTCCAAAATAAGGGTAGAGAAGACGCAAAATGACATTCAATTACAGGTGACAGCTACTTTTTTGGGTATTTATAAAATGATGGAACTCCACAAAATCATTGGCGAAAGCATTAAAGAAGAACAGGAACGATTGAAGGAAGTGAAAGCTTTTAAAACTTTTGGAACGGTTACTAAAAATGAAGTGTTGCGTTCTGAACTGCAACTTTCGGATCGAGAACTAAACTTATTGACCAATAAAAAAAACATCAGGATAGCGCTTCAAGAGTTAAAAACGATGCTACAGTTGCCCGAAGAATCAGAAATTGCTATTGATACAACTGGATTACTAGATATAGCACCGCTGAAAGATTATGATTTCTATTTTAAAGAGACGCTTCAAAATGAAGAAATGCGTATTGCAAATAGGGAAGTAGACGTAAAAAAAACAGAGCTAAAGATGGTGAAAGGCAATTATTATCCTAAGGTCAGTTTCTTTGGGAATTATAATTTGAAATATCCTGATTATATGTTGTTTACGCTAAATCGTCCCTATCTCTACACTATAGGACAAATAGGCGTGGAGGCTAGTTATAATTTGTCTGGGTTGTATAAAAATAAAGCCAAAGTTCAGGTTGCCAATTTAAAAGTGGACTTACAAAAAAATGAATCGGAGCTGGTGAAAAATGAGATGGTGGATAAAGTGTTTAGAAATCATACCCAATATCAGGAAATACAGGACAAGCTACCGGTTACGGAGAAAGCATTGGATTTAGCCAACGAGAATTATCGCATTGTGAAAGTAAAATACCTCAATCAATTGGTCTTGATTACTGAAATGGTCGATGCGGACAATGCGTTGCTTCAGGCAAAATTCAACAAAGTTTCCACTAGAATTGATGCGGTTATGAAACAGTATGAATTGCTTCATACGGCAGGATTACTCAACAAATAATAATTTAGGTTTAATATAATTTAGTTTCAAATTTATATGGTAAAAGTTCATAATTCGTCAAGAGTCCATCGATCATTTCATAGATTAATCACCTTGATTGCCAGTATGCTGGTCCTTGGCGGAATTGTTTTAGGGATTTGGTTTTATATTTTTAATAAAAATCACGAAGAAACCAATGATGCTCAAGTAGATCAATATGTAACGCCAATTATGGCCCGAATTACGGGTTACGTTACCGAAGTGCATTATAATGAAAATCAATTTGTTCACAAAGGCGATACGTTGCTGGTAATTGACAATCGAGAATACAAAGCACATTTAGACATGGCATTGGCCGATGTTGAAAATGCAAAAAGTAATAGTATTGTGATTGAAAGAAATGTCGCAACAACTTCTAATGTGACTTCCGTTAGGCAATCTCAGTTACAAGCTGCAAAAACAGAAGTTTGGAAAACAAAACTGGAATACAATCGTTATAAAGGATTAGTAAGTCAGGAAGCGGCTACTGAACAACAGCTGGAGAAAGTAAAAGCGGATTATGAATTGGCGCAGGCACATTATCAGGAAATAGTAAACACGATTCAATCGGCGGCATTAAATACCTCAGAAGCTTCGGCTAAAATCCCAACGGCTCAGACGGTAATTCAGGCCAAACAAGCGGTTGCTGACAATGCGACTTTGTATCTTTCTTATACCATAATTACCGCTCCTTATGACGGCTGGGTAGGAAAAAAAATGGTGCAACCGGGACAAATGATAAAAGAAGGACAAACCTTAGTTTCTATCGTTAGCAAGGAAAAGTGGGTTACAGCTAATTTTAAAGAAACACAGCTACAATATTTATCCATTGGACAGGAAGTAGAACTGAAAGCAGATGCGATAAGCGGAAGAGAATTTATTGGAAGTATTGAATCTTTATCGCCAGCCAGTGGTGCGCGTTTTTCACTATTGCCACCTGATAATGCAACGGGTAACTTTATAAAAATAGAACAAAGAATTCCGGTTAGAATAAAATTAAAAGAAAGTGATGCACAAACGGACTTTCTCAGAGCCGGTATGAATGTCACTGTTATAGCCGAACACAAATAATCAGATGTCAGAAGTAAGTATTTTTAAATCTTGGGTTCCTAATTGGGCTATTATTGCTATTATCTTTTTCTGCATGCTGCATTCCATGGTTTTATTAGGAGTATATACTTCTAATGTGACTTATGCAGCAAGTTTTTTGGACGTAGAAGTCGAAGATTTGCAATTTTCGATGTGTGTAACCTATGGGACTTTTTTTGCTACAATTCTCATCGAAAGTCGGTTTTTTAAGTTTTTCCCAACCAAGAAATATTTTCTGGTTATTTATAGTTTGGCAGCTTTAACATTTATACTGACGGCATACACACAAAATTTTTCTTTGTTTATAATGTTAAGAATGGCCGAAGGTATCTTGATGGCATTGCCGGTTTTACCCTTGCGACAATTTTTGATTGCACGATTTAAATCTAAAAATGCCGTGATTATTGCTTTTACGCTTAATTATGGTGCTTTGATGCTGGCTTCTCCTTTTATAATTAATATTGCAGTGTGGTTGCTGGAGAATTACGATTGGAAATATATGGCGTATGGTTCGGCTTTCTTTCAAATTGTATGCGTGGCTTTAGTCATGATTACCTTTAATAACAATCGGTTTCATAAAAAAATTCCGTTGTATCAAATCGATTGGGCCAGTTTTATTCTTGTGCTTACCGCTATTTTGTGCGGTAGTTATTTTGTGGTTTATGGCCAAAAAAAATATTGGTTTGAATCTCCCCAAATTGTAGCAGCACTCATTATTGCCTTGCTAACAGGAGGTTTTTTTATAGCTCGACAAATGCTGGTGAAGAGACCTACTTTTGATATGCGCGTTTTTCAGTATGCGAATCTACGAACTGGATTATTATTATCTGTGGTTTTTTATATTGCCAGAGCTACATTAAATATTTGTCACAATACGATGGCTGTTATTTGGAATTGGGAACCTTCAAGAGTGGCGCATGTGCAGTATTTGAATTTGACAGGAAATGTGATTGGAATGATTTTGACAGGGGTGTTTTTGGCTAAATCAGTTGCTTCTCGCTATATTTTTATAATCGGATTTTCACTTTTAGCGCTGTTTCATTTCTGGTTTACGTTTCTTTTTGTGCCGGATGCTTCCTTGTCGGATATTGTGATTCCGTATATGTTGCAGGGGGTGGCAGTAGGAATAATATTTGTTCCGTTAGTCCTATTTACCGTCTCTTCTGTTCCTACTCATTATGCTCCGTTTGCGGGAGTAGTGGGAGTTGCAGGGCGTTTTTGGGGAAGTATAATGGGTTTTGCAATGATTCAAAACGCAGGGTTGTTTTTACAAAGTACCCATTTTGCAAAATTCAGACAATTTATTCTTCCCGAAAGTCCAGAAACCCAAATGCGGACCGAACAACTCACCAAAAGTTTTAGGGCTAAAGGCTATACTTTGGATGATTCCAATACATTAGCGATGAAACAAATTATTAGTTCAGTTTCAAAACAATCGATTTTATTGTCGAATATGGAAATCTTTACCGTTATTGGTTATTTAATGGGTATAGTTGTTGTTTTTCTATTGCTTAATCAGCATTTAAGACAAACAGTTGACCTTTTCAAAAATAGAATTTGGGGTAATTAAAAAAAGTATACTGAAACCCTTTAAAGGTAAAATATCCTATTCTAATTAAGTTAAGAATAGGATATTTTGTTTTTTGAAATAATTAACCTTCGGATTTTTTTGTGGGCTCTTTTTTGTCTAAGCCTCGTTTTCTTAACAAAGGTGCAACACTAGGCTCAGCTCCACGGAAACGTTTATACAAGACCATTGGCTCTTCGGTTCCGCCTTTCTCTAAAATGTTTTTTCGAAATGATTTAGCTTTTTCAGGATTGAATAAATGGGTTGTTTTGAAGACTTCAAAAGCATCCGTGTCCAAAACGCCTGACCAGATATAACTGTAATATCCAGCAGAATAACCGCCGGAGAAAATATGATTGTAATACGTACTTCTGTATCTTGGAATAATTGAAGGTATTAAACCTATTTCGTCCATTGCGTTTTTCTCAAAAGTATTGGCATCTATTGTAATTGTTGCCTTTTGAGTATGATACTTTAAATCTAAATACGAAGCTGCCAGATATTCTGTAGTCATAAAACCCTGATCAAAAGTGCTTGATTCTTGTATTTTTTTAATTAAATCATCAGGAATGACTTTTCCTGTCTGATAATGTTTGGCATACATTTTTAAAACTTCAGGTTCTACAGCCCAGTTTTCCATAATTTGCGAAGGCAATTCAACAAAATCTCTTGGGACATTTGTACCGGCTAAACTTCGGTACGTTACATTAGATAATAATCCGTGTAAAGCATGACCAAATTCATGGAAAAAAGTCGTCACTTCGTCAAAAGTCAATAAAGCGGGACTATTTTCTGTGGGTTTAGAAAAATTGCAAACAATAGAAATTACTGGAGCTTGTCTTACTCCGTCAACTATTTTTTGGGTTCTGTAGGAGGTCATCCAAGCGCCGCCACGTTTTGAATTTCTTGGATAAAAATCCACATATAAAATACCTAGATGCGTTCCATCGGATTCTGAAACTTCCCAAACCTCCACCTCTTCATGGTATTTTGGCACCTCAATTAAGGGTTTAAATTGCAAGCCGTATAAGTTTTCGGTAACTTGAAAAACGCCTTTTCTAATATTTTCTAAACTAAAATAAGGTTTTAATTCCTGCTCGTCTAAATCAAAACGTTCTTTTCGGATTTTTTCAGTGTAAAATCGCCAATCGTAGGGTTGAACCGAATCGTTGATTCCGTCTTTTTTCATCATTTCCTGAATGTCTGCGGCTTCAGTTTTGGCAATTTCTAAAGCTGGTTTCCATAAATCATTCAAAAGTTTATAAACAGTTTCTGGAGTTTTAGCCATAGTTTCTTCCAAAACATAATGAGCATGTGTCTCATAGCCAAGAAGACGTGCTTTTTCACCTCTAAGATTTGCTAATTTTAAGGCATTTTCTTTATTGTCAAAATCGTCATCATGATTGGAACGGGTTTGATAGGCTTCCCAGATTTGCTGCCTTAAATTTCTATTGGCACTATATTGCAAAAACGGAATTACACTAGAATTGGATAAAGTAAAAACCCATTTCCCTTCGTTCCCTTTTGATTTTCCATCTGCAAAAGCGGCAGTTATTAATTCCTGCGGTAACCCGGATAAATCGTTTATATCTTCAATAATCAACTTGTATGTATTGGTTTCAGCCAAAACATTTTGTCCATATTTCAAACTAGTAAGCGAAAGTTCCTCGTTTATTTTTCTCAGTTTATCTTTGTCGTAATCAGCTAAATTAGCTCCGCTTCGTACAAATGCTTTGTGTAAATTATCCAAAACTTTATCTTGCTCTATATTCAGATTTAGTTTTTCTTTTTCATTCCAAAGCGATTTTACTTTTGAGAATAATTTTTCGTTCAAATAGATATTGTCGTTGTGTGCCGCTAAGTTTGGAGCTAGTTCTTTGGCTATATTCTGAAGTTCATCGTTGGTATTTGCGCCATTCAAATTAGAAAATACCATATTGACATTCAAAAGAAATTCCCCTGCATTTTCCATAGCAAGAATGGTGTTTTCAAAAGTGGGTGCAGCAGTATTATCTGCAATTTGATCTATTTGTATCTGATGTACTTTAATTCCTTCTAAAATAGCGGGTTTAAAATGTTCGTTCCTTATTTTATTAAAAGGTGGAACATTATAAGGGGTATTATAGGGCTGAAAAAATGGATTGATTGCTTCATTTTGGTCTTTTTCCTGAGTTTCCATTGGTACCATTTTGTAGTTGTTTGTAAAATATAAAAAAATAGTTTTTGTAAATTTAACAGAATCCACCTTGATTAGGAAACTGTAGCGTGTTATTTTAAGGAATTTAGGAATAAAAACATCTCGTTTAAAAATAGAATAGATTCTCACCAAAGCAACAATTAATTTGAATTAATTATTTACTGATTAGGAAGCTTAAAATTAGAAAAGAATATACAAAAGGTTCCCGTTATAAAATCAGGATTACTGGATGTTTTTTCATACTTATAAAATACGTTTTTGGTTAAAAATGATTAACTTAGTGCTCTGTAAATCAATTTAATAAGATATTAAAATGGAAAATAAAGATGACAAATCAAATCTAAATAAAATGAAACCGGTTAAGAAAGATAAAAATAAATTGCCGGATTCTCTTTTGTATCCTCCAAGTGAAGATATGTATAGTCAGTTCCAAAAAGAAATGGAAATTGACCCGGAAGATATTACTAAAAAAAAAGCACCTGTTGAAATTAATAATGTCAGGGAATTGAATCAAAAAGATTTTGAGGAAGATGAATCTGGCAGTGACTTAGACGTTCCCGGATCTGAACTAGATGATGATCAGGAAGATATGGGGAGCGAAGACGAGGAGAATAACAATTACAGTATTGGCGGTGATAATCACAGTAATTTAGATGAGAATACAGGAAAAAGTTGAATCCAATCTAAATATTTTTAGCTTGCTTATTGACTGATTTCAAGAATATACCAATTCCATATCTTTTAGATTTATTTTAACTCTAATTTTATTTATCATGATATCTTTAAATAAATACGATCAAAAGCGTAATTTTAATGTTACCACTGAACCCGAAGGTGCAATTAAAAAATCTACAACCGAATTAGTTTTCGTCATGCAAAAACACGCGGCTTCCCATTTACATTATGATTTTCGGTTGGAAATGGACGGAGTATTAAAAAGCTGGGTTATCCCCAAAGGACCATCCATGAATCCAGAAGATAAAAGGATGGCGATTATGGTGGAAGACCATCCTTACGATTACAAAGATTTTGAAGGAATTATTCCCGAGGGAAATTATGGTGCGGGAACTGTTATGATTTGGGATAATGGAACCTATACTTTAGCTGATAAAGAAGATACAGACAATGTTGAAAAAAAATTAAAATCTGATTTGAAAGATGGACATCTTAGTTTTATTCTAAATGGAAAAAAGCTCAAAGGTGAATTTGCATTGGTAGAACTAAAAACGAAAGAAGAAAATACGTGGCTTTTGATAAAGAAAAATGATCAATATGCAAGTGGTGAGGATGTTTTGGAACAAGATAAGTCTGTGATTTCGAATATGACATTAGAGAGTTTAGAAAATTAGATTGATTGAAAAGTTGTTTAAATAAAAGAAAACTCCAAAGCTTCACAACTTTGGAGTTTTCTTTACTATGGAATTCTTATTGATTTCTAAAATTAGGATTAGTGTATTGTTTCTAGTTTTAAATACAATCGATCAGCTTCATTTTCTAATTTTTTAATTTCATTTTGCCAATGAATGATATCATCTTCTATCAAGTTAATTTGGTCTTCCCTTTCGCTTTCGGTCCTTAGTAATTTAAAGTCCTTAGCATTTATTAATTTATTTTGATCCTCTTCCAAATTTGCATTGTTAACAAGTAGTATTTCCTTAATTTCTGAAATTCTATTGTTTACTGAGTCTTTTTTTTGTTTAGAGAATCTGTCGGAGTCTATTTTTTCTTGAATAGCAATTTGTATCTTTTCCTCGTCAGTTTGTTTTTGCTGTAGTTCAATTTGCTGGTTTTGAAATTCGGTTTGTTTATTTTTCTGTTCTAATTCTAAACTTCTGTTATCTTGATAGGCATTGAAAATCAAGGTTGCAATAATTAAAACTAAAATTCCACAAGCCAGAAAAAAAATACTTTTATCCAATCCTAAAATAGTTTGGCTTACTACTTTTTCATACTCTTTTGGTGCAGGTGGAATGTTTTTGAGAGGAGGTGGTACTACGGCCAAAATAATTTTTAATTCAGGGATGTCTCCAGCATATTTCCATTCGTCCATACCTTCGAACCATATTAATGTTGTTTTTGTTATTTTTTTAGCCTTTAATTCCTCCAAGAGAAATGGACCACTGTTTTCAGTTCCGTTATGAATGTAATAGGTTTTCATTTATAATATTTTAATGAAGTGCTTATTTATTGTTAATCAAATTAATTGTTAGTTTAACCATCATGTTTTTGTCATCAGATTTGGATTCAGCGATCATCAGCGTTATTGCTACCAAGGCATTATCATGAATTACTTTTCTTGTTTCGTGATACAATAATCCATTGCGATCTAGGAACGAACAAAGAGAAAAGCTGCAATTCTTTTGCTACCACCATCCGAAAAAGAATGATTTTTGGTGACAAAATACAATAAATGTGTCGCTTTTTCTTGTACTGAAGGATATAAATCGATTCCGTCAAAGGTTTGATAAATTGTTTCTAAGGAGCTTTTAAAAGTATCATCTTTTTCATTTCCAAACAAATTAGAGCCTCCAAATTTAGTTTTTAATCCTTCTATGGCTTTCTTCGCTTCGGAATACGAAATTTTGAATAATTCTTTAGTATCCGTTGTTACGACTTTCAATGTCTGATGGTCGTATTGGTCTAAAATATCCAACGCAAAAGCATAGTCCCTCAATATTTTTAATAAACCTTGTGCTTCATCACCAGTTATTACTTTAGATTTTGTAATGGAATCTAGTAAATGAACTGCTTGCTTTAATTCTTGAAACTTATTCTCAGCTTCTTGCAACCGTTTTTCATTGATGGCATACCCTTTGACTAAATAATCTTTTAAACGTTGTGTTGCCCATTGACGAAATTGTGTTCCTTGTTTAGATTTTACACGATATCCAACAGATATAATAACATCGAGGTTATAGAAATCAACCTGATTCTTTATCCAATTCCCCTTCATTAAATACATTATTAACATGCTTACCTATGGCTTTGATATCTTTATCAAATAAAACCGCGATTTGCTCTCTGTTTAACCAAACAGTTTCGTTATCAAGACTTACTTGAAGTTCTACTTTGTTGTCTGAAGATTTATATATTTCTATCTGATTATTCATTAAGCTGCAATTTTAAATCCAAGTAACATGCTCATTATGCCACTAATTTATCATTTTCGTTCAACCATTTCGTAATCAATTAGCGGAATAGTGGTTCTTTATTTTTGGTTTTACACGGTAATAAAAACAAAAATAACAAAAATGACTTTGTTTAAAATAAAGAATCAAAGAAATATTTTAGATTTTATTGCGTGAAGTAGCAGGAAATATGATACAATAGACTTTAGGCTTTAATGAAAAAATAACGCGATAGCAATCTCCAACGCAATTAATATGATAACCACCCATTCCAGTCGGGAGCTTTCTCTCACGTTCAGCACGTCGGTAAACAGCGTAAGATTGTTTTCTACAATTTGCAAGCGGTAATCGAGGTCTTTAAAACGAGTATTGATATCAAAATTAGCTTTAAGGTGGCGGTTGAGCAGGTTGAGTTCTTCATTATCCCAAACGAGATTTGGGTCGTCAAGAATATATAAATTGTCTACAATACTGTTTTTTACATTCAGGACTTTGCCAATGTATTTGAGTAAATTGGTTTTGGAAATACTGAGTTTACCACGTTTTTCTAATTCTAGGATGTAGTGTTTTGAAGAGGTGATGAGGTCATCGGTCAATAACTCGTAATATTCAAGCGCAACAGATTGAGCGATATTGAGCATAACGATTCGCATGAGTGAGGAATCTATTTGGGAAACGGTCACATAATTGTTTTTTACAATTACCTTTTGTAGTGTTTCGTCAGTTTCAATGCGGTATTCTTCTGATAAATCCAAATCGACCAAAGTAGTGGCGTAATTTTTTATAAAATTCACGAATTCACTTTTGGCAACTGCATCATAATTAGCAAAGACCACTACGCCATAATCAAAAATATACAAATAGCGCTGGTTTTCCTTCAATGCATAAAATACCTCTGAAGTGGAACCCGAATGCGCTTCAGCACGAAAATCGGCACGAAATTTCTTCATGTTGAAGGATTCCGCAATTTGAACAGCTTCGATTTTGATTTCCATAATCAAACTATTTTATACAAATTTAAGGAAAATTCAGATTTTAAATTTGTCTTTGTACGATTTTAATTTATAAAAAGGAATGCTAAAAATTGGAAAAATGTTGAAATAATTTGGGAATCGATTGTAATACACAATACATTTGCACTATGAATAAGAAGAAAAGACATAGCATGATCAATCGTTTCTTTACTATTATGTGTTGCAAAGCATCATTTATAATATGAAAGGTTTATTATGGGACAGTCTAAACATAATATCAGTAAAGCCTTTCTTATAATGAAGGGCTTTTTTTATATTTAAAACACAGAAAAATTATGCTTAAAAAATCTATTGAACGATTAAAATTAGAAGCTGCCGAAAGCGGCAAAGGAACTCTTAAAAGAAGTTTAGGAGCTATTAATTTAGTGGCAATTGGGGTTGGAGTTATTATAGGTGCAGGTTTATTTTCTTTGACAGGAATTGCTGCAGCAAATAATTCAGGGCCAGCTGTAATTTTGTCGTTTGTGGTTGCTGCTGTAGGTTGTGCTTTTAGTGCTTTATGTTATGCAGAGTTTGCTTCTATGGTGCCGGTTTCGGGTAGTGCTTATACGTATGCGTATGCTACTTTAGGAGAGTTATTTGCCTGGATTATAGGATGGGATTTGATACTTGAATACTCCGTTGGTGCAGCTACCGTTGGGATTAGTTGGTCGCAATATTTAGTTAAGTTTCTTGAAAAATTTGATATTTACCTGCCTCCACAGTTGGTGATGTCTCCTTTTGAAAAAGCTACTTTAGCTGATGGATCAATAGTAAACGGATGGTTTAATTTGCCTTCGATTCTAATTATTGCCTTAATTACTGCAATAATTATTCGTGGGACTAAAGGATCAGCTATATTTAATGTAGTAGTTGTTACTCTCAAAGTGGGTGTAGTATTGGTTTTTATAAGTTTAGGCTGGCAATATATAGATGTGGCTAATTATCATCCATTTATTCCTGAGAACACCGGTATTTTTGGAGAATTTGGTTGGTCAGGAGTGCTGCGTGGTGCCGGTGTCGTTTTCTTTGTTTTTATTGGATTTGATATTGTTGCTACAATGGCACAAGAGACTAAAAATCCACAGCGCAATATGCCTATTGGAATTCTTGGTTCGTTAATAGTGTGTACGGTTTTATTTATATTATTTGGATATGTAATGACAGGTTTGGCTAATTATACTGAATTCAAAAATAGTGCTGCGCCAGTTGCAGTAGCCATTGCGCATACTCCTTACAAATGGCTAGCTGTAGCAGTTATTATGGCTATTTTAATTGGATATACCTCTGTAATATTGGTCGATTTATTAGGGCAATCGCGTGTATTTTTTTCTATGAGTAAGGATGGATTATTGCCAAAAATATTTTCTGATTTGCATCCAAAATTCAACACACCTTTTAAATCAAATATTGTTTTATGTGTCTTTATTTGCCTTTTTGCAGGTTTAGTTCCCATTAGTATAGTGGGAGAGATGACCAGCATAGGAACGCTTTTAGCATTTGTTATGGTTTGTCTGGGAATTATTATTTTGCGTAAGCAACAACCTGATTTAGAACGACCATTCAAAACTCCATTTGTTCCTTTAGTTCCCATTTTAGGAATACTAACTTGTGTGTTAATGATGGTTTCTCTTCCTTTTGATACTTGGTTGCGATTGATTGTATGGTTAGCTATTGGGTTTGTAATCTACTTTTTTTATGGTAAAAAGAATAGTAAACTCAGACGAGAACAAGGAGAAAAATAATTTGAAGCCATTCTGAAAAGAGTGGCTTTTTTTATCATAGTTTTTTATAAAAAGAATATAATAAACCTTCAAACCTTCAAAATTTATTAATGTTTTTTGTAAGTTTATAATTAGAATTTTGTGTGTTTATAAACCAATGTGTTGAAAAAAAGCATTGATTTTGTTGAATTCAATTACAAATGTATTAATTTTCGACCTTCATTAAGGTTTATCCTTTTAAATAGAAATTAAGTATATTTACTTAATTATAAATAGTAATCCATTGGTGAATAAAATAATCTTCTTATAAAATGATTATAAATAATTTAAAATTTATTTGAATCATCATGATTTAAAAATACAAAAAATAAGTTCGTATGAAAAAAATGTCAAAAATTGATAGCCTCAGAATTGATGAACTTTCTGCTACTCCAAAGTACTAGCAGTTAGTCAATGCAGTTTTGAATGCCATAAAGCAAGGTATTCTTAAAAAAGGAGATGCTATGCCGTCTATCAATGAATTGAGTTTTCAATACGAAATATCTAGGGTTACGATTGAAAAAGGATATAATAAATTAAGAAAAATGGGTATTTTAGAAGCTTTTAATGGAAAAGGCTACTTTATTGCGAATACAGATATTTCACAAGATTTGAAAATATTCCTGATGTTTAATAAATTGAGTGCACATAAGAAAATTATTTATGATGCCTTTGTAGAGACTTTGGGCGAAAAAGCGGCTATTGATTTTTATAATAATGGACATGCTAACTTAGCCATCACATTAAGTTAAGAAATAATCTTAATTTTAGCCTATGAAACAAGTCCGCAAAATTTATGATAAAGCTTTTAAAGAAAAAGCCGTTCAATTGAGTTATGATAGAACAAATGTATCAGAACTCGCCAGAGAATTGGGAGTCACAGCACCACAGTTGTATAAATGGCGTAAAGAGTTTGAGGAATTTGGAGAAGGAAGTTTTCCTGGGAAAGGAAATTTAAAACTCACTCCCGAGCAAGAAAAAATCCACGAACTGGAGAAAAGACTCAAAGATGCCGAGTTAGAACGTGATATATTAAAAAAAGCAATCGGCATTTTTTCCAAGAGCGGTCGATGATTTATAGTTTCATAAAAAGCAATGAACAACTATTCCCGATTGAAAAAAAGTGCAAAGTTCTACAAGTGAGCAGCGGAAGTTATTACCGATGGAAAAAACAAGCAATCACAGCAAGACAACAACTAAAAATTACCATAAAAGAACAGATAACATTGATTTATTTTGCAGCCAAGCAAAGATATGGAAGTCCTAGAATAACATTAGAACTTCTGAGTATTGGTTATAAAATTTCAAGACCCGAGAGCTTTGCTCGAACAGGCGAAGCAATTACTGTAGCAAAATATATGAAACAGTTAGGCTTACGAAGTAAATTAAGCAAGAAATTCAAAGTGACGACCAACTCAAATCATAATTACTTAATCGTCGAAAATATATTAAATAGGGAGTTTGTTGTCAAAATGCCTTCAAAAGTTTGGGTTTCTGATATCACCTATATTCAAACTAAAGAGGGATTTGTATACCTGACAACTATTATGGATTTATAGGACCGAAAAATTATAGGTTGGAGTTTGAGCGATGGAATGAGTACAGATGAAACTACGCTTGGAGCTTGGAAAATGGCCGTTAAAAACCGAAATATTGAGGAAGGTTTGATTTTTCATTCCGACAGAGGTGTTTAATATGCTAGCAAAAAGTTTGTAAATGTTCTTGATTCCTATAAAAAAATAACCCGCAGTATGAGTCGCAAAGGAAATTGTTGGGATAATGCAGTAGCGGAAAGCTTTTTTAAATCCTTGAAAACGGAATTGATTTATGGAAACAAACTGATTTCAAAAGAACAAATGAAACTGGAAATCTTTGAATACATTGAAATGTGGTACAACAGAAAAAGGAGACATTCTGCTTTAAATTATGCAACTATTGAAGAATTTAACAATCAAATTAATTACAAAAATGTAGCTTAACTTAATGTGCAGTTTTTATTTGCATATCCACCAGAGGATTGACAGTGTTTCTTATGGATTAAGTTTGTTGAATTATAACTTTGTCTAGTCTTAAAAACGATTCCGGATTAATAAAAAACTGAAAACCCGAAATTTTGTTTCGGGTTTTTCTTTTGTGGGAGCGCTAAGATGATTTTACTCTCTTGTTTTCTATTTTTCATACACTATCTATAGCTTTGACTAGACTTTGATTAACCCTAAAGTAAGATTTGCCCCGTCCTCAAATAATTATACGTTATTTATGCGTAAATTAGCAATGGCTATTACTACAATATTCAACTAAATATTTACTATTATGAAAAATCTAGGTCTTTTTTGTTTGCTGTTTGCTTGTATTGGATTCCAAAGCTGTAAAAAAAATCAAAGCCCAAAAGTCGTTGAAGCTACCAAAGTCCAGACTGGAAACCCTATAACTGTGCAGTGTTATAAAGCGCTGTATCAAGAAGATACTATTGAATTAAAAATGAACACTTTAAAAAACGGTAAAATAACCGGTGATATGGTGATGAAATTTTTTAATATGCCGAAAAAGGTTGGCAAAATCGCCGGAGAATTCCGTGGAGATACTTTATTTGCCAGCTACACTTTTATTCAGGGAACGTATGATAAAATAACATACAAAAATCCAATGGCATTTCTAAAGCGAGGGAACGAACTCATTTTAGGTAATGGGAAAATAGAATCTACTATGGGTGCTTCCTATTTTGTTAAAGGCGTACCTATTGATTTTGAACGGGTGAAATTTAAATTTAAAACAGTTGACTGCGACGCTAAATGATAAATAAATAGGGGTACGTTTATGTTATTACTGATTTTTATTTGAAGAAAATTTCACTTTTTTCCTTGATAAAAAAAAGTAATAAAAAACATTGATGGGTTATTATTGTTTTTGGTTATTCATGAATCTTCGATTTCAAGCCTGAATCTTTTTATCCCAATAATCATTGGACGGATGTTCCTATCGCAACCCAAACCGCTCGGGTTTCACACTCGACTTCACGGTCATTCTCTATGGCCAACGCTGAAATCCTTATCGTGATTTTTGATTTTATGCTAAAAGAGGAAATCTTATGCCCTCTACATTTGAGGTATGGAATGATACGGAATAATTAGCTTAATTGTGGTTTGGTTTTTAGGTATTTACCTGAGAGGGAAGATTTATGCGTTTAGGAGGGGTTATTTTTATAAACATAGGAGATAAAAGAAATGAAAAAGACGCCTCAGCGTCTTTTATTGTAAGTAGGAGGCTTAAATCATGAATACATTGAAAGAAAAATTTTAAGCTAATAATACCTATAATTGGATTCTATGTTTACGTTAAATTTTTAACTAATATGAAAGAAAGAGCAAATTCTTTAAAAGGTCAATTTCACATTGAATCAAAAATTGAAGCAGGAACCAAAATTGAAGTTATTTTAATCTTCAAGTACTATCCTATTAAATATTCGTAAAGAGTAAGCTTAGTTTTCGAGGATTTACCCTTAAATTTATTTTCTAAATCGATCGTGCTGATATACCAAAATCGTTGTCGCAGTTTTTTTAACCGTGCCCACACAGTGAGTAAATAATGATTGTTTTTTTAGCCTATAATCTGCGCTGGATTTTTAATCTGATTGACCAAAACCTATTAAAACAATATATAAAAGTATTGCTTTAAATTTTGGGGTTCTAATAGCTATTTTTATCGCTTTTTACGGTTCGTTTTCTTTTACGAACCATTAAGTGACTTTTTTTGAAAAGAATTTTAATTGAAGTTTAAATCTCATATATTTACTTTCTAATTAACAAAATAAAGCTCGTTTAGAAGTTTTTATCCTGACGCTTAGGGCTAATTGACGCTAGTAGCAGACTGCTCTCAAAATTTAAAAGAACATAATGGAAAAATACTTACGACAATTAATTTCAATAGAATTTGACGACAAAAAGGAAATTTTTAGTGGTTTTCTTATTGATTGGACTGAAGATTGGATTTTACTAAAAAATAATCCTTTTGATTTTATAATTGATGGCTATACGATATTAAAAAATAAAAATGTAAAGTCAATTATTCAAGACAAAGATCATGAATTCACAGCAAGAGTAATTAAACTTAAAGGTTTAAAAACAAGTGCAGCAGAAATAATTCCGCTTAAAGATTTGTCTTCCATTATACATTTTTTAGCAAATAAATATGAAATTTTTCAGATTACAAAAAAATCAGATAAAGCGGTTTATCTCGGGAAACTCCTAGAAATAAATGAGAAAGAACTGGTAATAGATTTTTTGGGAACCGAAGGGAAATTTGAAGGTGAAATGAGTTTTAAGCAAAACAAAATAAGAGTTATAGAATTTGATACGGATTATATTAATTCTTTGAAACTAATTGTTGATGAAGAAAAGAAAAAGTAAGTGGATGCTACTAACAGGAATACACAACCGGTCCGAAAATCAAAATTGGAACAAAACAACATAAATACAAATCAGCACAGGAAAAATAAAAAATAACCTCGCTTAAATTATTAAACGAGGTCTATTTTTAGAATAATATTATTTTTTTGATTCTTCTACGGAGACTTTTCTAAACTCTTTTAGTAGTTTTTCTATTTCCAAAGTTGACTTACGAGCTCTTGGTCCAGCTGCTTTGACGCCTTTCTCAATTAGTGATTCAGATTCTGTTTTAAATGTTTCGAATTCTGCGTTGATTTTTTCGATTAAATCTTTCATGATAGTGCTTTATTAAATTAATGTGCAAAAATAAAAATTTGATTATTAGATATAACTAATTTGTTGTTAAATTCTCACTTTTTTTTAGGAGCAGCTACGGTATGTAAACCCGACTGTATATCCACATTTACTTTATCATACGGACCAGGAGCATCAATCAATCGTGCAGTATATGGATAACTGGAATTTGTTTAATCATTAGTATTACCGGAATACATTAATAATCCAAGCAGGATGAAAGATAGAATAGTTTTCGTTTTTAGGTTATAAATTAATTTTACAAAAAAACAATCGGTATTTATCCAAAATAGTAGTTATACTTTTCTTTTGGAGATTTATTAGACACTTAAAGTTGAATAAAGTTTGGAATAATTGTAACTATTTTGACAATAACTTAAGAATTCTGATTTCTAGCAGATTAAGCCTTAGTTTGTAAATTGAATTAAATTCAAAAACAGAGGGATTAAATAAGAATAAACATAACAATTTTAATTTCTTAAATTATGAAATTAACGGTTCACTAACTTATAGTTGACTTTTTTATTTTAAAAAATAAGGTATCCCTTTTTTATAAATAAAGTATCATTAAATAAATGGTTTATATTTGAACTATTGCATTCTATTTTTATTAATTAACACAGTAATTTATGAAGTTGTTTTTTTTCAAAACCCTACTTGTTTCATTGTTCTTAACTTTGTTTTCGTGTGAAAATAAAAAATCAACACCAGTACCTAAACCGTATAAGGCTGGGGTTGTTATTTCTTTTGATGATGCTTATGTAGATGAATGGTTTGAAGCTGATAAAGTCTTAAAAAAATACAATTGGAAAGCTACTTTTTGTGTTTGCAGAATAGATTCTATTGGTGTACCTCAAATAAAAAAGTTACTCGAATTGCAAAAAGAAGGTCACGAAATTGCAGGTCATGGATACCATCATTACAACGCAGTTAAGTTTGTTGCAAAAAATGGAATAGATGAGTATATAAAACAAGAAATCGACCCAATGTTACTATCGATGAAGAAAAAGGGGTTTAACGTTTCATCTTTTGCTTATCCTTATGGCGAAAGATCAGATGAACTTGACCAAGCATTATCTCCAATATTTAAAGTGATAAGAGGTAGAGATTTTGAAGGATTAGCTCCTGAAAAAGAGGGTTGTTATTTTAGAAATTCTAAATTAATGTATGCGTTTGATATCGACAATAATCATGTTCATTTTAATATTCCTTATCTTTTGGAATTATTAGATGATGCCAAGAAAAAAAATAAAATATTGATTTTATCTAGCCACAAACCTGTTAAAAAATTGACCGAAAATTATCAAACAAAGATTGAAACTTTAGAGTTTATTTGTAAATATATGAAGCTTAATGATCTGAAATTTTATAAATTATCAGATTTGGATAGTTTAGAAACTGTCAATTAACTAAAACATTTATACATTAAATATTTTTTATTCTCCAGAGTACTAAAGATTGATGATAGTAAAAGCGGTACAAATTAAAAAATTGAATGGCTTTTATTTTTATACTTACATTTACCAAAGATTGTAATTGGTTTAATACAAAAAATGATGAGCGATAATAAACAAATATTTCAGACTGCAACCCAAACAAGATGGAAAACCTTCCAGTGGTCAACTAGAATTTTGATTTTTGGAATACTGCTATTAATTCCCATTTTTATTATTACACTCCACAAAGGATTAAAACCAGCATTGCCATTATTAACCAATGTTAACAATGAGGTTAAAATGCTTTTAAAACCTAATATTCCTCTCGTATTTAGCAAAGATGAATTAAAAAAGTACAAAGGTTTTGATGCTTTTTTGAGAATGAAAGAAAAAAATGAAAAATTAAAAAATGTTGAAGAACCAAAACATAAAGACCAAGTCAGAGCTGCATTTTATGTAGATTGGGATCCACAAAGTTTGTTTTCTTTACAAAAGAACATCAAGAAGCTTAATATGGTGGTTCCGGAATGGTTTTTTATTGACCCCAAAACCGAATTATTAAAAACCGAAATCGATACAGCAGCATTAAAAGTAATGCGAAAAAACAATGTTAGAATTGTTCCACTAATCAATAATATTGATATTAGTAAAGAAGATGGCGATTTTAATGGAAATCTCATTCATCGTATTATTAACAATCCAGCTAAAAAATCCCGATTGATTAATGATATAGCAAAGATTTTGAAACAATATAATTTCCAAGGTATTAATATTGATTTTGAAGAGTTTAAAGAAAATAGTGATGCGCCTATTATTGCTTTTCAAAAAGATTTATACGAAAAATTACATCCTATGGGGTTGATTGTGTCACAAGACATAATGGTTCGTAATGAAGATTTTAATTTAAAGGAACTTGCCAAATACAACGATTACATGTTTCTGATGGCTTATGATGAGCATTATGCAGGAAGTATTCCTGGCGACATTAGCGGTCAAAAATGGATAGAAAGTGTGCTGGATGAAACCGCAAAAGAAATTCCCGAAAACAAAATAATTCTTTGTTTTGCAGGCTACGGATACGACTGGCAACAAGGGAAAGAAGGTGAAACTATAACCTATCAAGAAGCATTGTCAAACGCAAAATTATACAAAGCAAAAATAGATTTTGACAATACTAGTTACAACAACAATTACACTTATACAGATGGAAATGGCAATAAACATATTGTAAATTTTACTGATGCCGCAACTAATTTCAACACTATTCGTTTTGCAGATGAATATGGAACTGCAGGAACAGCTTTGTGGCGTTTGGGTAGCGAAGACGACCGACTTTGGCGTTTCTATAATCGCAGTTTGACAGATGTGAGTCTAGAAAACAAACCTTTTGATTATAAAACCTTAAAAAATGTAAACTTTGGGTATTCAACACCGGATTATATTGGCGATGGTGAAATATTAAATGTGGTTACCAATCCAGAACAAGGTAAAATTAAGCTGGACATTAATAAAAAAGAAAACATTATTTCGAAGCAAACCTATTTAGAATTACCCACTAAATATGTTATTAAAAAATATGGAAATGTGCATAATCAAGTCATTCTAACTTTTGATGACGGTCCTGATCCAGAATACACGCCACAAATTTTAGATATTTTAAAAAAAGAAAAAGTGCCAGCGACATTTTTTGTGGTTGGTTTGCAAGCCGAAAATAATATACCGTTACTGCAACGCATTTATACTGAAGGGCACGAAATAGGAAATCATACTTTTACGCATCCCAATATTGCCGCAGTAAGTCTAGAAAGAGCATCAACCGAAATGGAAAGCACCCGACTTTTGATAGAAGCAGTAACGGGAAGAAGCACAGTTTTATTTAGAGCTCCATACAATGCAGATGCAGAACCTACAACCGAAAACGAATTAAAACCCATAACATTAAGCAAAGAACAAAATTATTACAGTGTTGGCGAAAGCATCGATCCCAACGATTGGGAAAAAGGAGTAAAAGCTGATAGCATATATGCCAGAACCATAAAACAATATGAAGCTAATCCAGATAAAGGAATAATTCTTTTGCACGATGCGGGCGGGAACCGTGAAGCTACTGTAGAAGCTTTGCCACGAATAATTAACTATTTTAAAAGCAAAGGAATACAGTTTACAACAGTTGCTCATTTGCTTGGCAAAACCAAAAATGATTTAATGCCAAAAGCACACGAGAGTTTTTTGAGCGTTGATGATTTTATCTTTGAATTTGGTTATTGGTTTGGTCATTTTATTGCAGCTACATTTTGGGTTGCCATTATTTTAGGATTTTTAAGAATCCTATTGATGTTTGTAATGGTTTTTATCAAAAAATACAAAGATCAAAAACAGCCGCCTACCTATAATTTGCAAAATATAAATCCAAAAGTAAGTATCATTGTTCCTGCTTATAACGAAGAAATAAATGCGGTAAAAACGATCAACAATTTACTTTTGCAAGATTATCCTAATTTTGATATTGTTTTTATTGATGATGGATCAAAAGATAAAACCTATCAAATGATAATGGATACTTTTGGTATGAATTCAAAAGTAAGCGTAAATACCAAACCTAATGGAGGAAAAGCATCAGCGTTAAATTATGGTATAAATTTAACCCAAAATGACTATGTAGTTTGCATCGATGCCGACACACAACTTAAGACCGATGCACTTTCCCAATTGATGAAATGTTTTACGATTAAAATAAAAAACAATCAAGAAATTGGTGCAGTTGCAGGTAATGTAAAGGTTGGAAACGAAAATACAATGCTCACCAAATGGCAAAGTATTGAATATACAACAGCTCAAAATTTCGACCGTAGGGCATTTGATTTAATTAATGGAATTACCGTTGTTCCAGGTGCTATTGGTGCTTTCAAAAAAGAAGCCATTGCTAAAGCAGGTGGTTTTACAACTGATACCTTGGCAGAAGATTGTGATTTGACTATTCGTATTTTACGAAAAGGATATAAAGTTGTTAATTGTGTAGACGCCATTGCCATAACCGAAGCTCCGGAAACTTTTAAGGAATTTATGAAACAACGTTTTCGTTGGAGTTATGGGGTTATGCAAGCTTTTTCTAAAAATAAAGATGCTTGTTTTAATCCAAAATATAAAGGTCTAGGAATGGTGGCTTTGCCTAATATTTTGATCTTTCAAATCATATTGCCCATTTTTGCTCCTTTAGCTGATTTGGTTTTGATATTTAGTTTAATTTGGAACCATAATAATCTCGAAAGTTTATATAAAATAGGTATCTATTATGTCGTTTTTATGTTTGTAGATGTATTGGTTAGCATCATAGCTTTTGTGTTTGAGAAAGAAAAATTAAGTAAATTAGTATGGCTCATTCCACAACGATTTATATACAGACAATTGATGTATGTGATTCTTTTTAAAGCAATTAAAAAAGCCATAAAAGGTGAAAGTCAAGGTTGGGGTGTTTTGAAACGTACTGGAAATGTAAAAACAGTGCAGTAAGTTTAAAAGATTACCTTAATGAAAAACAAAATAGTAGTCTTATCATTTTATAGATGTAGACAAAGCCCAATCAAAGCTATATATAGAGTATGAGAACCGAAAACAAGAGATTATGTATCTACCCAAAAGGTATACAACGCATAACTGGAAAGAGTTATCGTCAAAGCATTAGACTACTACAAAAAATAAGAAAGGAGCTCAATAAGCTCCAGAATGAGTTCGTGTCAATCGAGGAATTTTGCCAATATACGAGCCTAAAAACTGAACAAGTTGAACCTTTGATAATTGGATAAACCATTTTTAAGATATTCTATATACATTACCTATTAATTATGTGTTTATAGTAACAAAAAAAAGATGGTATCTTAGCATTTAAGACACCATCTTTACTTTTATATTAGAGAGTCAATATTATTATTTTTCCTTTCTAATTACTTTCGTGAAATTTGGATAATTATATTTTCCTAAAACAGATCTTTCCATTTCTAGTTTATAAACACCCCAAGGCAGCTTTGCTTCCGTTTTGATTATTTCAATCTTAGCTGAATTAGGAGTGTCAGCTGGAGGATTCTCTGAAAGCAATTCATACATAACCCGACCATCCATTTGCTTAGGAAGAGTTAAATTATGAAGATGGAGAACAGTGGGAATTATATCTACGTTAGATGTAGGTAAATTACCATTATACTTTTTCTTGAAACTAGGCCCATTGGCTAGTAAAGCAATATGAATTTCATAAGGACTAAAGCCACCATGACCTGCAACGCCTCTTGCGAAACTTGCACCTGCATATCCCGCTTCGTTTTTGGTATCATTCCAGTTCATATCAACTAGTATATCTCCTGATCGGTCATGATCCCAATGTATTGTTTCGAAAGAAAGAGTCCCTTCTACAACACCTTTTATGTCTCCTTCTTTTGAAGCTTTAGTATAAATACTGCCTATCCATTTCTGTTCCTGCAAAGCTGTAACAATATTTTTTATGCTCTTTTCGTCATGATTCTTTACATAAATTGCCTCTTCTGCAACCACTACTTCTGTTGATTCCTTGTCTTTTTTTAGCCCTTTCTGAATTAAGAAATCGGCAAGACCTTGTTTTCCAATATGGGTTACAAAACCATGATCGGAAGAAATGATAACATTAAAGTTTTGATCAAGTCCTTTTAATTCAAGAGCTTTAATAATTCTTCCAAACTGTTCATCAACATATTTGATAGACTCAATGGCTTCAGGGGATCCTATTCCATTTTTATGAGCAGCCGAATCTGGGTCACCATACCAAAGAGTACTTACTAATGGACCATCTAATGTTAAGCCATACTTAATAACAGCATCCGTTAACCATTTATGTTTTTCTAGTCCATCTGGTGCTTCTCCAATCTCGTTTACGATCTCCATTTTTAATGACTCTGGTAGAATCATCGTGGTATTAATGATTGCTCCTCCACTTACTTTATGATTTTGCATTAAGGCTTGTCCGGTAGAGCCAGAGCTAAAAACGAATAGTCTTGAGCCGTTTTGTTCTAAAACCTCTCCCAGTGAAACGGATGTCAATAAATGATTGTCTGTTGCTTTAGCGATTTTATTTAATTCCTCCGCATCACCAGTGTTTAAACCTGCTGATTCTTTTACTTGAGGAAAATAAACCGTATTTCCCATTAATCCATGACTGCCTGGATAACATCCTGTTGATAACGAAGATGCATTTACTCTAGTTACTGTTGGAAAAACACTGTGATGTTGTTTACCATAACTTCCTTTTTTACTGAATAAATATACATTTGGCATTAATTCAGGTGTGATATAATCCGGCCTTAGTCCATCAAAAAAGACAATTAATGTTCGGAGGTTAGATGTACTAGATTTTGTCTGAGCTAGAATCGTATTTGTGAGCAGCAAAGCCGAAAATAGGATTAAAATTTTTTTAGGTACTGTTTTCATTATATATTATATTTGATTTAATGTAACCTGTAAATACTTTTTTGAATAGATTTTTACAGTGTTATGGTTGTAAACTCCCTGGTTTTTTAAAATATTATTTATCCCACCATACTTTGGTAGCGCTAGTATCACCGCCAATTGAGGCTGAAGCTAATGCTAGATTTTCCGGATTAAGCGATTGTAGATAAGTTGGGTAAGGCACACGATTTGGAAAAGCATTTTCAGCTGGTATTCCCGATCCTCTTGGTAAAATTGGATATCCAGTTCTTCTTTTTTCAAACCACGACTGATAGTCAACAAAAAAAGAAGCATAATATTTTTGTGTAATGATTCTTTCTAATTGAGTTTCTGTTGAAGTGTTGGGATCATAAACTACACCTGCTTGAGCTAGATAATTTGGAGGCATCGTTACACCCCATTGCGTCATTGAAGCTGTTATAGCAGTTTCGTAATGTTGTTTTGGTTTTTTTCCCGTAGTAAAGCCCTTTAAAGCAAGTTCTGCTTTGATAAACTCTAGTTCAGACCAAGTCATCATTACACCAAGTTGTGGTAAGGTTTTCATAATATCATTGTAACTTGTATTTTTTCCAACCTGATATTCTGTAGAAATAGGATACCCACTTTCAATGCCTTGGTATATATTTTGGCCACCAACGCTTACTGTACCAAACCATAAAGCTCTTCTTGGGTCATTATCGGTATTCATTTTGTTAATAAAGAATTTAGTTACATAGGTACCATCTCTCCATTCTAGTTGTCTCATATTAAAATATGGATTGTAATAAGGGAATGTCCCTGTGTATTTAAAAATCGCATCATCAGCATTACTTGTAAATACAGGATATTTTACAGGATCAGCCAGAATCGCTATAATTTGTTCGTTGCTATTGATTTCCCCGTCGCGTTTTGACAATCGGAGCAGCAATCGAAGTCGTAATGAATTCGTGAATTTTTTCCATTTAACGATTCCGGGATTTGTCCCTCCTGAAAGGCTATTGGAATTGTATAAAAGATCTCCACCGTAAGTAAGGGCTTTGGCTGGATTAAGCAAGGTATTAGCCTCTTCAAGATCCCTTAGAATTTTAATGTAAATATCCTTCTGTTTGTCAAATGCAGGTTTAAAGTTGCCTTGAGATGCCATAATTGCTTGAGAGTAGGGAACATCTCCATACAAATCAGTAAGAATAGAATAGGTCCAACATTTATAAATCAAAGCGATTGCTTTGTAATTATTTTCCTGTAAAATTTCAGAGGTTTTGTATATGTCTTCAATGTCAGTCATATAGCCGTAAAAGGTAGACCAGACCGCAGAGCCTGGATTAACTACATATCTATGCAGTCCCACTCCTGATGGACTAGAACGAGGTGCATCAACCTGCATGAGCTCATGTGTGAAACTCCGAGAAGCAGTTATACTTGTATTTACAATTCTAAACTGCAACTGACCCAACATAACTCCCGGAGTAATTTGTTTCGGACGGTTTGGATCTGTATTAATCTCTTCAAAATCTCTTGTACAAGAAGATATAAGTAGTACAACCAAAAAGAGAAAACTATATTTTTTATTAATTTTTATCATAATCTATTAATTTAAAATTTAAGGATAAGATTGGTTCCAATCGTTCTGGTAGAAGGAAATTGAGCTAATTCTACACCTGGAGTTAATGTGCCATTATTTAGATTTCCTCCTTCGGGATCAAAACCCGGGAACTTGGTGAAATTAAATAAGTCTCTTCCGTAAAAAGCAAGACTGGCGGATTTCATTCCTACCTTTTTCAAGAGGCTGTTAGGTAAATTAAATTCAATACGAACTTCTCTTAGTTTGATAAAAGAAGCATCAAAAATATTAGTTTCTCCATTACTGATCGTATAATAATTTTCATAGTAGGAACTTGCTGCTACTCTAACGGTATTAGGAAGATACGTTCCATCGGATTGTAAAACAACACCTTGGCCAACAATTCCACCATCACGACCAGGAAGTGTAACCTTGGTTTTTCCCAGTGTATTATTCTTATGATTGGTTTGGGAATACATACTACCTCCTTTTTGTCCGTCTAGAAGAAAACTAAGTCTCACTTTTCCGATAGTAAACTCATTCATCAATCCAGCTTTCCAGTCAGCAAAAGCATTCCCTTGTTTTTTCATTATAGGATCCAATGTAGCAGGTAAACCGGCTGAAGTATAAATAATCTGACCGTCAGGAGATCTCTGAAAACCTCTACTGTACATGTCTCCCATTCTGCCACCCACTCTGGCTTCAATGCTAATATTACTTTCATGGTTGTAAATAACCTGGTTTGTTATGCCTGGAGCAAGTTCTTTAACATAACTTCTATTACGGCTCCAAGTGAGGGTACTATTCCATTTGAATTTACTTTTTGTTATTAATTTTCCTGTTACAGCAAGCTCCATTCCTCTACTGTTTATTAAACCTGCATTTACCATTGCATTTGAGTATCCGGACACGGGGTCTAAAGGAATTGCTAAAATTTGATTGCGACTATTATTATTGTAATAAGCCATATCAATCGATAAGCGGTTTTTAAACATTCTAAAATCAATACCCGTTTCTATACTAGAAGTTATCTCTGGTTTTAAATTAGCATTGAATAATGTTGTTGTGTTCGTAAAGCTATTACCATATATCCTGTCATAATATTTATCAGTTTGGTAAGGTCTTGTGTCGTTCCCAACTTGTGCCCATGATACTCTAAATTTAGCAAAGGAAAATGCAGAAGGTAAGTTTGTTATCTCGTGAATCAGAAAACTAGAGCTGACCGAAGGATAGAAAAAGGAATTGTTACCGTAAGGCAAAGTACTTGACCAGTCATTACGACCCGTAATATCTAAAAATATTTTTTCTTGGTAGGAAAATTGTGCTAAACCATAAAAGCTATTAATCGCTTTCTTTGTTTTTAAAGGATCTGCTACTGCTTGATCCAAGCTATTTGATATTTGGTAAATACCGGGTTGAGATAACTGATCCGCATAAAGTCCTGCAAAATCATAATTTTGCCTCATTGAATTTGCACCAGCAGTAAGGTTATAATTAATATTATCATTTAGTGCATTCTTATAGGTTAACAAGGCATCCGTATTTATTTCATAACTAAATACATTTTGTTCCCTATACATTCCTCGGGCATATTTAGTCATGCTAAAAGGCCGTTGTTGTGATCTGAATTCATTTGACATGTCCAGACCAGAGCGCACCATAAATTCAAGCTTATTAGTAAACTGATACGTTGCTGATACGTTTCCAATCACACCATGTTTGTTCATTTTGTTGAGCATTTCATACATTCCAAGATAAGGATTATCAGGCCCTGTATTGAAAGGATTCTTTTGTTTGACACCAACAAGTCCAGGCTCCCAATAAGGTTTAAACCATTCCGGTTTTATATTTGGAGCTGTACCAATCATAAGAAAATACATAATCGATTGATTATTGTATCCGGCAGCTGGAAGATTATCACTTTTTTTGTTCGTATAATTCATCTTGCCATTTATCTTGAGCTTATCAGAGATTTGTTGATTTACAGATAAAGAAGCATTTATTCTTTCAAAACCAGTATTAGGAAGAATCCAATCATTTTTAAGACGAGTAATCGATAATCTGGTAGACCCTTTCTCATTTCCTCCTTCTAATGCGATACTATTTGATTGTGTAGTACCTGTTCTAAAAAATCCAGAAATATAATTTTTGTTAGCAACCCACGGAGTACGTTCAGTAGGTTTACCATCTGCAGCATTAGGATTATATTGAAAATAGGACTGTCCGTCAAATTTTGGTCCCCATGCCCTTCCTGCACCTACATTTGTACTTGTATTTAGACCATCAGCGCTATCTAAGTAAGAATAATATTGATTTGTTCGTCCCTCACCGTATTCAAATTGGTAATCTGGCCAACGATTTACTTGATCAAAACTAAAATTACTACTAATTGTAACTCCTATTCCTTTATCTTTAGTCTTGCCCGACTTGGTAGTGATAATAATCGCACCACCAGCGGCTCTAGTTCCATATAAAGCAGTTGCACCAGCACCTTTTAATACCGTAACTTTTTCAATATCTTCGGGATTTATATCCGATAATGTGGAACCAAAATCAACAGGGCTATCCTGTGACAGGTGAGAAGAGAATCCGGTACCTGTAATCTTACTACTCACAGGAACTCCGTCTAAAACTATTAAAGCTTGGTTATTATCAAGATTAAGTGATGACTCACCACGAAGTGTTATTCTGGAAGAACCCATTGGACCTGCACCAGATCCTTGTATATTTAAACCCGCAACTTTTCCAGAAAGAGAATTTACCCAGTTATTTGATTTGGCATCTTTTACAGCATTTTCACCCAGTGATTGTGCGGCATATCCCAATGATTTTTCTTCACGCTTTATACCTAGGGCTGTTACAACCACCTCATTTAGAGATGTTTCGTTTTGACTTAGGACTACTTTAATTTCGGTCTTATTTTCAATATTGACTTCTTTAGTTTGAAATCCCACATAACTAATTGACAAAATAGTTGCGTCTACAGGAACATTTAAAGTAAATTTTCCGTCAAAATCAGTGGTTGTAGCTATTCTAGTTCCTGCTAAAAAAACAGAAGCGCCAGGAATAGGAAAATTAGATTCATCTAAAACCATTCCTGTAATTTTTCGGTTTTCTTGGTCCTTTTTAGGAATGGTTTTAGGAGTAATTCCAATCACTTCTTTTACTAAAACACCACTTTTAGTGATCTTAAAATCAAGACTGGCCTTCGTTTTTAAAACCGCTAAAACTTGATCAAGATCTTGGTTGTTTATCGTAATGGAAATTTTCTTTTGAAGGAAATTTTGGTCTGACATATAAATAAACTTATTGTTTATTTGCCTTTCTATGAGGATAAAGGTTTGCTTTATCGATACGTCTTTTAGGTTTAAATTAATTTTCTCTTTTATAGCTGCATTTACTTCAACAATACTTTTATTTGAAGTCTTCGAATAAATCACCCCAGTACCAAACAGTAGTAATAAGGATAAGGTTAGTATAATTTTTTGTTTCATTTTATATGATTGTTTATTTTTAATTTTAACGTCCAAACCAATGTTAAGGAAGCGTGTTTTGTCAATAATTAGTAAATGGTATTGATTATTTCCCCTTTGTCATAAGATTTTAACGCCTTACTAATATGTTTGAGTGCAAGCGTAATGTGATTTTCAACCGTTTTAGGAGTAACACCTAATATTTCAGAAATCTCTTTGTACTTTAATCCATCGATCCTGCTGAGTTCAAATACCTGACGTGACTTTCTGGGAATAACATCTAATATTTCACGAATTATATTCTTATTTATTTCCTTTTGTTCCATGTCAATTATCTCTACCTCTATACTGGGTATACTCATAGCATGAATAACTTTTGTTTCATCAATTTGTTGATGGAACTGCTCAAATTTTTGTGATTTTTTCAAATTATTTTTTACTATTACATATATATATGATTTAGGGTTTCTAATTTTATCCAGGATATTCCTGTTATTCCATAGTTCAATAAAGACATCAGCTACTTTTTCCTCGACAAGACAATAATCTGATTCATAACCTTGCCCAAAGCGACACAATCGGGTGTAATATCTATTGAAGAATTGTTCCATTGCCTCATGTTGACCATTTTGTATTTGCTGAAATAAATAATCGTCTGAAAAGCGATCATTACTGCCAATTTTTGTTGGGTTAATTTTCATGGTACTTTGTAATCTCGATGTTATTTTGAATGGTTTTTGTTATGGTTACATCTGAAATAAACTCTAGAGAAGTTATAAATTCATCAATTGTCAGGTTTTTAAAAGCACCTTTTATATGTTGATTTGCAATGGCTGCATCCTTAATGATAAAATTCACACCATAGAATTGATTTATACTAAGCAATGCATCTTGAAGCCTTATATCATCTAAAAGTAGAATGTTGTCTTTCCATGCCGAAATTTTGCCCAGATCAAAGTTTCTTTTGGTTACTGTTTTTGACTTAGAATTCCAAACCAGTTCTTCACTTGGCAAGAGGTTGATTTCGTCATTACTTTCTTTAAGCAATACATTTACCTTTCCTTTTTCAAGAGAAACCGTTTTATCATTAAAATTTCCATTGACATTAAATTCGGTTCCCAATACTTTAATATCAAAAGCTTCTGTGTGCACTATAAAAGGAACATTTTCATTATGTTTAACTTTAAAAAAAGCTTCTCCAACTAACCAGATCTCTCTTTTTTTACCAAAATCACTGGAATACTTCACGTCACTGCCTGAATTTAAAATAACGGTACTGCTATCTGGCAAGAATACCGTAAGGCGTTCTCCAACTCTTGCTATTTTATGATTTGAATATGCTTGGTTTGTGTTTGTAGTAAAATAGAAGCCTAAACCAATAACTAAAAGGAAAACTAAAGCAAAAACAGTCTTTCTTTTAAAAAGTAATGAAGCCGTATTTGTGTGGGTTTCGGCTTTTTTATACTTGTCTTTAATTTGACTGAAAGAAACAGTTGTTGCGGGTAAATTAGATTGGGGATAGTTGATCCAAATCATTTTATAATTCTCAAAAATAGCGAGAAGTTCATCATCTAAAGACAATTCAATTTCAAATACAGATCGCTCTGGTTTTGACATCTCATTGAGAAGATACTTCACACATTTTTTTTCTTTCCTACTTACATTCAACATAAATATTATCCTTTGCTTATAGGAGTCAAAATAAGAGGAATACCCCTAGTTTTCAATACCATCAAATCGACACGATATAGTTAATGAATTGTTAATAGATAGATTTTGTGGAAAAAATAAGTAATTGTTTCTGCAATTTATCTTTTGTTAAAACTATTAAATCTAATAATGATTAAGAGTTTATATCTGTATTCGATGAACATACAAACTTTTTATCGTCAAAATAATCAATTATTACAGATAGTCAGAGGAAATCTGAATAAGCAATAAAACGTACTTGTAAGGATCGAACAATTTTGCCTAAAGACCAGCCTCAAACATGAACAGGTTAAAATTTTGATAATTGGTTAGAAATTGTGTTGTAGATAACTAAATTTTGAATCTTACCTATTCAATTTTTTAATTAAAGAAACAATTTACCTTTGAAAAACCGGACATGCTAACTTAGCAATCACAGAAAGTTAAGAAATAATCTTAATTTTAACCTATGAAACAAGTGCGCAAAATTTATGACAAAGCTTTGAAAGAAAAAGCCGTCCAATTGAGTTATGAGAGAACAAACATATC
>NZ_JBLNKT010000038.1:0-35713 GCF_048158525.1 Flavobacterium algoris
CTCTAACAATTTGAAGCTTTAAAGACATACTGTAATCGCGTTGGGTGCGTTTTACATAATTTATGTTTTCTTCCATAACGATCTTTTTTGTGTATCGCTATTTCAGGACGGGACATAGATTTTAAAAGGCGAGTTTTTTAACTCGCCTTTTTTATTTCAATTCTTTTTTCTCCTGTCAAAAAACTTTATATAGCTCATAATCATCACTAAAATGTGTGAATAATATAAGTTTTATGGAAAGTATTGTAACACTTTTCTCCTCTTTCGAGCTGACCTTTGTAAGACATCAGATTTACTATAAATTAAATTTAAAGAAAACAAAAATGAAAAAATCAAAAATATTAATTTGTGCTTCCTTAGTATTAACTTTTATGGCTTTTACGGGAGTTAAGGCACAACAAAACGAACCTAAATTTGGTATTAAAGGTGGGGTTAATTTCTCCAATCTCTATACTGATAATGTTGATGATAATAATGTATTGACCGGTTTTAACGTAGGTTTATTTGCCAAATTACCCGTTACCAATTTTATTTCAATTCAACCAGAAATCTCTTATACCGGAAAAGGAGCAGAACTTGTTTATAACAATGCATTAGTAAGCGGAACTGCACAGTTTAAATTAGATTATATTGAAGTACCTCTTTTATTAGTGGTAAATGTTACAAAGAATTTCAATATTCATGCGGGACCTTATGCTGCTTACTTAATTAGTGGAAAAACAACAAACAAATCTAGTAACGGGAATTATAACTTCCAAGATAATATTAACACAGATGATTTCAACAGATTTGATGCAGGTCTTGCAGGAGGTCTTGGTCTTGATTTAGAACCTGTAAGTTTTGGAGTTCGCTACAATTATGGATTAACCAAAATTGGGAAAGATAATTCAAGCAGTAATTTCACTTCTCCAGATGCTAAAAACAGTGTCTTGAGTTTTTACGCTGCTTTTTCTTTTTAATAAAAAAAAGAATAGAATAAATTTCATATTAAGTTAAAAAATATTTTTTTTTATTTCATAAAATATTGCAAAACAATATATTACGATTTATTTTATTTTTAACTTTACTAATAACATTTTAAATACTAATCATTAAAAAATAGAAATCATGAGCAATCTTCTTTACACATTAGCAGTAATATTAATCATTTTTTGGGCAATTGGATTCTTTGCATACAGTGCTGGTTCAATTATACATGTTTTACTTGTTATTGCTATAATCGCAATATTATTAAGACTTATTCAAGGACGAAGATTATAATTAAGAATAGAAATAAATCATTAAAAAATAAATTATGAAAACAGATAAATTAGTATTAGGCGTATTAGGTGGTATTGCAGCAGGTGCATTAATGGGTATATTATTTGCTCCAGAAAAAGGAAAGAAAACAAGAAAAAGAATCTTAAGTAAAGGCAATGATTATGCTGATGACTTAAAAGATAAATATGAAACCCTATTAGGTACTATTACCAAAAAATATGAAGGTATCTGGTTAGAAGGTCAAGATCTACTTTCAGATGGAAAAGAGAAATTAGAAAAAACTAAAAAGGAAATTCAAAAATTAGAAATCTAATTCTAAGTAGTGTATTCATTAAAATATCAAACTATTAATTCGATTAAAATTAAGCTATGGACAACTACGCAACAACAATAGAAACGCTTTTTGAAAAAGCAGAGAATTATACAAGAACAACAGCCGAATTGGTAAAGCTTAATGCAATTGACAAATCAGCAGATGTATTGTCCTCTCTACTTTCAAGATTAACTGTTGCTATTGTTGTTGCAATGTTTGTTCTGCTAACTAATATTGGACTTTCTTTATGGATAGGTGAATTAATGGGAAAACCATATTTGGGTTTCTTTATCATAGGAAGTGCTTACTTCCTAATTTCAGTTATACTATACGCTTTTAAAGATCAATGGATTAAAACTCCTGTCAGTAATTTCATTATCACTAAAATGCTTAAAAAAAAATAGTATGAAAAAAATCAACCAAACAGATACACTCAATGAAACTATTGCATTATTAGAAAATAAACAAGCTCTAGAATTACTCTCATTAAAACAACAGTTTGAGCTAACGTATGAAAGTTTAAAACCTTTAAACATAATTAAAAGTGTTTTTAGTGAAATGACAACTTCATCTGATATAAAAGGGAATGTAATTAGTAATGTTATTGGAATGTCAACAGGTTATTTAACTAAAAAAGTTTTGTTAGGATCAACTCATAATCCAATAAAAAGAATATTAGGAACACTATTACAATTAGTAATTACGAATGTAGTAACAAAACATTCGGATAACATAAAATTATAGCTTCAGAACTGTTACTCATCAATTTTTGAAGAAATATCTTTTATAAAGAATATGTTTATAGCAATGTAAAAATTCTAACGGATTTGAATTGAAATAAAATGGATAAAAGGATAAAAAAGGAAGAATTAATACTAACTAATAAACAACTTGTTTTTCAAAATCAAGAAAAAGAAAAACGAGCTGCGGAACTTGTTATTGCTAATGCTGAACTTGCTTATCAAAATGAAGAAAAAGAGAAACGAGCTGCTGAATTGGTTATTGCTAATGCGGAGCTTGCTTATCAAAATAAAGAAAAAGAAAAAAGAGCTGCTGAATTAATTATCGCTAATACTGAGCTTGCTTATCAAAATAAAGAAAAAGAAAAAAGAGCTGCTGAATTAGTTATTGCTAATAAAGAACTGCTTTTTCAAAACGAAGAAAAAGAAAAACGGGCTGCTGAATTAGTTATAGCGAACAAAGAGCTGCTTTTTCAAAACGAAGAAAAAGAAAAACGAGCGATTGAATTAATTATAGCCAATAAAGAACTTGCTTTTCAAAACCTGGAAAAGGAAGAACGAACCGAAGAACTAGACTTCGCAAACAAGAAACTGGCATTTAAAAACCAAGAAAAAAGAATCCAGACAGCAGAACTAAACATAGCTAACAAAGAACTTGTTTTTCAAAATGAAGAAAAAGAAAAAAGAGCTGCTGAATTAATTATTGCTAATGCAGAGCTTAAAAAAGCAGAGGAATATCAAACAGAATACATCAATGGATTAGAGAAAATGATGTTCATGACCTCCCACAAAGTGAGACAACCAGTTGCAAATATTCTAGGTTTATCTTTTTTGCTTGAACAAGGAATAAATTCCCCAGATGAAATCAAAGAATTAATAAATCACATCCGACAATCTGCTTTAATTCTTGATACGTTCACAGAAGAACTCACCTTATTCATTTTCAATTTGGGTGAAAAAGGAAAAAATAAAATTAGGTGTAAATAAAATTATTTATTACAATTAATAGTATTGCAAACAACATTCCCTAATGTGTGTATTGATAAAATAGGGTTTAACTTTTTAACTAAAAAGTTAAACCCTATTTTATTTTAATAACAAAAAACTAGTAGAGAATTAATCTTCTACTAATAGATTAGGATCAACTATCAGTATTTCTTTACTAACTATTTCTAATCTTATTTTTAGAAAAAAACATCTATTCTAACACATATTTAAAAATATAAAAAATTGATTATCAATTTTTTGATAAAAAATACTAACATTTTTAATATGTGAATTTCACAAGTTATACTTCTAATTGTATAATACTTAAAGTCTAGAACAAACTAATCTTTGTGGTATAAAATACTTAATCCCCTAAATCAAAAAAAATGAAAGCTAAAAATTTAATGTTAACCTTTGCAATACTATTTATTGCATTAATTTCTGGTTGCGAAAATGACGATTTCCAAGAAATCGAAGGCGTTTGCCCAGTTGTCTTATCGACAAGTCCTGATAATGGCGCAATTAATATTGCTTTAGACAAAACTATTACAGTAGTTTTCAACGAAGAGATGAATGCAGCAACTTTTAACCAATCCTCTTTTACTTTACAAGGAACTGCTTTAGTTGCAGGAACAGTATCATTAAACGGAGACACTGCTTCGTTTGTTCCTACAAGTCCACTTACTCCTAACACAACTTATACAGGAAGAATTAAAACATCTGTTAAAGACCTAACAGGTAATTCTTTACAAGTTGATTACGTTTGGACATTTAGTACTGGTTCAACTGTTACGCCAATGGTAATTGCTACTGATCCAGTAAATAATGCCACTAATGTATTCCTTAATAAAATTGTCACCGCTGATTTTAACATGGCAATGAATCAGGCAACTATTAATGGGACAACTTTTACCTTAAAACAAGGGACAACACCAGTAGCAGGAACAGTTTCATACATTGGAACAACTGCTTATTTTACTCCTACTACTCCATTAACAGCTAATACAGTATATACTGGAACTGTTACTACAGGAGCTAAAAATGTACAAGGAACATCATTAACTAATAATTTTACATGGACATTTACTACTGGATCTGTTACGGCTCCTAAAGTAACCGCTACTGACCCTGCAGATAATGCTACAGGTGTTGCTGTTAATAAGATTATTACGGCTAACTTTAGCACAGCAATGGATCCTTTGACTATAAACGCTACCACATTTACTTTAAAAAATGGTAATACAATTGTACCTGGAGTTGTTTCTTATTTAGGTACAACACTATCTTTTAATCCTACAAATAATCTTTTAGCAGGAACTACCTACACTGCTACAATTAATACAGGAGCAAAGAATCTAGCCGGTATGTCATTAGCAAACGACTATGTTTGGAACTTTAGCACTAATTCAGCTTTAATTGGAAATACTGTAAATCTTGGTTCAGCAGAAAGATTTGGAATTTTATCAGGTGTTGGAGTTAGTAACAACGCTGGTTTTAGTGTAATTAATAACATGGATGTGGGTATAAGCCCAGGGGTTCGTTCTTCAATTACAGGATTTCCTCCTGCAATTATAGTGAATGGTGCAATTTATGCTTCTGACGATATTGCTCCTGCTGGTGTAGCAGCTATGTTAACTCAAGCAAAACTAGATTTAACTAATGCCTATCTTTTTGCTGAGGGAGCTTCTTATAGCGCACCTATAACGGTATCAGGTGACCAAGGTGGAAAAACACTTGTTGCGGGTATTTATAAATCAACATCAACACTTTTAGTACAATCAGGTGATTTAACACTTAGCGGTAGTGCAACTGATGTTTGGATTTTCCAAGTAGCATCTGCTTTTACCACTATTGGTGGAGCTGGTGGAAATATAAAACTTACCGGTGGAGCTCTTGCTAAAAATGTCTTTTGGCAAACTGGAAGCTCTGCAACTATTGGAGATTATACTTCATTTGTAGGTAATATATTAGCCTTACAATCTATAACAATGGGATCACATTCAACTGCTCAAGGTAGAATGCTTGCCAGAAATGGAGCTGTAGTAATGACTCACACAAATATAATCACTAAGCCGTAAAAAGATGAAAACTAAAACTAATTTTAAAATAGGATCATGCATTGCATGGTCCTCTAATAAACTGACCATAAATAGTATTGCAATAATTGCATTAGGATGGTTAAGTATTCAAACTCCTGTTCAATCACAAGAAACGCAAGTAATAAAGTACACAAAACCTTCATGGTATTTTGGAGTTGCAGGTGGTGCTAATTTTAATTTTTATCGTGGTTCAACTCAACAATTGAATGCTGGTTTCACCCCCCCTGCTGCGTTTCATGACGGAAATGGTGTGGGACTTTTCATAGCACCGCTTTTAGAATATCGCCCTGCTGATTCCAGATGGGGTGTAATGCTTCAAGCTGGATATGATAACCGTAAAGGATCTTTTGACCAAATTGTGACTCCGTGTGACTGTCCGGCAGATCTATCTACAAACGTAAGTTATATTACTGTGGAACCTAGTTTACGCTTTGCTCCTTTTAAATCTAATTTTTATCTATATGGTGGTCCACGTTTGGCATTCAACATGGATAAATCATTTAGCTATCAATTAGGAATCAATCCCGCATATCCGGATCAAGCAGCCAGTCCTGCAGTAACAGGTGATTTAAGTGATGTCAAAAAAACTATTTTTTCAATGCAAATTGGAGCTGGTTACGATATTCCTCTTTCATCTGATACAAACAAAACACAATTTGTATTGTCTCCTTTTGTTGCTTTTCAGCCTTATTTTGGCCAAAATCCACGTTCAACAGAAACATGGAATATAACAACTCTTAGAGCTGGTGTAGCGCTAAAAATGGGTCAAGGACATAATATCCAAGAATCAACTGATATGCTGAAGGATCATGAAGTTCAATTTTCTGTAAACTCACCTAGCAACGTTCCTGGTGATCGAAGAATGACTGAAATATTCCCACTTAGAAACTATGTATTCTTTAATATTGGATCAACTGAAATTCCAAATCGTTATGTTTTATTAACTAAAGATCAGGTTAAAGATTTCAAAGAAGACCAATTGGAAGTTTTTGCTCCAAAAAACTTGTCAGATCGTTCTAAAAGACAAATGATTGTTTATTATAATGTTTTAAACATCCTTGGAGATCGTATGCAAAAAAATCCTTCATCGACAATTACTTTGGTGGGCTCATCAGGGAAAGGTCCTGAAGATGGACTTGCAATGTCAGAATCAATCAAAATCTATTTAGTAAATACATTTGCAATAAATCCATCAAGAATAACGACTAAAGGTCAAAACAAACCAAATATCCCATCAGAACAACCAGGTGGAACACTTGAATTAGAACTGCTCCGTGAAGGAGATCGCAGAGTTTCTATCGAAAGTACTTCCCCAGATTTGTTGATGGAATTTCAAAGTGGTCCTGAAGCGCAATTGAAACCCGTGCAAATTGCTCCTTTGCAAGAAGCACCAACTGAAAGCTATGTAACCTTCAATAATAAAGGAGCTAACGAAGCTTTGTCTACATGGTCCTTACAAATAACTGATGAACAAGGAAAAGTACAAGCTTTTGGACCTTATACACAAGAAGAAGTAAGTATTCCTGGAAAATCAATTTTAGGCAGCCATCCAGAAGGTGATTACACCGTGAAAATGATTGGTCAAACTAAAAGCGGTAAAATTGTAGAGAAAGAAACTCCGGTTCACATGGTACTTTGGACTCCGTCAAAAATGGAAGAAGGTACGAGATATAGCATTATTTATGAATTTAATAAATCTAAAGCCATAAGTATCTATGAAAAATACCTTACTGAGGTAGTAACACCAAAAATTCCTGTTGGAGCAACAGTTATTATTCATGGTCATACTGATATTATTGGTGAAGAAGTTCACAATCAAGATTTATCTTTAGCTCGTGCTAATGATGTGAAAAGCATAATCGTAAGTGGTTTATCTAAATCCGGCAGAAACGATGTTAAATTTGAAGTACTTGGATATGGTGAAGACGAAAATAAATCTCCTTTTGAAAATAAAACCCCAGAAGAACGTTTTTACAATCGTACCGTAATAATCGATATTATTCCTGCAGCTAAATAAGGCATCGGAATAAAGAATATGATTTTTATAAATTTCAAAAAGAGGATAGAAACTTAAAAGCCTATCCTCTTTTTTTTGTTTAATTTTTTAAATTCTTAGTAAAGACAACACAATGAATAGCATCAAATTAGGAATAAATGATATTCATTTTTTTTACATTACTATTTAAAACTGAAATTTTAACAAAAAAATCATTATTTTTACTAATCACTTTATGTTAATTATGACTGCAAACGAGAAAATCCTTACCAAGTTCTATACTGCTTTTGCAAATGCTGACGCCGCTACAATGTGTGAATGTTACCACCCAGATATTCAGTTTCGGGATCCCGTATTTGGTTTATTAAAAGGAAATGATGTATGCCAAATGTGGAAAATGCTAATAGAAAGCAGTAAAGGGAACATAAAAATTGAATTCTCAGATGTAAAAGCAGATGAATACATTGGTGCTACTCAATGGATAGCAACCTATAATTTTAGCAAAACCAATAGAAAAGTTGTAAATGTTATTCAGGCCCAATTTCAATTTAAAAAGGGACTCATCATCAAACATTCCGATTATTTTGATATTTGGAAATGGTCTAAACAAGCATTAGGTACCACAGGATATTTATTAGGATGGACGGGCTTTTTTCAAAATAAAATACACCAAAAAGCACTGTTATCATTGAAGAAGTATAAAAAAACAAACCATGCTAATTGAAACTTTAAAATCGTTATTCGATAGCGATTTAAATAAATTAAAATCGGAGATTGAGTTATACCAAAATGAAAATAAAATTTGGCATATTCAAAACGGCATCACTAATTCTGCTGGTAATCTTTGCTTGCATTTAATAGGAAATCTAAATACATACATTGGAGCCGAATTTGGAAAGACAGGCTATATTAGAAACAGACCACTTGAATTTTCGCTTAAGAATGTTCCAAGAGGAGAACTAATAAACAAAATTGAAGAAACCATTGTTATTGTAAATAATGCGCTTAACAATATATCGGAAGAAGAATTAAAAAAAGAATACCCACTTTTAGTTTTTGAAACTAAGACTTCAACTGAATTTATGCTAATACATTTGACTACTCACCTAGCCTATCACCTAGGTCAAATCAATTACCACAGGCGCTTATTAGACTCTTAAACAAAAAATGACATTTATATCATTCGTTTTAACTACTATTTAAACGAATTTAAATCTAAAATATTACCCTAAAAGCGGATATGAAATAATAGTTATAATACAAGATTTGTATGATACAATTTTCCAAAAATCCCGTACCATTTCAGTCCAACAGAAAATATTCTGCTTTAGAAATTCTTCAATTTATAGTATTGTCCTGTTTGATTCTGTATTTTGGTAAGACGCTTTTTATTCCGTTAAGCTTTTCACTACTCATTAGCTTTATTCTGTTTCCCATTTGCAAATGGATGGAAACAAAAAGTATCAATAAAGGTATTGCTATTATTATTTGCATTTTTAGGAGTAACATTTTTAGCGGGATCTGTTATTTACTTATTGTTCACACAGTTCTCGGAGTTCCTGCAGAAATGGCAATCATTGCGGGTAAAACTTGCAGATACCATAAATCAATTGAGTATTTTTCTTTTTGAAAGACTTGACATCAGTGTTGAAAAACAATCCGAATTCGTTAAATATACGCTCGATAACTCTGGTTGACAAGCATTCTCAATATTACGCAACACCGCCTATTCCATATCAGAATCATTATTTATTCTGTTAATGATTCCCGTTTTTTCTGCGCTCATACTCTATCATCGTCAAATGTTATCGAATGCGCTCTATGAACTTTTCCCTCCAGAGAAAAAAAGTACCATTCATGAAATCCTCGTAGAAACCATCCATGCCTATTATAATTTCATAAAAGGTATCTTGATGGTATATCTCATAGTTGGACTATTAAACAGCATCAGACTATTGATTATTGGAGTGCCACACCCATTTTTGTTTGGTTTTATAGCCTCAATTCTAACTTTTATCCCTTATGTGGGAATAATGATATCGTCGCTTTTGCCCATTGCAGTTTCCTGGATAACGTATAATTCAATTTGGTATCCGTTAGGAGTCATTCTAGTTTTTTCTATTGTTCAAGCGCTTGAAGCCTATATCATATTTTCTTTTGCAGTGGGAAGCCGTTTGAAAATAAACACACTTGTCATCATTATCGTGGTAATTGTAGGAGGCATTTTATGGGGAGCTGCAGGAATGATTTTGTTCATTCCGTTCGTGAGCATCGTAAAACTGATTGCAGACCGTACACCAAGTTTAAAAACAATATCAGTACTATTAGGTGATGGTGAACAAAAGAAAGCCCCGAAATAATCTACTTCAAAATATCAAAATCAAACTTCCAATCCAACTCATTTTTATACCATAATTGCCCTTGTGAAACTTCGAGTGGACAGTCAAAATTATTGGTATACAATGCTCCGGTTCCTAATCCTTGAGGCATGGAATTATGCTGTAAAAAAGTCCATTGTGCAATCGCATTTAGCCCAATATTACTCTCTAATGCTGAGGTAATCCACCACCCAATTTTATACTTTTCAGCCAACGAAATCCATTCTTGTGTACCTCGAAAACCACCTACAAAACTAGGCTTCAAAATAATGTATTGCGGTTTGATTTTCTGTAATAATTGTTCTTTTTCGGCCCATGTAAACACACCAATCAACTCTTCATCCAAAGCAATAGGAAAAGGAGTGGATTTACATAGCTCTGCCATCCTGTCAGTGTGTTTTTTTTGTATCGGCTGTTCAATACTATGTAATTTAAATTCAGATAGTTGTATTAATTTATCTAAAGCTATATTTTCATCAAAAGCGCCGTTTGCATCAACACGAATTTCGACTTGTTCTGGAGTAAAATGTTCCCGAATAAACCGTAACAATTGCAGTTCTTTATCGAAATCTATCGCTCCTATTTTAAGTTTAATACATCGAAAACCTTGAGCTAATTTTTCCTCGATTTGTTGCTTCATAAACGACTCCTCACCCATCCAGACCAAGCCGTTAATCAGTATCGATTTTCCACCATTTACAAAGTCCGAAAGAAAGAGTAAAAAAGGAGTTTCACTCACCAAAGATTGGAACGCCATTTCGACTCCAAACTGTATCGAAGGAAACTCAATTAAAGCTTCCCAAAGTTGCTCTTTTCCAAGATGAATGTTGTCGCAAGTCCATCGTAATTTTTCTTCATAATCCGGTCGATCATCAATACTCAATCCGCGAAGAATTCCGCATTCCCCAATTCCCCTTTTACCGTCTTGTTCCAAGACGATAAACCAAGTTTCTTTTTCGGTCATTACGCCACGGGAAGTTCCGGAAGGGCGTTTGAAATTAAGAATGTATTTATGGTAAGTTGCTTTCAAGAAATTATGAGTTATGAATTGATATAATCTCAATCATCAATTTTAATATGTTTGAATTAAAACGTCTGTAGGAATATTTAATCGCTCATGCAGTTGACGAATCATTTCCAAAGAAAGTTTTCGTTTGCGATTTAGAATTTCACTTGCTCGGCTTTTTAAACCAACAATATTGGCCAAATCATTTTGATTATACCCCATTTGTTCCATTCTGAATTTTATGGCCTCAATTGGATCCGGCATACCAATGGGAAAATGGTCATTCTCATATTGGTCAATTAAAATACCCAGCACTTCCAATTCGTCACCTTCAGGCGAACCAATTTTAGCATCAAAAATAAATTCAAGTCTTTCAAGAGCTTGATTATAATCGTTTTCTGTTTTTACAGGCTTAATTTCCATTGTAATTAAATTTCGTTGGCGTTAATTTTATCATACTCTGCATGCGTTCCAATAAACCGGATCCAAACCATTTGATAATCAAAATTTATTTTAACTATTAATCGATAATTATTTCCTTTGATATTGAACACAAATCGATTGTCATTTAAAATACTAACACTTGGATATTCGTTTTTTATCTCGTTAGGATTTTTCCATTCGGATTTACTTGTTTCCTGAAACCAAGATTTTAATTGGTGCTCACAATCAGCATGAGCTAACCAAAAATCTCTCAATATTTTTTTTGCAATTACTCTCAAAGCTTATTTATTTTACAAAGGTAATAAAAAGTTCCCATTTTGGGAAGTTGTTTTTTTAAAGATTTAAAATCAACTAAATTATTTTTATTAAAACTCAAAGTTACTTTTCGATTAACTTCAAAACTCTTTCAAAATTATCATTTTTAATACCCGCCTTTTTGAAAGTCTCAAAATCAAGTTTTATTTTTTGAGTCCAACTCAAACTATCGGTTACGTTTTGAGATTGGTATTCCTTGTAAATAGCTTTGGCCGAGGAATAGTTATCATTCAATAAATAGGCGTGCGCCAAATTCAGCTTTATCAATAACTCAGAATCATCGAGCTTCTCGCCTTCTTTTAGGAATTTAATCGCTTTACCGTATTGCTTCGTCAGAATATAACTGTTTCCAATTGCATTATAATCCAAAGCAGTTGCCTTATTGTTGTTAATTATCGCATTCAATTTAGCTATTGCAGCGCCATAAAGACCTTGTTTCGCTAAATCCGACGCCTGTTTACGCAAACCATTATAAACTACATTAGAAGCGCCCGTTTCATTGAAACAGCTATTTCCAAAATCCTTAAAAGCTTTAGAACGCTCTATCGCCAATAATTTTTGGAATTCCTTAAACTTGTATTTAGATTGTATTTTATCGAGAATACATACGCAAAAATCATCTGAATTGGTCAATTTCTGAGCAATATTCGATGTTTTACATTGATCAATAATTGCTTTTCTATTTTCTAGAGTCCAACCACGACTGAGTTTACTATCAACCCACGGCACGACTTCGAGTATGATTTTTTGATTCATAATCCAGTTTTTACTTTCGAAACCAAACCATAAATTTCCTGAATTCGATTTCATACAAGCCGATTTTTCTGTAGAAAGCCGTTTAGCATCTTTACTGACTGGTGTATCCTGAACCAGACAAGCGTCATCAGTTTTTCCGTTTTCCTTGTATTTTAAAGCCAAATCACTGCTTGAAAAAATGGCATACTTGCATTTATCATCTCCCGATATTTTAGACAATATAAAAACCGCTCCTGCTGAGCCTTGACTGATTCCTGTTGGGTCTGGGATAGATTTTAAAACCGAAACCAAACTACCCGCTATTTGCTGATTTTTATCCAAAAGTGTTATTCTATAAACAACTTCGGTGGTTCCTTCCGGGAAATCTTGGGTTTTAATAATTATTCTGTCTCTTGCGGAAACCGAAATTTCTTCAGTTGTAGCACGAGCTTTGTCCCAATAGCCGTCTTTTTGAGAAGAAACGATATTTGCAGTAAATAGAAACAGAAATAAAACGATGAAATTCTTTTTTTGCATGATTGATTTAAAATTTAAACACGAAGTCCACAAAGTTTTTCGCAAGGTTCACAAGGCGTCAAGTCAACGACAACCCTAGCCCTGATAAAAGCGGTATCCTTTACTTGCTTTCTTTAAGCAAGCAAAGAAACAAGCGGATAGCAGGAAATTGCTTCGAAAAACTCGCAATGGCATTATAATTCGATAAAACTTCCTATTTCCAACAGCATCAAATCTTTTCCTTTATCAAAGAATTTACGAATGGCAGCTTCATGATCGATTTCGATATAACCAAAAGTGTCGTAATGATACCCCAGAATTTTATCGCAATCCACGAAATCAGAAGCAACAATCGCATCTTCGACATCCATGGTGAAATTATCGCCGATTGGCAGAATCGCCAAGTCGAGTTTGGTGCGCATAGGAATGAGTTTCATATCCATGGTAAGCGCAGTATCACCTGCAATATAGATGTTTTTATGTTCGCCTTCAATGACAAAACCGCCTGGATTTCCACCGTAACTGCCATCAGGAAAGGAACTGGAATGAATGGCATTTACATATTTCAGTTTCCCAAAGTCAAAATTCCAGCTACCACCGTGATTCATGGGATGCACTTGAAAACCTTTGGCGCCATAATGACCTGCAATTTCAGCATTGGAAACTACAACCGCATTGGTTCTTTTGGCAATTGCCTCCACATCCAGAATATGATCTCCGTGGGCATGCGTTATCAAAATATAATCGGCTTTTAAGGTGTTAATGTCAATATGAGCCGCTTTTGGATTAGCCGAAATATAAGGATCGACAATGATGTGTTTTCCACCAACTTCTATACCCAATGAGGCGTGACCGTAAAATGTTATTTTCATTTTTTTTTAATTTAAAGATTGAAATGATTTAAAGTTTTCAATTGATTTTGAAACTGTCATTGCCATTGATTTTTTTTCAATAATTATTCACGATCAAATCCGAAAAGAAGAAAATCATACACAACGCCAGCAATACTGAAAGTGCAAAAGTACTAAGCGCTAGTTTTTTTAATTCAGGATCTAATTCCTTCGGGTTATGATTCTTATATACGGTAATTAAATGTTTAGTTAAAGGAATGTATGCCAATAAAAACAAGTATTGATCAAAGTGAAAATGGTCTATAATTGCAAAAACCAATACCAAAATCATGGCTGTTACAATCAGAAAATAATGGTATATTTTAGCTTTGGCTCCGCCAATTTTTACAACAATCGTATTTTTATTTGATTTCCTATCCGAAGCTTCGTCACGCATATTGTTCAGATTTAAAACGCCGACGCTCAATAATCCAATGGCTATTGCGGGTAAAACCAATTCAAAATCCAGTTGTTTGGAATATAAAAAATTCACCCCCAATGTACTTACCAAACCAAAAAAAACAAAGACAAAAATATCGCCAAATCCTCGGTAACCGTAAGCTGTATTCCCAACTGTATAGCGAATAGCTGACACAATAGATAAAATACCTAAAACCAAATAGAATAAGGAATACCACAAATTAGTATCGGTAAAGGCAAAATAAATCAACAGCATCGCTGAAAGTAACGTCAATGCAGAGGTGATGATAATAGCGCGCTTCATGGCTTCAGGAGTAATAACACCACTTTGAATGGCACGTTTTGGGCCTACTCTGTCTTCATTATCTGTTCCTTTCATCCCATCGCCATAATCATTGGCAAAATTAGAGAGTATTTGCAATCCAAGTGTGGTCAATATGGCAAAGCCAAAAAGCCGCCAATTGAAAACTTCTGTTGGGGTTAATATAGCGTCCGTTGGGTGCGCCAAAGCATACATGCTTCCAACAATTATTCCGGATACAGATAATGGTAATGTTCGTAAACGTGCGGCTTCAATCCAATGTTTCATATTTTTTGTTTAATCGTTTATTTGGTTAATTGTTGATTCGTTTAACCGAATCAAACAATTAAACTCCTTTAAATTACATCCAATTACTATCGGACGTTTCTATTTCGTACAACCAAAGGTTGACATAGTGTTTAATTTTTATATAATCTCCCAACTGAAAAGCAATATTTCCTCCAGCGGTATGTAACGTTATCGAACCGATATTCAGGTTTTTATGCCAAAAAAGTTGCGATGTCGTAACCGCTTGAATTTTACTTGGTTCTATGATTTCATTACTAATATCCCACGCACCACTTTGTTTAATAATAAAATGATCATTGATAAAAAGACGGTTATTTTTATACTTAAAAAACTGAATACCCCCAACAAATACAACATAGAAAACCGCCAAGATATCCAAAGTAGGAAATTGTGAAATTACCTCATCCCGTAAAAAATAAAACACACACAAAGGTAGTCCAATTGTAAGAAATATAGAAAATCCAAGCTTCCGAAAATTAGGTTTTAATACCACTCCTTTTTCAGGAATTTTATTAAATAGGAATTTCAAAATTTCATTCTGTTCGAATGCATTGCAACCAGGAATTTCAATTGCAGCTTTTCGTTCTTCTTTCTCTCCGCCGGTCGCCTGCTTGATTTTCATTTCAAGTATATTCATTTTCTTTTGAAAATAATTACTGGAAACAGCTACGATTTGAACTTTTTCGGGTTTGATAATCGTACTTTTTGTATTCAACAAACCAAACGAAAGCAACAAGGAACCGGTTTGTTTTGTAATTCTAAAATCAAAATATTTAAAAACCATTCTAAAGACATTCATCACCAGAATCACACAAAAAAGAAGAAGAATAACTATTGGAACCATTTCTAACATGGTATTTTCCTTTAAATACGAATCAATTTTAGATTCATCGATGGTCGATTCTCCAAAAATACGTTTGACATTTTCATAAAACGTAATAGAGAAAGCTAACAAAATAAAGAAACTCCTCACATAATTAGAGGAAATTCCAACTTTTAACAAACTCGAAAAACTGATTTTTATAAAAGGCAATTCTTCAATCTGAATCGAATCCGCTTTTATTTCTGCATCAATTTCATTCGAAACTACAATTATTTTGTTCGTTTCATTTTCTAATAAATGGGCTTTCAACACTAAAGCTAAATCATGTGAAATGGCTTTGATTGCCACTTCCGTTTTATTAGCTCCGGCAGTATCCACATCGAGTGTATGCACTCCAATAATTTTTTGAATAAAGGACTGTTTAATCGTTACTTGCTGGATTTTATTGAGCTGAATCGTTATTTTTGTTTTGTTTAAAATGCCTTCTGTAATAACAAACTCTTGATTTTCTTTATCTAAAAAGAAAGTAAAATTCAAATATTTAAGATAGGCAACAATTCCAAAGACTAATAAAACACTCGCTATCCCCAGTATCAAATACAACGGATTGAGTTCTTTGAATTTAAAAATCCAAACTACTAATATTGGCCAAAGTGCTTTCCCAAAATGACGAATAGTATCAAAAAAAAGCACCAAAACACCAACGACAGACTGCCTTTGTGGTTGACTAAAATCCGCTCGCATTACAGTTGTTTTTGTATTTTACCCATCAAGAGTTGTTTGATGTTTTCGGCCTGTTCTTTTTCAATTCCGGGAATTTCTATATCACTAGAACTACCTCCAGCGGTGAAAATTTCAATTTTAGCCAATCCAAAATAACGTGACACCATTCCTTCATGCAAAGCTACGTGTTGTATTCTATTATAAGGAATTACAATTGTATTTGTAGCGATAATTCCATATCTAAAAAGCACATCGTGTTCCCTGAAAGCAAACCCTTTTTTCTTAAAACTCAAGTGCGAAAAGAAAACAAAAATCAGGATAAAGAGTCCAAAAACACTACCAATTTCCAATTGATACGCCACTAATTCCTCAATCTTTACTAGCGCAAATCCCAAACCAATTGCCAGTAACAAAAACACGACAAACGAATTAATCAAAATCACTTTCCAGTACGATTTTTTCAAACTTAAAAAGGGTACTTCCTCAAATTTAGGAAGCTGGGTGATATCTATAGTCTCGTTGCTGAAGTTTTCCATTTATAAAATTTAGTTTTTTTAGCACAAAAGCTTTTTTTTCCTTGCCACAAAGACGCTAAGTTATTATTTAAGACTACTTATCACCCCTTCTTAATAAGGACAAATTACGACTGCGATTTATGACAACTGAACACTAATCCCAAAGTCTCGTGACTGAATACTGCGTACTGATTACTAAATCATGGCAACCATTTTTTCTCAAAATTTGGTTTTCTTTTTTCCAAGAATGCATTTCTGCCTTCTTTGGCTTCTTCGGTCATATACGCCAAACGTGTGGCTTCACCAGCAAAAACTTGTTGCCCCACCATTCCATCATCGGTAAGATTCATGGCAAATTTCAGCATTTTGATAGCCATTGGCGATTTGCCTAATATTTCTTGTGCCCATTCGTATGCCGTATCTTCTAATTCAGCATGCGGAATCACGGCATTGACCATTCCCATATCCATCGCGTCCTGAGCCGAATAATTGCGTCCAAGGAAGAAAATCTCACGCGCTTTTTTCTGTCCGACCATTTTAGCCAAATACGCCGAACCGTATCCTCCATCAAAACTAGTTACATCAGCATCGGTTTGCTTGAAAATGGCGTGTTCTTTACTCGCCAAAGTCAAATCGCAAACGACATGCAAACTGTGTCCACCGCCTACAGCCCAACCTGGAACTACGGCGATAACAACTTTTGGCATGAATCGGATTAATCGTTGTACTTCCAAAATATTCAAACGATGCTGTCCATCTTCGCCCACATAGCCTTGATGACCACGTGCGTTTTGATCCCCACCGCTACAAAAAGAATACACGCCATCTTTAGACGAAGGTCCTTCTGCAGAAAGCAAAACCACGCCAATCGAAGTGTCTTCTTGCGCATCATAAAATGCACTATATAATTCAGAAGTCGTTTTTGGTCGGAAAGCATTGCGCACATCCGGTCTGTTAAAAGCTATTCTGGCAACGCCATTGCATTTCTTATAGGTGATATCCTCGTATTCTTTGACAGTGATCCAATCCATTACAATCGATTTAAATTATTTCAGTGTAAAATTAAATCATTTTTTACATTTTATCTATTCTATTTTAGAGAAGCTTGTGGTAATCTTTCTCTGATTAAACAATCTAAAATGTTAAAAAATGAAAAAAAAACAGAATATTAACAGTTGCACATCCAAATAATCTCTAATTTTAAGTATTGCTAATCAGGAGAATGTAACTTGATTAGTTTGATTACTTTTCACTGATTTATTAACCTAAAAAATGTTTTTTTGAATACAATTAAAAATTTTGTCGCTCCTTTTTCGATGGTAATAAATTATAATACTTTTTCAAAAACCAAGATAAGTGAGTCAATGAGAAGGCCATTTGCCCCAATAGTAAAAAATAAAGAGTAACACCTACGGTTTAAAGTAAAGATTTCGCATTCCCGCTCAACAAATAAGTTGTGCATTAATAAAATAATTATTTTCAGGAAATTAATCTTTTAATATATATACAAAACCAATGGCTTTAATGTGAAATTGATTCTTAGCTTCTAAGCAAGTGTTTGGACATTTAAAGACAAACCCATTTCAAAAAGTAGTTTGCACTTAAGTCAATATTTTTAAAGTAGTATTAAGGATACTATTAGTTATAAAAGTGAATAAATATACTTTTAGAATGAAATTAAAATTATTTTTATTGCTGATAGAATTTAATATTCTAAAACAGCATTAAAAAGAGAAAGACTAACCGTTTTCGATTAGTCTTTCTTTTTTTTATTCCTTAACCAAGTAAATTCCGTCTTCCTTGATTTCGATTAATTTCTCTCGATACAAAGCGCCAATGGCTTTCTTGAAGGTTTTCTTACTCATTTTCAAAACCGTTTTAATGTCTTCAGGATGTGAATTATCCGTCAAACGTAAGAAACCCCTACTGGCTCTTAACTCATCCAGAATTTTCTCTGCATTTGGTTCGATACTTTGATATCCTTGAACTTGCAATGCCACATCAATTTTATTGTCTGGACGAATCGTTTTGATGTAACCACGCATGCGGTCTCCCGTACGAATTGCATCATCATACACCTCATCTTTATATAACAAACCTTTGTGTTTTTCGTTGATGATAACATTGATTCCTAATTCAGTGATATGGGAAACGATTAAATCTACCTCTTCCCCTTTTTCAACTGTAAGGTGGTCATTTTTTAAAAACTGATTCAATTTACTAGAAGCCACTAAACGATTGGTTTTTTCGTCCATATAAAGATAAACCAAGTAGCGTTTTCCTTTTTCCATAGGACGCGCTTGCTCTTTAAAAGGAACCAAAATATCTTTTTCCATTCCCCAATCCATAAAAGCACCAATCTGATTGGTATAATTCACACGCAAAAGTGCAAATTCATTCAATAAAATATACGGTTCTAATGTGGTAGCAACGGGTCTTTCTTCGTGGTCCAAATACACAAAAACAATCAGCTCCTCGCCTATTTCAAATTCGTTTGGAACGTATTTGTTAGGCAAAAGAATATCATGTATTCCTTCCGGATCTTTTTCTGGATTTCCCAGAAACAAACCCACTTTGGTATCGCGTAAAATGGTAAGCGTATTGTATTTTCCTATTTCAATCATTTTCTTTCAATTTCTAAAGTGCAAAGGTACGAAGTTTGAAAATGGTAAAACGAAAAATCCCTTCATAAAAAAAGCGCCAACAAAGGCGCTTTTCATTTTTATAGCTATTATTAATTGTAAACACTCTCTTTTCCAAAATGAACCGCCAATAAATAATAGACCACAACTCGGTATTTATTTTTATTGGAACGACCGTATTTTTCCATTACGGCATCAATTCCTGCATCTAAATTAGCGCCGTCAGCAAGTCCTAATTTCTTGATTAGAAAATTATTTTTCACCGTGTCCAACTCAGATTGTTGGGTTCCGGCAACTGTAGCCGAATCTGCATTATAAATTGACGGACCACAACCAACAGTTACTTTTGTCAACAAATCCATATCTGGATTAACGCCACATTTGTCTTTCAAATCGGCTGCATACTTTACAATTAATTCATCTCTTGCACTCATAAATAAAAGTTTAATATTTGATTAATAGATTTTAACTCTCTCAAATTTAAACATTTAATTATATGTTTTAACGAATAAATAAAATAATTAGACTAATTCTTTAAAATATTGCAACAAAATTCTATCGTTATCTAATGTTGGCGTGAAAATTTCCAAAATACTTGGTTTTTCATTTTGACTATAAAAAGCATCCAGTTCCTTTACTAAACTCGTTTCATCATTGGCAATACTATATTCAAAACCATACATTTTAGCCAAATGTTCTGCAGTAAGACCATGTGATGTTTCAAAGAAAGTATTAAAAATAGGCGTTTCTTCATGTCCGGGCAAAATTCTAAAAATTCCGCCACCGCCGTTATTAATCAAAATTATTTTGAAATTTTTTGGGATATAATTATTCCACAAGGCGTTGCTATCGTATAAAAATCCAATATCACCTGTTATGAAAAACGTTTGTTTTTTATTGGCAACAGCCGCACCAATAGCTGTAGAAGTACTTCCGTCGATTCCGCTTGTACCACGATTGCAATACACTTCAACCGAAGGATCGATAGCTATTAATTGCGCATAACGAATCGCTGAACTGTTACTGATTTGTAATTGACTATTCTTTGGTAAACTTTGAATTACTTTTTCGAAAACTTTAAAATCTGAAAATTCAATTTTTGCCAAATAATTTTCATGCTTTTGTTTTCGCAAAAGTTTCACCGCTTCTAATTTCTCAAAATAATCACTTTCTACCATTTCCGTTAAAGGTAAAAATACTTCAAAAAAAGTATTCGGATTGACTTCAAAATGTTTCGTCAATGCACTGAAAGTATCATAGGCTCTTAATGTATCAATATGCCAATGGTGTTTTGGCTTGTATTTTCTCAAAAAAGCTTTGATTCGTTTAGAAACTATCATTCCACCAAAAGTCACCAATACCTCCGGTCGAAAATCCTCAAATTCCTCATGGGTAAAAGGCGTAATTATAGTGTCAATATTGTTTATAAATGAAGGATGATTCACATTGGACGTAGTTTCGGTCATAACAACAACCGATTCGTCTTGTGCCAATGCAGAGATAGTTTTTTCACTAATTAAATTTGGTTCATTTACGCCAACTAAAATCATTTTTTTAGTTGAATTGTTCCAAATAGTCGCAAACTCCGAAATATTTTCAATGGTGCTTAGCGCATTCAAGTTTGCAAAACCATTAACCATGACATCAACTGAAAGTTCTGAAACAGTTTCATATAAAGGCTCCTCAAATGGTGCATTGATATGAACCGGTCCTTTTTTATGCAAGGCTAAATCTATCGCTTCATTTATTTTGAAATCATTAGTTTTTGAAACAACTTCATTTAAATTGGCATTATATAAAGAGTGGTTTATAAATACATTTTCCTGTCGGATAGTTTGTCCGTCGCCAATATCGATTTTGCTTTGTGGTCTGTCAGCAGAGATTACGATTAAAGGAATCTGACTGTAAAATGCTTCCGCAAAAGCAGGATAATAATTCAGTAATGCGGAACCCGATGTACAAACTAAAGCTACAGGCTGCAGGGTTTGTTGTGCAATTCCAAGTGCAAAAAAAGCGGCGGAACGTTCGTCAGCTATACTGTAACATTGAAAGGCAGGATTACTCACAAAACCAATCGTTAGCGGAGCATTTCGAGAACCTGGGGAAATTATTATGGTGGTGATTCCTTTGGCCAAACAAATTTGAATAATGCTTTGCGCTAAAGGTATTTTGGGGTAAATCATTGTTTTCGTTTCAAAAGAACAAAGATACAAAGTTGCAAAGGTTTTTCTCTAATCTTAAATAGTTTTCTTAATTTTGAAGGAAAATACTTTTTCATGGAAATCAAGATAAGACCCGCTGTTTTTGCTGATATAGATACAATACTAGAAATCGTTAATCACGAAATACTGCATAGTACTTCCAATTATGATTATGAACCGCGCGATTTTGAAACCCAAAAACTATGGTTTGAAGACAAATTAGCGACAAATCTGCCTGTGATTGTAGCGGAATTTGAAAACGGGGCAATTGGATTCGCAAGTTATGGTCCCTTTAGACAAAAAATAGGGTATCAATACACAGTAGAACATTCCGTTTATGTTGCCCAAGAATTTATAGGGAAAGGCGTTGGAAAATTACTTTTGGCTGAACTCATTCGGTTGGCAAAAGAGCAAGAATTCCATGTTATGATTGGCGCTATCGATGCTGAAAATTCAGGAAGCATAGCTTTCCATGAAAAGTTTGGGTTTAAAGCGGTGGGCACCATTCGAGAAGTAGGTTATAAATTTGATCATTGGCTGGATTTGGTTTTTATGCAATTGATTCTAAAATAAATAAGTCCTTTTCATTAAACAAAAAAACATAATTGCTCCAGAAAAACCCTAACTGTTTAAAGAATGGTATATTTGCACAACTAAAAATTTCATGGACTACACCTTACTTTCATCACCCTTACAAGGATTTACCGATTTTCGTTTTAGAAATGCCCAAAATAAATTGTTTGGAGGGATTGATACTTATTATTCCCCTTACATCCGTTTAAACGGAAAGCTTGTCATTAAACCATCCTATGAAAGAGATTTACTTCCTGAAAATAATATTGGTTTAGAGGTAATTCCACAAGTTATAACAAACGATGCCGATGAGTTTTTATTTGTAGCCAAATATGTTCAGGAACTTGGTTACAAAGAATTAAACTGGAATTTAGGATGCCCGTATCCAATGGTTACAAAATCCGGTATGGGTTCCGGTTTGATCAGTAATCCCGAGAAAATTAATAACGTCCTTGACAGAGCACATTCGGAATCTGATATTATTGTGTCTATGAAAATGCGTTTGGGATATGAAAATAGCGAAGAAATTCTTGCTGTTTTACCCATTTTAGATACATATCCTATCAAAAATATTGCCATACATGCTCGCATTGGAAAACAACTGTATAAAGGTGGCGTACATCTGGATGCGTTTCAACAATGCATTGACAACACGATTCACAAGCTGTATTACAATGGTGATATCACTTCGGTGGCCAAATTTCATGAAATGCAAGCGCGTTTTCCTTCTATTGATCACTGGATGATCGGGCGAGGATTAATTTCGGATCCTTTTTTACCAAGTATGATTAAAAGCAATACTATGGAATATCCTGCAAACAAAATGGAATTATTCAGTGCTTTTCACGACACTTTGTATGCTATATATAGTGAATCGCTATCTGGATCAACCCATATTTTACTGAAGATGTATCATTTATGGGAGTACTTTTCTGCTACATTTTCAAATCCGCACAAAGTATTGAAACAAATAAAAAAAGCGCAGAGTATTAGAAATTACGAAGCGGCTGTTGCAGCAATTTTCAAGAATGAGAAAATTTAATTTCTAACAGTTTCTAGAATAAAAAAAGCGGTTTTCAGTTTCCCGAAAATCGCTTTTTTATTATGCCTTTATTACTAACTATGCTTTAATCCAGTCTACGATTGAAGCATCAGTTGGTAACGTTTTTGGAGAGATTACTTTTTCCAATTCTCCTTTTTCGTTGATTAGGTATTTTTGAAAATTCCATTCCACTTGTGAATCTTGCAATCCGTTTTTAGCTCTTTGGGTTAAAAACTGATACATTGCACACATATCGTCGCCTTTTACCGAAACTTTATCCATCATAGGAAAAGTAACGCCATAATTTAATTGACAAAAAGAAGCAATTTCTTTATTGGTTCCTGGTTCCTGTGAGGCAAAATTATTAGCCGGAAAACCTACGATTACAAATCCTTTATCCTTGTATTCTTTATAGATAGCTTCAAGATCTTTGTATTGAGGAGTCAAACCACATTTTGAAGCGGTATTTACAATCATTACTTTTTTACCTTTCAAAGAAGCAAAATCAAAAATCTTTCCTGATAAATCTTCTACTTTAAATTGATAAATGGTTTCCTTGGCCATAGCAGTATTACTTTTATTTAATTTTGTTTTTTTAGTTTGTGCCTGATTTTGACAACTAAAAAGGAACATGATAGTACATGTTAAGAATAATAGGTTTTTCATAAATAGATAATATTAGTTTTATATTTGAGTATGGAATTTGCATATCGAGATCAGTATTTTACCGTATTTCAATTATGCTGATTTTGAAATTATATTTTTTATAAAATTATAACAATTAATTGTTGGTTAAAAATTTATTTTGGTTAAACACAAGTTAAATAAAAAGAAGCCTGATATCAAACAAAATACCAGGCTTCCAAACAAAACAAACTAATCTTCATTATAGTAAGCTAAAACGTATAGGTAATTTTCCCCTTCATAAAGAAAGGTGTCCCTGGTGTAAAATGTATTTCTTCTACACTTGTTGGCTCATTCTTTAATCTTGATTCAGTAGCAAACTGCGTTTCATTCCATTTGGTATTAAACAAATTATCAACTGCTATCCCGAAAGAAATATTTTTAAGTTTGTAATTGATGTTGAAATCAGAAACAAAATAGCCTTTGGCAACTAACGAATTATCTTCGTTCGCGGGACGACTTTTTAAATAACGATAATGAATTCCTCCCGAAAAACCATTTAGATTCTGAAAACTTAAACCGCCGGTAGAAGTAAAATCAGGTGCTAATGGAATGTAATCTTGTCCTTTTGGCTCATTAATACTTCTAGCGTAGGTGTAATTAGCATCAGTATCCAAATAAAACCAATCATTCAATTGATACCGCAATCCTAAATCAAATCCCATACGTTTTGATTTTCCGCTTGGTTCTATAATTCCTGCATCACCCACATAAACAAATTCTTGTTCCAGATACAAATACCATAAAGCCGAATTGACAATTAGTTTTGGAAATGGTTTCCAAATGGTACCAATATCTGTTCCTATCGCAGTGGGCAAAATTTGTTTGCCACTATTTTGAACCACAACGCGAGTATCATTCGAATGAAATCCTATTCCTGATTTTAGATAAAACTGTAAATTGTTATTTTGCGAATAAATAAAATTCAGTTTGGGCGAAATTTTCACTTTACTTTCCGTTTGTGTTTTATAATCGGTAGTCAATTTATCTCGGTAATTAAATTTAAAATAATCCAATCGCACTGCGGGATTAATCATTAATTTTCCAAAACTGAATTCTGAATTGACATACGAGAATAAATTAGACTCATCAATATCCCCTAATTTAATTTGCTTCAAAGTAGTAGTCCTATTTAATGTATGTGAAAGTTCCGTATCCTTTGTAGCATCTGCACGAAAACCTATTCCATACTGCACCAATATATTTACATCATTAAGCTTCGTTTTCTTATTCAATTCGGCATTCATTCCATAAATCGTTCTATTTTCTTTCTGTCTAATTTGATCACCATTAATAGGATCTTCTAGGAAAAAAGTAAAATTAGAATACAATTCGAAATCATATTTTGAATAAAATGCATTCGCTTTTACGAACGTATTTTCATCAATTGGTTTACTCAAAGAAGCATTTACATTTGTTCTTGATGTGCTCCCTCCTTCCGTATCATCCACTGAACCAAATCGAGATATTGTTCCGTTATCAACCAATCGTTGTGGTATTTGACCAGAAGCATCCCAACGACTAGAAAAACGAGAGGCTGAAACTGAAAACTTACTATTATCGGCTAAAATGGCTGAATATTTGCCCAACAGATTGATCCTATTAAAATTTTGGGGGGAATCGAATGGACCATCTGTCAGGATATATTCCGTTGCAATGTAAGCACTTTGTGTTTTTTGGTTACCCAAAAGATTAAATAATCCTACTGTTCGTAGCGTATTGAATTGCCCTACTTCTAAACCAATACTGCTTTTTTCAATTTTATCTTTAGTTTGGAAAGTAACGTATCCTGCCGTAGCAAAATCCCCTTTGTTAGCATAATACGTTCCTTTTCCAAAATCTATTTTTTCCACCGTTTCTGGAATTACAAAATGCAAATCGGCGTAACCTTGACCGTGCGCATGAGAAACCATATTTACTGGAATTCCATCTACTGAAATGGCAATATCAGTTCCATGGTCAATATCAAAACCTCTTAAAAATAGTTGCTCTGCCTTTCCACCACCGGCATGTTGCCCGATGAATAAACCCGGTACTTTTCGCAAAATTTCCTGTGAAGAATTTACGGGAGTTGTTTGCAAATCAATTTTTGAAATCACATTCATCGCCGAAAGTTTTGCTTGAATTACAATCTCATTCAATCTAAAAACATCATCTTCAAGAACAATTCTAAGTTCAGAACCAGAAAATGTGTAATTCATTTTTTTAAAACCCAAAGCATTTACTTTCAAAACGTTTCCAGAAACTGTTTTATCAATACTAAACATACCAAATTCATTAGTATGTGCATGACTTTCAGAACTTGTATTATTGATGTAGGCATTCTCTACAGGATTCCCATCATTATCGACTACTATTCCTTTTTGAATCTGGGCATAGGTAGTCCAACCCAAAAGAGTTATCAGGATTATAAAAAAATTCTTCATTTGGAAATTTATAATTGATTTACCTTTTTCTCCAAATTTGGGCCTAATTCATATACACTGGAAAGTAGTTCTTCTTTAATAGGTTGTACTTTTTCTATTTGTTTATTAGACTTATAAATCATGGCCAAGTGGTATTGCACTTTTGGTTCAAATGATTGTCCAACTACATGTTTTTTAGCAATTTCCAATGCTTTTTTATTTTCGCCTAAATTCAAATACGACCATGCCAATAAATCATAGGAATCAGGAGTTGGTCTGTGATCAATTTCTATTTTTGCAATTTCCAATGCTTTAGAAGCCGTTTGTTTATCATCCGCATAAATTAAAGCGTTGTATTTGTTATACATCGCACCATAATTATTTTTTTGCAACATAGAGAAATAGGCATTTCTATTACTGATTTCTTCTTTTTTATTTCCTTCAAATTGTGCTATTTGAGATTTCAACAAATAAAAATCAGGAGTATTGTGTGTCACTTCAATCGCTTCAACAATTCTTTTTGCTTCAACTGTATTTCGTTCATGAGAAAATACAATCCAGGCAATTCCTTTTAAAGCATACGAATAATTAGGGTCTATCGCCAATGTTTTTAAATAGCTGTCGTATGATTCTTGGATTCTTCCCGCATGACCATAAAAATCACCTAAGTTAGAATACGACCATATTTTAAGCACTTTATTGTCTTCTTTCTCCGCAATATCTCTGGCTTTTTCCATAAAAGTTATAGCCGTTTTCAAGTCGCCTTTGTGATCATTCCATTTTGCCAAGCGAATAAGATAATCATAATCTTTCATATCTCTCATGGCATTCAAATTCTTTACGGCTTCAGGAAAATTTCCCAATTCCATTTGAACATCAAAGAGTAATTTTTGTGTTTCTTTCAAGCCTTCTCCTATCGAAAAAGCTTTATTTGCCAATACTAACGCTTCTTTAAAACGGTGTTGCGCAATATAATTTCTTGCCAAAGATCGAATGGTAGAAACTCTTGAATAATCATAAGCTTCATTCGATTTTGTTAACAACTCTTCTGTTTTATATAGGTTTTTAATATCGCCGGTATATTCAAAAAGAGTCGCATAATTAGAAGCTATCATACTTAAATAACTAATTTGATTAGGAGCTGCATCGAATTTTTTTTGCCAGAAATCAATTTCGTTATTTGCAAAAGTCAATGATTTATTTCCTTTTACATTCAGATATTTATTATAATCTGAAATATTGGTAATTTGACTTGGTTTTTTCTCGCAACTAAAAAGAGATAGGATTGTAAAAACCAATAATGGAATTATTTTTAAAGTTTTCATAATCTGGTTTGTTTGTTTGTTTGTTTGTTTGTTTGTTTGTTTTTGAAAAGAAAAAAAACAGAGTTGAATTTAAAAATATCCAACTCTGTTTTTTTTATAAAAATATTACCAGGCTGTTGCCAAATAAGGGAAAGAAACGCCAAATGCTTTATCATTTGCATTTACATGGTCAGAAGTAAGTGCTGCGTTTGAAGTTCCCATTGGTCCTCCAAAAATTAATAACAATTCCACATCAATAACGTCATCTGCCAAAGCTCTACCTGTAAGAACATTCGTTCCATCAAAGAAAGTTGTTTTTGCAGTTTTTGATACATTTAAAACATCAGTAGAAAGAAGACCTGTTAATTGAGGTGCAGTTTGTCCTAAAGCATTTACAGTGTAGCCTGAATTTAAAGCTAACAATCTAGATTGAAAAATAGGTTGGTATTTAGCGCCCATCATTGATGGAATAGCAGCATTAAATTCATCTTTTGGTGCTCCCGCTGCAATAAATACGGTATTTATTGCAGGTCTTGCCATTTGATCTTGCTGAACAAAAGTTCCTGAAAAATCAAGACTTGCTACAGGATCTGTTGTCGAATCATTATTATCACAATTTACTGAAACAACTGCACAAACTACTGCTACAGCTATTAATTTGAATTTATTAGATTTCATGTCTTTATGTTTTAAAATAAAATTAGTTATTGTTTTTTCTTAGTTTCTGCCCATACATTTAATGTACTTGAAGTACCTAACATTGCTTTTGGAACTTCAACTACTAATGAAAGTACATTTGTACCTGCAAAAGTATCTGTACCTGGGTTTTTGAATCCAGAAGCAGTTCCGGCAAGGATTGCTTTGAATTGGCCTAAGTCAAAAAAGAAAGGATCATCTCTTGGTCCTGCGAAAAATTTCATTCCGTTTTTCTCTGCTATTAAAGGAGTTGAACCATAAGTAGAAATTGTTACACTTCCTGAGGCAGCTTCTTTTTTAATAGTGCTTGAAGTTCCAGTAGCCGTAGGAGCATAAGGACCAAAGAAATACATCTTGTCATCTCTTTTGATGGCTTGAATAACTAAATCTTCAACATTGTCACCTGTGTTATCAATGTTGATTTCAATCATAACATTTTCATTAAATGTTGCCGCGGCTGTAGCATTAGGACTTAACAATCCTTGTGTGTTTACTGCAAATGCAAGATTGTTTGTGTCTTGTCCCTGAAAAGTGTACACATCAGTAATATCTGCTGCATTACCTGTTACTGCTGGAGCATCAACGTGGTCAGCAGCTACTAAAATTAAGCCCGAAACCGCAACTAGCGATAGACCTAATATCATTTTTGTTTTTTTCATTTTGTTTAAAATTAAAAGGTTATAGAAGCATTTACGGGATTGTATTCGCTTTGGTTTTAAAAATCATAAAAAAAAATCAATAAATATATTAAATAACTGATTTACAGCGATTTAATTACTTAAATAAAATACAATTATTTTTATTTTGAATTTATTTTAAAGTAGCTATTCATAAAATTTGCCAATTGTAAATAAGTTTGTATAAGTTTGTAAAAGCAAAATAAAAATATATGACTCAAGATGAATTGTTAGTATTAATTTATAAGAAAGACGAAAAGGCATTCACACATCTTTATGATATGTATTCAAAAAGTTTGTTTGCCGTAATCAATGTTCTTGTAAAAAATAGAGAAGAAGCCGAAGATGTGCTTCAGGATGTATTTGTCAAAATCTGGAAAAATATTGATTCCTACCATGAAAGCAAAGGGCGTTTCTATACTTGGATTCTAAATATTGCCCGAAATACATCTATTGATAAACTGCGTTCTAAAAATTTTAATAACAGTCAAAAAAACCTTTCTTCAGATAATTTCGTACATCTATTTGACGACAGTAACAAACTGGTCAATAAAATTGATAGCATTGGGATTCAAGATTTTGTAAAAAAGCTAAAACCCAAGTGTATTCAAATAATAGATTTACTGTTTTTTAAAGGATATACCCAACAAGAAGCTTCGGAGGAATTGGAAATTCCTTTGGGAACCGTTAAAACTCACAATCGAAACTGTATTAATGATTTAAGAAATTATTTGAAAGTATAATGGAAGCAAAAGAATATATAGAATCAGGTATTTTAGAACTCTACGTTTATGGTTTACTCACTGAAACCGAAAATGAAGAAGTGAACGCCATGGCAAAAAATAATCCAGAAATAAACGATGAAATTATTGCTATAGAAAAGGCTATTGTAGCTCTATCTTCCAGCTTTTCACCGTTTCATTCTGTGGCGAATTACGAAAAAATAAAGTCCAAACTAGAGCTTAAACATGCTACTAAAGTTATCGAATTGGAACCAACAAGAAATTGGTCTCAATACATTGGTTGGGCAGCAGCAATTCTATTGTTAGTAGGTATTGGTTACCAATACAATCAGTTGGAGCAAACCAATACTCAAGTAGTAAACGTTGAAGTGGAGAAAGCAAAAATGGAAAAAGATTTGAATGCTTTACAATTAAAAAATAAAGCCAGCGAAACTAGTTTAGCAGTTGTAAGAGATGCAAACAATACGGTTGTAGCACTTGGTGGACAAGCTGTTGCACCACAATCCTCTGCGAAAGTATATTGGAATAAAGAAACCAAAGTGGTTTATGTAGATGCCGCAGGATTACCAGAACCGCCAGAAGGAATGGTGTATCAGGTATGGGCATTAAAACTGAATCCATTGACTCCTACAAGCATTGGACTATTGGAAAATTTCAAGGTTAACAATCAAAAAATGTTTGCTGTAGATAATGCAACTGATGCAGAAGCTTTTGGTATTACACTCGAACCTAAAGGCGGAAGTTTAACTCCTACAATGGAACAATTATATACATTAGGAAAAGTATAAATAGTGCTTTTTCTTGATACTAAAAAAGGTTCAGCTGTAAAGTTGAACCTTTTTTTTATTCCTATATTTTAATTGTTTTAAAATAATCAATAAAGTATTATCGTACCCAATACCAAATAATACCTGGATCTGAATTACCACAGCAACCCAACCATGGTGCAGGATTAAAACCACAAACAGATACTAAAGTTCCCCACCAATCACCATTTGCATCATTACTTGTTGTAATGGTTCCGCAAGATCCAGGCGCATACCATGGCATTATTTCTTCTATTCCACTGCCTTGATAATTCCATGAATCAAATTTGGTATTTAATGTAATATCTCTTTGAGTGTTATTCCTATTTACAAAACTATAGGCTTGATTTGCGGTCCAAATTCCACCCCAATGGCCTCTATTGGTTGCATCTATCATATATTGAAAACCACTGCCACTCTTTTTAAGATAATCGGCATAAGCTACGATAGAATATTGTCCGTTAATAGTTGGAGTCGTTTCATTTCTTAAAATAGCATTGTTTGCATCCCATCCTGAGCCATTATTATTACATAATATCAATGTCCAGCCGCCTCCATCAGTAGTCATATCAGCATAAATTTGAAAAGGAGTTCCTCCATTGATATTTGGGTTTGTGATCCAATACAATCCATCTGTAGCACCCGGAAAATCAGCTTTAATTTGTAATGCGCTTGCTCCTGCTGATGCCGCCGATAATCCATCGTTAGATTTGGTTGCTATATTTTGTCCATTAATAGTTAATGAATTGCTTGACGCCAATGCCCCATTTTTATTGATATAATTAAAATCAGTGGTAGAAACTTGACCGTTTTTTGTTAAAACAGAAACATTGTTTACAGTCAAAGTAGCACTTATAGAACCACCATAATGAGTCGCATTGCCTTCCTGAGTAGCAGTAATTGTAGTAGTCCCTGCTCCAGTTATAGTTACAGTTATACCACTGATTGTTGCTACAGCCGCATTACTACTGGTGTAAGTAATAGCACCAGTACTTACACTGGTTGGCGGTGTAATTGTGTAAGAACCATCAAAATAGGTTTTTATTTGCGCATTAAAATTATTTAAATTGGGGTTTTTCAGTACCGTTACTGTAATATTATTTGATACGAAACAACCTCCATTAGAAGAATAACCTGTTAATTCATACGTAGTAGTTTCAGTTGGAGATATTGTAATTGATGCAGAATTTCCTAAAGGTTCATCGCCATAAATTCCGTAATAAGAACCGGAACTTTTCTCAACAGCTAACCTATCGTTAGTTGATAGTACCGAATCAAAAGCAAAAATCTCTGCAACATCTGCATCGGAAGATTCACTGTCATTAATTCTCAAACCGTTTGGTCCAGTAGATCCTCCATTTGTATTTACAGTTTTAGAAATCCCATTTTCAAAAATTGTTGATTCACTACCGTTTCCCGTTCCAGTATAAACATATGGATTGCTGTCAGCAGTTATTCCACCTGGTTGTGAAACCCAACCATCAAAATGAGCCTGACTTTTATTTCCGTTCCACCATCCCAGTAACCAGTTATTATTCGCATTTAAAACTCTACCTCTATTAGGACCCGTTTGTTTTCCAGTATAAATAACGGTGTAAGGAGGTGAAAAATTCACACTGTTTTTTATGTTTTGACTTGTGTTAAATCTTAAAATAGGTCTATTATTCAAACCATTGTAAACGTATAATGGTTGTGCACTATATGATGATGGAATCATGTCATTCCCATTACCGGATTGATCATACAGTTTAACACAATAACCAGCTGATCCATTTAGCCAAGTATTTATGGCTACAGTATTTAAATTTGTTCCTGAAAATCCAAAATCAGCTTCCACATTATCATCAGCTCTTCTCAAACGAATAGCCGAACCTGAATAAGCAGATCTTAAAAGTCGTAATCCTACTGCTAATTTATAATTCGACACATTGTCTAAAGGCGTAGCGTCGTTAAAACCCCAAAAATAAGTACTGGCCCCTGAAGCAGTAAGTGTAATAGAATCTCCAGAATTTATAGTAGCTGTGGATGGAGAAATACTAACCGAAGGCATGCTATCTACACTTATGGCACCAGAAACATCACTTAGTATTGACATTCCGTATGAGCCTGATACTTCAACATAATAATAAGTTGTTCCAACTGATGCAGTAGAAGGAGTAAAAGAACTACTGTTAGCGCCATTAATTACTACTCCCCCGCTATTACTAGCGATATTGTTACTATACCATTGGTATGTTAAATTAATACCGGATGCTTCAACTGTTAATGGAGTAGCTGAAGTTCCCAAACATTCATTATGATTGGTATTCAAGGGTTGCGTATTAATCGTTGTGTTGCAACTCGTTAAAATAGAATAATAAGCCCCTTGACTACATTCAACATTTAGTTGATTACTGTTTGAAATCAAAGAAGAGAATGCAACAGCTTCGGTTTCTAAAATAGAGCCACCATCACTACCACCATCATAATTACCAATAAATATTTGATTTACGTTATAGGTTTGAGGGCTAATTGATAAAACCATCGCCTCATCAACTGGTGACAGCGATTCAGAAGTAGTTTTTGAAACTCCATTTTTCCAGATAGCAAGAGGATAAACATCTTGCCAAAAATTAGTACCTCCTGAAGTCAGTATTCCTCCTATTCTAGGAGTAGCATCCAATATAGAATGAAATCTTGGCCAATTGGTAGATTCTGATTTTATAACCGTAGAAATACTAAATAAATTTAATGACCCCGTATAGACTAATCCTTTGTTTCCTAAAAAATCAATGGCTACTCTTGATCCTATCAATTTTAAAGCTCCTGTAAATACTATTTGTGGTTGAAGATTATAATCTGTTTTAATCAAATCTCTTCCATTGCCACTTTGGTCATACCAAATACTTATATAACCATTATCACCACTAACAAAAGCCAGTAATGCACTTGTGTCTAAATCTCCATTACTATCAAAACCAATATCCTGAGTGACATTATCGCTACTGCGACGCACTTGTATGGCATTGCCAACATATGAGGTACTTAATTTTCGTAAACTATAGGCAACAGCAGCTGGTGTAGTATTGTCTAAGCCTAAAACATCCAAAGTATTTTGAGCATACCCTTGAAAAGCGGCAAAAATCAAAAAAAAGAAAACTATTTTTTTATAAAACTTCATGGTATAACTGTTTTAGAAGCTACTATTAATAAAAATAATCAAACTGAATTCTATCATTTACAGATAATATATAGGAACCATTATTAGCAGGAATATAAGTTAATGTAGTTCCACTTACACTATAAGCCGTGTTGCTGATTCGAATTCCATTTACATACATTTTTACTTTACTGTTAGCTGATGGAATTTGATTTAAAGTAAATTCTGTTTGCGAAATCGTAGCACTAGATTCATCCGCCATTTCTCTAACTTCAATAGTGCCTGTTGAAATAGTTCCATCAGCCATTAAGAATTGAGAAGAAGTACCACTTGGAATTTTGTATCCAGCAGCAGTTAAGCTACCACTTGTTTTAACATCAGTTATGGCACTATGCGAACCCGTTCCATCGGAACCCAATTGTATCGTATTAGATGCACTGACAATTGCATTAGCTCCAATAGCAACAGAATTTGTAATTCCATCAGTAGCAACATCAGCTCGAATTCCTATAGCCGTATTTTCTGAACCTGAACTATTTGTTAATAAAGTACTACTTCCTATAGAAACATTATCTGTACCTGAACTATTATTAGATAATGCAACATATCCTACCGCAGTGTTTCCTACACCTGCATCATTTGCTGCTAAAGCTCCTCTACCAATCCCGGTATTTGCATAACCAGCATTATTTTCTAAAGCTCCTAGTCCAATTGCAGTATTTGAGTTTTCATTAAACTTTCCCCTACCTACAGTAACTCCGTTAATAGTTGCATCAGAGCTAAACATTTTAGTCCCGGCAATGGTTTGATCAGTTGTCAAATCAACAAAATTTGCAGATATGGCAACGACAGCAGCAGTTACAAATTCAGTTGTAGCTAATTGTGTTGTATTAGTTCCTGATACAGCGGTCGGCGCTAATGGTGTTCCGGTTAAAGTTGGTGATTCCAGATCAGCTTTTAGATTTAGTGCGGTTTGAGTTGCGCTTTCATTTGCGTCAACATCAGATTGAACAGCATCGATATTCGTTTGTAAGGTGGTATCTGCTGAATCGCTGGCTGCTTTATTAGCAACAACATCCGATTGGACTCCTGCAATGGCAGTATCAGTTGCAGCTTTGTTGGAATCAACGGTAGCTTGTACCGTATTGATATTCGATTGCAAAGCAGTATCCGCTAAATCGCTTGCCGTTTTATTGGCAACAACATCCGATTGAACCCCTGCAATGGCAGCATCAGTTGCGGCTTTGTTGGAATCAACGGTAGTTTGAACCGAATTGATATTCGTTTGCAAAGTGGTATCCGCTAAATCGCTTGCCGTTTTATTGGCAACAACATCCGATTGGCCCCCTGCAATGGCAGCATCAGTTGCGGCTTTGTTGGAATCAACGGTACCTTGTACCGAATTGATATTCGATTGCAAAGTGGTTTCCGCTGAATCGCTGGCTGCTTTATTAGCAACAACATCCGATTGGACTCCTGCAATGGCAGTATCAGTTGCGGATTTGTTGGAATCAACGGTAGCTTGTACCGTATTGATATTCGTTTGCAAAGCAGTATCCGCTGAATCGCTGGCTGCTTTATTAGCAACAACATCCGATTGGACTCCTGCAATGGCAGTATCAGTTGCGGCTTTGTTGGAATCAACGGTAGCTTGTACCGTATTGATATTCGATTGCAAAGTAGTTTCCGCTAAATCGCTTGCCGTTTTATTGGCAACAACATCCGATTGAACCCCTGCAATGGCAGCATCAGTTGCGGCTTTGTTGGAATCAACGGTACCTTGTACCGAATTGATATTCGTTTGCAAAGTGGTATCCGCTAAATCGCTTGCCATTTTATTGGCAACAACATCCGATTGGACCCCTGCAATGGCAGTATCAGTTCCGGCTTTGTTGGAATCAACCGTAGTTTGAACCGAATTGATATTCGTTTGCAAAGTGGTATCCGCTAAATCGCTTGCCATTTTATTGGCAACAACATCCGATTGGACCCCTGCAATGGCAGTATCAGTTCCGGCTTTGTTGGAATCAA